>NZ_RAWA01000258.1 GCF_003611675.1 Corallococcus sp. CA053C
GGATGGGCTCCGTGTACCTGGGGGAGCACGAGTCCATTGGCAGCCGGGTGGCGGTGAAGGTGCTGCACGAGCACCTGGCGCGCTACCCGGAGCTGGTGCAGCGCTTCCACGCCGAGGCCCGGGCGGTGAACCTCATCGGTCACGAGAACATCGTCAGCATCTACGACCTCAACGCCGCGGCGCTGCGTCCGTACCTCATCATGGAGTACCTGGAAGGGGCACCGCTGTCGGCCTGGGTGGGGACGCCGCTGTCGGCCGCGGCGGTGATTCCCGTGCTGTCCCAGGTGTGCGACGCGCTGGAGGCCGCGCACGCGCGGGGCATCGTTCACCGCGACCTGAAGCCGGACAACATCTTCCTGGTGAAGCGCGGGCGGGGGATGCCGTTCGTGAAGGTGCTCGACTTCGGCATCGCGAAGCTGCTCGACGCGAGCATGCCGGAGACGCTGGCGGGCATCATCGTGGGCACGCCGGAGTACATGGCGCCCGAGCAGTCGCTGGGCCGGCGCCTGGATGGCCGGGCGGACCTGTACGCGATGGGCGTCATCGCCTACCAGCTCCTCACCGGGCGGCTGCCCTTTCCCGACGAGGGGCTCACGGCGCAGCTCGTGGCGCACCAGACGCGGCAGCCGCCGCCGCTGCGCTCGGTGCAACCCGGGGTGCCGGCCGCGGTGGAGGCCGTCGTCCTGCGTGCGCTGGCGAAGACGCCCGAGGAGCGCTTCCCCAGTGCGCTCGCCCTGCGCATCGCGCTGGAGCAGAGCCTGGTGGTGCGGACCCCACCGCCGCGCGTCGGCCCCGTGGGCGCCTCCCCGTCCGCATCCCCCGTGCCCGCCGCGGGGGGTGGCCGGACGCCGCCGCCGGGGGGGCCCCAGCGGACCCCTCCCATGGCCCCGCCCGTGGCGCCTCCCAAGGCTTCCGGCCGTGGCACGGGCGGTGGGTCCCTCCCGGTGCAGGTGCTGCTGCATCCGGGCACGCAGCCCCTGCCCTTCACGGGCTCCGACCTGTCGCGCGGCGGGGTGTTCCTGCACGCGACGGGGGAGCTGCCCCCGCTGTTCGCGCGGGTCCAGGTGGTGCTGCCGCTGCGCACGGGGCCGCTGGCCGTCACGTGCGAGGTGGTGCGCCACGTCTCGCCCGAGCAGGCCCGCGCCTGGAGCATGTGCCCGGGCTTCGGCGTCCAGTTCGTCGCGCCGTCGGCCACGTTGAAGGCCCGCGTGGAGCAGCACCTCTCCGGCGCCCCGGCCTCCGCGCCGCCCACGCCCCGGGAGCTCCCCGACGACGCCGAGGCGGAGCGGGTCCTGGAGGCGCACCGCGAGCGGCCCGGCGGGGATGGCACCCACTACACGGTGCTGGGGCTGGCGCCGGACGTGGACATGGACGCCGTACGGGAGCGGGCGCGCGACGTGTGGACGACCCTGTCCGCCCTGCGGCATCGGCCCCTGTCGCGCGGGCAGCAGGCGCGCCTGGAGTCGTTGCTGGGCCGCGTGAGGGACGCGGGCGACACGCTGGGGCTGCCGCTGCGTCGGGCCCGCTACGACGCACGGCTGGGCAACCCCCGGGGCGTCGCCCGGTGCCTGGAGGCGGGCCTCACCCCCGGGCAGGCGGAGGCCCTGCGCCGCGAGTACCTCACCGAGCAGCCACAGGCGGTGGGCGCCGCGCGGGTGCACTTCCTCACCGGCGGCGCGCTGGAGCGCGACGGCCAGCTGCAGCGCGCCCTGGAGGCCTACGAGCGCGGCCTGCGGCTGGACCCGTTGGAGCTGGAGTACCAGCAGCGCCACCGCGTGGTGGGCCGGGCCCTGGGCGCGCGCGCGGCGGGAGCCCGCAACGAAAGAGCCCGATTCCCTGGAGAGGGAACCGGGCCCTGACCTGCTTCAGCGGCGGACGACTAGTTGGTGCTACAGCCGGAGCTGAGGCCGGAGATCTTGCCGCTGCAGGTGACGAGCTTGCCGAGGAGCGCCGTCTGCTCGCCCTGGGTCTTGTCGGCACAGTCGCTGATGTCGCTCACGCAGTCCGTGAAGGCGCTCAGCTTCTCCTTGTCGTCGTCCGTGCAGGACTTGGTGCTCTCCTCGCAGCTCTTCAGATCCTCGTCGGTGAACTCGATGTCGGAGGCGTCGATGCCGCAGCTCTCGTAGACGGACTTCAGGTGCGAGCCGGCATCCTTCGCGTCGTCGCAAACGCTGCCGCCGCAAGCCGTGAGCGTGAGCGAGGCCATGGCCGCCAAGCCGAACATGATCTTCTTCATGGTGTGTCTCCCCCTCGAAATGAGGTACAGGTTGGGTTTCAAGCGGCGCGCATCCTAGCGATCATCCGCTTGCTTTCCAGTAGACTTTATTCCGGGAATTCCATTCAAAAGTAAATAGGGGCGGCGGGGAGGTCTGATCCGCCATGTGCCTTGACTCCCCCCGGGGTTTCCCGTAAGTCCCGCCGTCTTTTAGCGCGCCGGGCGGTCCGCCGTCCGAAATGCGCGTTGGATTCCATGGGTTGAACCAACCCGAAGCTGACAGGGGTTCGACGATGTACGCAGTCATTCGCACAGGCGGGAAGCAGTACCGCGTTGCCGAAGGCGACGTTCTCCGGATCGAGAAGATCACCGGGGACATCGGCGCCGAGGTCTCCTTCACCGAGGTCCTCCTCCTGGGCGGCTCGGACAGCCCGAAGGTGGGGCAGCCGACGGTGTCGGGAGCGAAGGTCGTGGGCAAGGTGCTGGCGCAGGACAAGCACCGCCGCGTCCTCCACTTCCGCAAGGAGAAGGAAGGCTGGACGCGTCGCCGTGGCCACCGCCAGCCGTACACCGAGGTGAAGGTCACCTCGATCTCCGGCTAGTCGGTCGCTGCCTTCCCGGACTTTTTCAGTCACGAACTTCAAGGAGCAGGTGTCATGGCCCATAAAAAGGGACAGGGTTCTTCGCGCAACGGGCGTGATTCCAACCCGCAGTACCGCGGCGTGAAGGTGTATGGCGGCGAGACCATCTCCGCGGGCAGCATCCTCGTGCGGCAGGTCGGCACGGTCATCCACCCGGGCACGAACGTGAAGCTCGGCCGCGACTTCACCCTCTTCTCGACGGTGGACGGCGTGGTGAAGTACGAGCGCCTCGGCCGCGACAAGAAGAAGGTGTCGGTGTACCCGGCCGCCGCCGCTGAGCAGGCGAGCGCCTAGTTGGCTGCTCCGGGGGCAACCCCGGGCACGGCATCCCCGAGCGGGTCGTTCCCGGTCCACCCCGTCCTCGCGGACGGTTGGATGCGAGGACGGCCCGCTTTGTATTTTTCCAGGAGGGCGTTCGCCCCATGAAGTTCGTCGACGAAGTACGCATCTACGTGAAGGCGGGAGACGGCGGGAACGGCGCCGTGTCCTTCCGGCGCGAGAAGTTCATCGAGCGGGGCGGTCCCAACGGCGGGGACGGCGGCAACGGCGGCTCCGTGTCGTTCGTCGCGAACCCGCAGCTCACCACGCTCCTGGACTACCGCTACCAGCAGCACCACCGGGCGAAGAACGGCGAGCACGGCATGGGCAGTGACTGCAACGGTCACGGGGCCGAGGACATGGTGCTCCAGGTGCCGGTGGGCACGTTGATCCGCAACAACGACACCGGCGACCTGCTGGTGGACCTGAGCGAGCCGGGCCAGGAGTACGTGGCGGCCAAGGGCGGCCGCGGCGGCCTGGGCAACATGAACTTCGCCACCTCCACGCGCCAGACGCCGCGCTTCGCGCAGGACGGCACCCAGGGTGAGGAGATCACCCTGCGGCTGGAGCTGAAGCTGCTGGCGGACGTGGGCCTGCTGGGCTTCCCCAACGCGGGCAAGAGCACGTTCATCTCGCGCGTGAGCCGGGCGCGGCCCAAGGTGGCGGACTACCCGTTCACCACGCTCGTGCCGAACCTCGGCATGGTCCAGTACAAGGACAACCTGTCCTTCGTCATGGCGGACATCCCCGGCATCATCGAGGGCGCCAGCGAGGGCGTGGGCCTGGGCCACCAGTTCCTGCGCCACGTGGAGCGCTGCAAGGTGCTGGTGCACCTCATCGACATGGGTGCCGAGGGCGAGGGCCGCAAGCCGCTGGACGACTTCAACATCCTCAACGTGGAGTTGAAGAAGTACAGCGCGGAGCTGGCCAGCAAGCCGCAGGTCGTGGCCGCGAACAAGCTGGACCTGACGGAGGCCCGCGAGCGGCTGGGGCCCTTCACGGAGGCCCTGCGCCGCCGTGGCATCCGCGTGTACCCGGTCTCCTGCGCGACGGGCGAGGGCATGCAGGCGCTAATGGACGCGGTGGCGGAGGTGCTCTTCACCGGCCGCACCGAGAAGATCCACACGGAGGCCCCGCCGAAGCGCGCGGCTGCCGCTCCCGCGAAGAAGGCGTCCTCCGCGAAGCAGGCCCCCGTGAAGAAGGCCGCGGCGAAGAAGGCCCCGGCGAAGAAGGTCCCGGCGAAGAAGGCCGCAGCGAAGCAGGCCGCGCGCAGGCCCGTGGCGAAGAAGGCCGCCGCGAAGAAGGCCGTGGCGAAGAAGGCGGTCGGTGCTCGCAAGGCCGTGGCGAAGAAGTCCGTGGCGAAGAAGGCCGCCGCGAAGAAGACCTCGCGCAAGCCGGTGGCGAAGAAGGCCGTTCGCAAGGCCCCGGTGAAGGCGTCCGCGAGGAAGCCCGTGCGGAAGACATCCGCGAAGAAGTCCGCCGCGAAGAAGTCCGGCGGGAGGCGCTGAGTCGATGGCTGGTGGAGGCCCCCGCTACGAGAAGTTCGAGCGCGACGTCGTCGAGCCGGAGCAGTTCCTGCTCGACGAACGCAAGGAGCGCATCGACCGCGTCGTCAGCCAGCGCACGCGCAACTTCACCGTGGTGCTCGACCGGCTGGAGGACAACTTCAACATGGCCGCGGTGCTGCGCACCTGCGAGTCCATGGGCGTGCAGGAGGTGCACGTCGTCATCAACCCGGACGCGCCCTTCATCCCCAACTCGCGGGTGGCCCAGGGCTGCGACAAGTGGTTGGACGTGCACCTCTACAAGACGTTCGCGGAGTGCCGCGAGCACCTGAAGGGGCAGGGCTTCAGCCTCTACGCGTCCGCGCTGCGCGAAGGGGCCACCAGCCTCTACAGCCTGCGCTTCGACACGAAGTTCGCCATGGTGTTCGGCAACGAGCGCTTCGGCGTGAGTGACGACGTGCTGTCGGGCGTGGACGGCACCTTCTGGGTGCCCATGAAGGGCTTCAGCCAGAGCCTGAACATCTCCGCGGCGGCCTCGGCGAGCATCAGCCGGGCGATCGCCTGGCGGGACGAGCACCTGGGAGGCTCCGGGGACCTGACGCCCGACGAGGCCCAGGCCCTGCGCGAGCGCTTCTACCTGCTGGGCGTGAAGCAGCGGAAGCGTCTGGTCAAAGCCACACAGCGGTGAATGCTGGCCCCCCGGGGGCCGTCCGGATGCGGTAGATGGTCCCCGCGGGCACCCCGGTGCCTGCTCCGGAGGCGCACGCCATGTTGCTGGAATCCCTGCTCTTCACGCTGCTCGCCGTGCCGCAGGCCCCCACCACCGCCGCGCCCGTCGCACCCGTGGCCCAGACGGCGCCCGCGCCGAAGTCCGCGCCCGCCGCGAAGGCCCCGGCCGCCCTGCCGAAGCCCTCGGGCACGCCGGATGCGGGCCGGCCAGATGCCGGCGCGGTGGCTCCCGCCGCGAAGCCCTCCGATGCGGGCACGGGCACGCCCGCGACGGCCGCCAGCGCCCCGAAGCCCGCGCCGAAGATGACGCCCGAGGTGAAGACGCTCGTGGACCGGATGCAGGCCTTCTACGAGAAGACGGGCGACTTCAAGTCGGGCTTCAAGCAGGACTACAAGTACAAGACCTTCCGCCGCACGCAGTCGTCCACCGGCACGGTGACGTACAAGAAGCCGGGCCTGATGCGCTGGGAGTACACGAACCCGTCGCCCCGCACCTTCGTGCTCGCGGGCAACAAGGTGTACATGTACGACCCGGCCGCGCAGACGCTGTCGGTGGCCGCGATGGACACCAGCCAGCTCTCCGCGTCGGTGACGTTCCTCTTCGGCCAGGGGAAGCTCGAGCAGGAGTTCGCCATCTCCAAGGGCGACTGCAAGGACTGCAAGGGCACGCTGCTGGTGTTGGATCCGTTGAAGACGGAGCCCCGCTTCCGCCAGGTGCGCCTGGAGGTGGATCCGACGACGGCCCAGGTGCTCAAGAGCACCGTGGTGGACCCGGACGGCAGTGAGAACGCCATTGCCTTCGTGGACCTGAAGACGAACGTGGGCATCGCGGCGGACAGCTTCAAGCTGAACCCGCCCGAGGGCACCCGCGTGGACGACTTCACCAAGCCGAAGTCGCAGTAGGAAGGCCGCCCTCCATGCGCGGCGTGCTGCTGGCAGGGTGCGTGCTGCTGGGCGCGGGATGTCACTCCGCGCCTCCGGGGCCCGTGCGTCCCACGAGCCTCGTGGGGCAGACGCTGCCCCTCCTGTCGTCCCCCGCGCTGCGGCTGACCGTGGCGGGCCGGCTGGAGGGCCGGGCCGTGCCCGTCGTGCTGGATGTCGCGCGCCCGCTGTCTCTCGTGACCACCGGCTGCTTCGGCGGCACACCGCCCGCGCCCGCCGGCACCGCGCGCGTGCCCGAGCCGTCCGGTGGCCACCGCTCCTGGCCCGAGGTGCCGGCCCCCGCGCTGACGGTGGGCCCGGTGGCGCCGCCCCTGCGCACGGTGCTGCTCTCCGGTGAGAAGGGCTGCTCGGTGACGCTGGGGCAGGACGTGCTGGCCCCGTACGCGCTCACCGTGGATCCGCTGCGCCGCGAGGTGACCTTCACCGCCACGCGCCCTCGCGAAGCCTACGACGCGGAGCTGCGCGCGTCGGACGCGGCGCGCGAGTCCCACGTCGTGGAGCTCAGCCGCGACCCCGTGGGGGACTGGGCGCTGCTCGCCGTGCAGGTAACGCAAGGCACCGCGAGCGTCACCGGCCCCTTCGTCCTGGGGACGCGCGAGCCCTTCTCCCGGCTGGCGGTGGACCCCGCGATGGCGCAGGGACTCCAGCCGCTGGAGACGGCCGCGGGCCTGCCGCCGCGCACCTTCGCCGTGGACGCGGTGGAGGTGGCCGACGGGCTGGGCGTGCGCCCCCTGGTGATGGAGGCCGCGGGCCGCTGGCCGTCGCAGAGCAGCCTGGGCCGTCTGGGGCCGGACGTGTGGGGCCACTTCACCGCCACCGTGGACGCGCAGGGCGGAGCGCTGGTGCTGCGCAGGCCCCGCGTGCGCACGCCCGAGGACGGTGGCCGGCAGCAGTGCGCGGGCGAGGGCGGGGCCTTCAGCGAGGAGGCCTGCTACGGCGTCTTCGTGCACCCCGAGCCGGACGGCGCGGTGGCCCTCTCCGGCGCGGTGTACCGGGACGTGCCCGAGGGCGTGCGGCTGTACGTGGAGCCCCGGGGCGCGGACGGCCAGCGCCTGGAGACGGGCTGTCAGGTGGGCCTGAGCTTCCCCACCACCCAGCGCGGCGCCAACACGCAGCACCGGCTGCCATGGACGTCACTGGCGCAGACCCTGCCCGCGTGTCACGCCGCGCTCCAGGCCGCGCGCGGCTACGCCGTGTCGCTGGTGGAGGAGGGCCGCCAGCCCGAGTGCCCCACCACCTGCGCCTTCGTCACGGAGACCGCGTCGCGGCGCACGGTGTGCGAGTGCCAGCCGACGCCGCTGGGCGAGGGCGTGGCGGTGCCCACCAAAGGTTCGGGCCCGCAGCCGCCTCCCGTCGAGGAGCGCGAGCTGGAGCCCGAGGATCCGAAGTAGCGCTGTCGACCGCCGCCGGTGACTACTCCGGCCGCGGCTCCGCGGGACGCTTCAGCGCCTTCATGGGCACGGGCGCGGGCGGGGCCTCGCGCGGGGTGTGCGTGCGCTGCTTGGGGTCCGGACGCTCCACCACGCGGGCGATGAGGTCGTAGTCGTGCGCCTCCGTCACCTCCACGGTGACGAACTCGCCCGGGTACGCCAGACCGTCGTTGATGTAGACCTGCCCGTCGATCTCCGGCGCCTGGCCCTCGTGGCGGCCCACCAGCAGGTGCTCGGACTCCTCGCTGGGGCCCTCCACCAGCACGGTGAGCTTCTGGCCCACGAGCTTCTTGTTCTGCTCGCGGTTGATGCGCTTCTGGATGGCCATCACCTCGCGCCAGCGGCGCTCGATGGTCTTCGCGGGGACCTTGTTCGGCAGGTCGAACGCGGAGGTGCCCTCTTCATCCGAGTACTGGAAGACGCCCAGGCGCTGGAAGCGCTGCTCCTTCACGAACTCCTTGAGCAGCTCGAAGTCCTCCTCCGTCTCACCCGGCAGGCCGACGATGAGCGAGGTGCGCATCACGAGGTTCGGCACGCGCTCGCGCAGCTTGGTGAGCAGCTCCTTGAGGAACTTGGAGTTGCGGCCGCGCTTCATGGACAGGAGCAGCTTGTCGCTGGCGTGCTGCACCGGCATGTCCAGGTACTTGGCGATCTTCGGCTCGGAGGCGATGACGTCGATGAGCTCGTCCGGGAACACGCGCGGGTAGGCGTAGTGCAGGCGGATCCACTTCACGTCCACCTTCGCCAGCTCCCGGAGCAGCTCGTGGAGCTTGGGCTTGCCGGGCAGATCATGTCCGTAGGCCGTGAGGTCCTGCGCGACGAGGTTCAGCTCCTGCACGCCGCTGTCCGCCAGGTTGCGCGCCTCGGCGAGGATGTCCTCCACCGTGCGCGAACGCTGACCGCCGCGCAGCGTGGGGATGATGCAGAACGCGCAGGCGTTGTCGCAGCCTTCGGAGATCTTCAGGTACGCCGTGTACTTCGGCATCGAGTTGATGCGCGGCGTCTGGGCGTTGTGGATGTAGTCCGGATCCGGAATCACCTGACGCGGCGACGCCTCGGCGGCCAGCAGGTCACCAATCTGCGCGTAGGCGCTGGTGCCCAGGAAGTGGTCGACCTCCGGCATCTCCTGGGACAGGTCCTGGCCGTAGCGCTGGGACAGGCAGCCCGTGACGACGAGCGTCTTGCACGCGCCCGTCTTCTTGAGCTCCGCCATCTCCAGGATGGAGTCCACCGACTCCTGCTTCGCCGGGCCAATGAAGGCGCACGTGTTGACGACGATGACCTGGGCGGCGGCAGGGTCCTGCACGAGCGAATAGCCGCGGGTGCGCAGCGTGCCCAGCATCACCTCGGAGTCCACCCGGTTCTTCGGGCAGCCGAGGGTCATCATGTACAGGCTCTTGGTTTCTTCCACTGCGTCTACCGCTTTCCGATTTCGGTTCGATCGAAGTGGTCCGCACTCCAAACGAAGTTGACGATGGCGCCGTTCGAGTAACCGATGGTCAGCGCTCCCTCTTCATCCAGTTCGATGGAACTGGCGCGACCCAGCGCACAGGTGGCGGCCGGCCACTCGAGCGCCTGCTGCGCCGTCTTGCCCGATACGACGTAGAGCCCCATCCGAAGCTCGTCGTCGGAGTCGCATTGACCCTCGACGGCATAGGGATTCTTCCCGGTGAGCACGGTAACGACCGGCCGCCCGTCCGGCAGGCTCAACGTGTCCGGCACGTTCACGCCCATGTTCGACGCGTCCACCGCCTTGGGCGCCACCAGCGCGCGCAGCGACTGCGGCGTGAGCGGCGCGTCACCCTGGGCCCAGTCCGGATAGGGCATCACGCCCCAGCCGAGCCAGCCCGTGGGGGCCGCCTCCAGGGCGGTGACGGACGCGGGGGGCTTGAGCTTGAGGTTCTTGCGCGCGTCGTCCGGCAGCCGCAGCGCTTCGCCCACCATCGTCGTGCCGCCCGTGCAGTTGGACACCGGCACCGTCTTCTGGCCCACCTGGTCCTGGTCCTCGTAGGTGACGCACAGGTCCATGACGAGCGGCTCCACCGCGGGGAAGCGGGGCAGGGCGCGCACCGGCACCATCGCCACCACCACCAGCGTGTCGCCCCGGCGGTGCACCGAGGCGTTCACCAGCCCCTGCGCGAACCGGGGCGTGCCGCTGTCGGCCGCGGAGGTGCGCTGGCCGTCGAAGGCGAAGCGGTAGGTGTAGCCCGTGGCGGTGGGGCCCGCGTCCGGGAAGGACAGGGTGAGGGTGATGAGGTCGCCCGCGAGCAGCTGGTTGTCCGTGGCCTCCACGCCCACGAAGAGCGTGTCCTTGCGCCAGCCCACCCGGGCGGAGAAGTTCGCGGTGGCGCCCTCGACGGTCAGCGGCTTGAGCACCAGCGGCGAGCCGAAGTCCTTGAGCCCGCCCTCCGGACGCGGCGCCTTCTTGAGCACGGGCACCGGACGGCTGGGGCGCGCGGCTTCCTGCGCGAGCGGGGCGGAGGAGGCGAGCAGCAGGCAGAGCGAGAGGAGGGCCGGGGGGGCGGCGTGCATGGCGGGAGGCGCTCAGTCGCGGAAGTTGGTGAACTGCATGTCCAGGCTCAGCCGGTCCTGCTCCTTGCGGAACAACGCCATGGCGGCCTGCAGGTCGTCGCGGTTCTTGCCCGTCACGCGAAGCTGATCCGCCTGGATGGAGGCCTGCACCTTGATCTTCGAGTCCTTGAGCACCTTGATGAGCTCCTTGGACTTCTCCACCGGGATGCCCTGCTGGAGCTTGATGGGCTGCTTGACGTTCGCGAGGCCCGTCTTCTCGATGTCGCCGAACTCCAGCACCCGCAGGCTGATGCCGCGCTTGGCCAGCTTCACCAGCAGCACCTCCTTGGCGGCCTGGACCTTGTCCTCGCTGTTGGCCTTCACCGTGACGGAGGTGTTGTCCGGGGCGACGATGATGTCGGCGTTGACGCCCTGGAAGTCATAGCGCGTGCTGAGCTCCTTCTTGGTCTGATTGACCGCGTTGTCGAGCTCAGCCAGGTCGATTTTGGAGACGACGTCGAAAGAGGGCATGGGGGCTTCGGCGCCCTTACCATACCTACACCCGGACGACCAAGGGGACCACCAGGGTGCGTCGGGAGGTGTGCTGCTTGAAGGCCCGCTTCACCGCCCGGACCAGCTCCTCGCGCGCCAGGGCGTCGTCCCCGCGAAGCTGGGGGTTGAACTCCTCGAAGTAGGCCTTCGCCTCCAGGGCCACCCGGGACAGCACGCCCTGCTCGTCGGGGGAGAGCCCCTGGCCGGACAGCTGGGGCCCCGCCACCAGGGCCTGGGTGTCGCGCCGGAGCACCACCACCGCGGCGACCATGCCCGTCTCCGCCAGCCGGTTGCGCTCCACCAGCGTCTCCGCCGACAGCACCCCGTTGCCCGAGCGCTCCCGGAGGATGCGGCCGGAGGGCACGCTGCCCGTGAAGCGCCCCTGACCCTCCTGGAACGTCACCACGTCGCCGTCATGGGCCAGCAGCAGCCCTTCCGGGGACATGCCGGATTCGCGCGCGGTGGTCAGGTGTCGGTGCAGGTGCCGGACTTCCCCATGTACGGGGATGAAGTTGCGCGGGCGCACGATGTCCAGCACGCGGCGCTGCTGGGGGCGGCTGGCGTGTCCGGAGACGTGCACGCCGGGCTCCACCTGGGCGTAGACGATGCGGGCGCCGCGCCAGTGGAGTTGGTCGAGGAGCGCGCCCACGGAGCGCTCGTTGCCCGGGATGGGGCGGGCGCTGACGATGACCAGGTCGCCGGGCTCCAGCCGCACGGGCCCGTCGCCGTTGGCCAGCTGGGTGAGGCCCGCGCGGGGTTCGCCCTGGGCGCCGGTGGTGAGCACCGCCACGCGGTGGGGCGCGAGCTTGGGCACGGAGTCCAGGTGCACGAAGAGCGAGTCGGGAACCTGGAGGTAGCCCATCTCCCGCGCCAGCTCCACGTTGCGCACCATGCTGCGGCCCTGGAGCGCGACCAGCCGGCCGGTGCGCTCGCAGAGCTCCAACAGGTGTCGCACGCGGTGGAGGTTGGAGGAGAACTGCGCGACGACGATGCGGCCCTTGGTCTCCTGGAAGAGGCGCTCGAAGGTGGACTGCACCACGCGCTCGCTGCCCGTCTCGTCGGGCAGTTCGGAGTTGGTGGAGTCCGACAGCAGGCACAGCACGCCTTCGTCGCCCGCCTCGCCCCAGCGCTCCAGGTCCGTCTTCAGCCCGTCGATGGGGTCCGGATCCAGCTTGAAGTCGCCGGTGTGGATGATGGTGCCTTCGGGCGTGCGGACGATGAAGCCCACCGCGTCCGGCACGGTGTGCGTGACGCGCGTGGCCTCCACCTGGAAGGCGGTGCCGACCTTGAAGGGCAAGCGCGGTTCGATCTCGCGCAGGTCCGCCGCCACGCCCAGCTCCTCCAGGCGGTTGCGCGCGAGGGCCAGCGTGAAGCGCGTGCCGTAGATGGGGACCGGTACCTCGGCGAGCAGGTAGGGGAGCGCCCCGATGTGGTCCTCATGGCCGTGCGTCAAGAGCACGCCCTTGAGCTGCGCGGCGTTGCGTTTCAGGTGGGTGAAGTCCGGGACGATGATGTCCACGCCCGGCATTCCCGCCGAGGGGAACATCAGTCCGGCGTCGATGAGCAGCATCTCCCCACGACAGGCGAGCACCATGGCGTTGAGGCCGATTTCGCCGAGGCCGCCCAGAGGTATGACGTGGAGCATGTGAGCGCAGTCTAAAGACTTGCTCCACCCGGCGCGTGGGAATCCGCACCCCCTGGCGCTTCCCCGCTTGCCGCGCCTGCTTGACGGAATCCAACTAAAGGCTTAGTTGTGTCGGAACTAAGGTTTTAGTTCTCCGCAGGGGAGGTCGCTGCCGTGTCCAGGTCGCCATCCGTCGAGGAGTCCCGGCCGCTGACGCCGGTGGAGCTGGAGCTGATGCAGCTCGTGTGGAAGCTGGGGGAGGTGAGCGTGGCGGACGTGCTCGCGGCGCTGCCTCCGGAGCGAAAGCTGGCCTACACGTCGGTGTCCACGGTGCTGCGCATCCTGGAGCAGAAGGGCGTGGTGCACAGCCGCAAGGAGGGGCGCGGCCACCTGTACTCGGCGCGGCTGTCGCGCGAGGCCTATGAGGCGCAGAGCGTGCGTCACCTGGTGGCCACGGTGTTCGACGGCACGCCTTCGTCGCTTGTGGCGCGGCTGGTGGAGTCGGTGCCGCTGTCGGCGGAGGAGGTGGAGCAGATCCGCAAGCTGCTGGGCCGCAAGGGGGGCAGGGGATGAACCTCTCGCTCAGGGATTGGCTGGCCGCGTACCTCACGGCGGCGGCGCTGGTGGCGGTGGGCTTCGGGCTGCTGCGCGCGGCGCTGGGGCTGGGGATGGCGCGGAGGTTGAGCGCGCGGCAGACGCTGCGCGTGGGCCGGGTGACGCTGGGGCTGGCGGTGCTGCTGCCCTTCGGTGCGCTCGCGGTGCGCGAGCTGCTGCCGGTGGCGCCGCTCTTCACGTTCGAGCGTTCGCTGGTGCGCTACACCGCGCCGCTGGCGCTTCCGGAGGCGCGGGCCTCGCGGGTGGCGGTGTCGGGGCCCATTTCGGAGGACGGTGGCGTGCCGGATGCCGTGCCGTGGGTGGCGCTGGGCCTGGGGCTGGGCGCGTTCGGGTTCCTGGCGTGGGAGCTGCGCCGGTACGCGCGGCTCTTGCGAGGACTTGAAGCCCTGCCGCTGCTTCGCCGCGTGGGCCGCGTGCGCGTGGTGCTGGGGGACACGGCAGGGGGCGCGTTCTCCGTGTGGTTCCCGGGTCGGGGCGCGTGGGTCGTGGTGCCCACTGGTGTGTTGGAGGACGCGGAGGCGTTCCGGCTCACGGTGCGGCATGAGCTGCAACACCACCGGCAGCGCGACACGGTGCTCGCGTATGGGCGGCTCGGCTTCGACAGCGCGTTGCTCATCTCATGTACTCCGCACTCGGGAACGCCACGCGCGAGCGACACCCAGGGCGATGGGCTCGCGAGAACTGCGACCTGCTTCATTTGCCGGTTTGACGCCCTGCGCCGCTCTCCC
>NZ_RAWA01000259.1 GCF_003611675.1 Corallococcus sp. CA053C
GTCCTGGAGGCCCCGCTCCGGTGACAGTGTCCGGAGCAGGGGAGGGCCGGGAAGGGTGCGCCGGTATACAGTCCGCACCGTGTTCTACGCGTGTGTTCGGGCGGTGGTGGCGCTGGCCCTGCGTCTCTTCTACCGGTTGAAGGTGAATGCTCCGGCGGAGCAGCCTTCCGGGCCGGTGCTCTTCGTGGGCAACCACCCGAACGGGCTCATCGACCCGGCGCTGGTGTTCATCCTCACGCGGCGCCAGGTGACGTTCCTGGCCAAGGCGCCGCTGTTCAAGCTGCCCGTCATCGGCTGGCTGTTGAAGGGGCTGGACGCGCTGCCGGTGTACCGCAAGCAGGACGACCCGGCGCAGATGGGGCGCAACGAGGGGACGCTGGACGCGGCGAAGGGCGCGCTTGTGAAGGGGCGCGCCATCACCATCTTTCCGGAGGGCAAGAGCCACTCGGAGCCGGGGCTCGCGGAGCTGAAGACGGGCGCGGCGCGCATCGCGCTCAACGCCGCGCGCGAGGGTGCTCCGGTGCGCATCGTCCCTGTGGGGCTCACCTACGCGCAGAAGAACGTCTTCCGCAGCGAGGTGCTCATCGACCAGGGAGCGCCCATCGACGTGACGGCCTTCCTGCCGAAGGACGCGGAGCCCACGTCGGAGCAGGAGTCGGTGCGCGCGCTGACGGAGCGGGTGGCGGAAGGCCTGCGCGCGGTGACGCTGAACCTGGAGCAGTGGGAGGACCTGCCGGTGGTGCAGGTGGCGGAGCAGCTCTACGCCTTCCGCCAGGGCAGCCAGCTGGATCCGGAGCGGCTGCGGCTGTGGGCGCGCGGGGTGCGGCTGTTCCGGGCACAGGAGCCCGACCGCTACGAGCGCCTGCGGCTGCACCTCGCCGCGTTCCGCAACCGGATGGCGTTGGTGCAGGCCACGCGGCCGGAGGACCTGTCCGTGGAGTACCGGCCGGGGAACGTGGCGCCCTTCGTGGTGAAGACGCTGCTGACGCTGGTGTTCGGGCTGCCGCTGTTCGCGGTGGGGCTGGTGCTGTTCGGGCTGCCGTACCCGGTGCCTCGGATGGCGGCGAAGAGCGCGGAGCTGGATGTCCAGGCCACGGTGAAGTTCCTCACCGCGCTGGTGGTGTCGCTCGTGTGGTGGTGGGGGCTCACCGCCGTGGCGACGGTGTGGGGCGGGGCTGTGTGGGGGCTCGCGACGTTCGTGCTCGTGCCGCCGCTGGCCCTCTTCACGCTGTACTTCGCGGAGCGCTGGGGCGTGATCCGTCACGACCTGGAGATGTTCTTCACGCTGGGCAGCCGCCAGCGGCTGAAGGCCCGCCTGCTCGCGGAAGGGGAGCGGCTGGCGACGGAGGTGGAGCGGCTGGCGGACGAGTACCGGCCGAAGCTCGAGCCTCCTGGCCCCGCGCCCGTCGCGAGGTAGGCGCAGGGGCGCGGACCGGAAGATCCGCCGATACCACCGGAAGTCCCGCCCTCCTGTCGGCCCCGGGCCCGTCGTTAGGTTCCTTGCGTGGAGTCAACGCGCAGGGAGGACGGCAATGGCATACGACGTGGTCATCGTGGGAGGCGGCCCGGCGGGGCTCAACGCCGCGCTGTATCTGGGACGCGGGCGCAAGGCGGTGCTGCTCTGTGACGCGGGCACGCCGCGAAACGCGGCGGCGACGCACATGCACGGCTTCGGTTCGCGCGACGGCATCCCGCCACCGGAGTTCCGGCGCATCAGCCGCGAGCAGCTCCAGCGCTACCCGAACGTGGAGGTGCGCGACACGCGAGTGGGTTCCGTGGAGCCGCACGACGGCGGCTTCCGCGTGGCGCTGGGCGACGGCACCACGGTGGATGCCCGACGCCTCCTCCTCGCGGTGGGCATGGTGGACGTCCTGCCGGACATCCCGGGCTACCGCGAGCTGTGGGGCACCAGCGTCTTCCAGTGTCCGTACTGTCACGGCTGGGAGGTGCAGGACCAACCCTTCGGAGTGCTGGCGACGGAGCCCCTGTTCCTGGACTTCGCGGCCGTCGTGCAGGGCTGGTCGCGCGACGTCACCGTCTTCACGCACGGCACCTTCCCGGTGCCGCCCGAACAGCGCGAGCGGCTCCACCACCTGGGCATCGGCCTGGACGAGCGCAGGATCCGCGCGCTCCACGGGAAGGACGGTCACCTGGAAGCAGTGGAGCTGGAGGACGGAGCGCGGGTGCCAAGGCGCGTCCTGTTCTCCGCGCCACCGCAGCGTCAGCCGGAGCTCGTCACGAAGCTGGGGCTCGCGCTGGACGAGCAGGGCTTCGTGAAGGTGAACGCGATGGGGGAGACGTCCGTGTCGGGCATCAGCGCGGCAGGGGACATGACGACCCGCCTGCAGGGCGCGCTCATGTCGGCGAGCGCGGGCGCCGTCGCCGGGGCCATGATGAACCACGGCCTCCTCATGGAGGACGCGGACCGCCGCTACACGGCCGCGACGGGGAAGACTCCGCCCGCGAAGCAGAAACCGCACTGAGCACGGATGCCGCGCGGGGCTGCTTGCGCCACCTCATGGAGGATGCGGACCGCCGCTACACCGCCGCGACGGAGAGGCCTCCACCCGCGCGGCAGAAACCGCACTGAGCGAAGACGCCGTGCGGTGCTGCTTGCGCCACAGGGCGGGCGTGAGTCCCTCCGCGCGCCGGAACAACCGGATGAAGTGCGTGGGGTCCGCGTAGCCCACGCGCTCCGCGATGATGTCGATGCGCTCGTCCGTGGACAGCAGCCGCCGCCGCGCCTCCGCGAGCCGGCCGGAGATGATCCACTCCACCGCGCTGTGCCCCGTGGCCTGCTTGAGCGCGGTCGTCACGTGCGCGGGCGAGCGGCCCACGGCGGCGGCCACCTCTCGCAGCGAGATGGACTCCAGGCAGTGCCGTTCAATGAACGTGAGCGCCTCGCCCACCAGTGACGCCCGCGAGTCCGTGGGGGCCCACGCGCCGCCAGAGCGGGCCACCTCCGCGAGCACGAGCGAGAACAGGCTGCGCACCACCTGCTCCCCCAGCGGATGGAAGGGCGCGCGCGCCTCCTCGCCAAGCTCCGACAGCAGCCGGGCCAGGTGCTCCTGCCGGCCGGAGGGGATGGGCACGACGGCGGAGGCGCCCTGGCGCACGCGCTCGAAGGGCTCCAGCAGCGGGCCGACCTCCGACTGGAGGAAGGCGGCCGGGTGGAACCCCAGGCCCAGGATCTCCGCCCGGTCGTTGGTGACCAGCCGGTGCTTCTCCCCGGAGGGGATGAGCAGCACGTCCCCCGGGGCCAGCGTCAGCCGGGTGCGCTGCTCGATGGTGGCCCGTCCCCCCGTGTAGAGGATGAGGGCGGCATGCGCATGGGTGGCCGCATACGGGGCAGGGGGATGCATGGCCCCGCGATCCACGAACAGGGGGCCCGGCCTCGAAGGTGAGGGATGCGCAGCAGCCACCAGATGCCTCCGCTTCCTTGCCGGGCGAGCAGCGAACCTCCTCGCTCAACCCACCCGGGCTCGGATGCATTCCGGGCCCGGAGGTTCCGCGCTCAGGCCTGCGTCGGGGGCACGGCCTCCCGGAACAGCTTCGCGCCCAGCAGCAGCGCGAGCCCTCCCAGCAGCACCGGCACCGAGTTGATGGCGATGGCGGTGTGGAGGCTGGCCATGTCGGCGATCTGCCCGATGAGCGTGGGGGAGATGGCGTCACCCAGCATGTGGATGCACAGCACGTTGAGGCCCATGGCGAAGGCGCGGAACGCGGGCGGCACGCAGTTGACGATGGCGGCGTTGATGGGACCGCTGTTGAGGAAGATGAGGAACTGCGCCACGCCGATGGCCGCGAACGTCAGCATCGGATCCTTCAGGTTCACCGCCAGGTACATGCACGGCGCCGCGAGCAGCAGCCCGATGCCGGACAACCACAGCCCACCGCCCACGCGCTTGCGGTCCATCTTGTCACCCAGCCAGCCGCCCGCCACGGTGCCGGTGAGGCCCGCCACCGCCGTGATGGCGCCGAACACGAGCCCCACGCGGCCCGGGTGCTCCAGCCACAGCTGCCGCTCGCGCACCAGGTACGTGGGCATCCAGAACGCGAGCCCGCCAATGGAGAACGTCATCAGCGTGTAGCCCGCCGTCGTCGCCCAGAAGGCGGTGTTGCGGCCCAGGCCCTTGAGGCCCTCCATGAAGGGCAGCTTCACCGTCGCCTCCGGCCCGTCCATGGCGCCGCGCTGCGGCTCCGGCATGAAGAAGGCCATGGTGCCCAGCACGAGCCCCGGCACGCCGCCCGCGAAGAACGCCGCGTGCCACGAATACGTCTGCGTCAGCCACCCGCCCAGGCCGTAGCCCATCGCGGAGCCCACCGGGATGGCGATGTAGAAGTACGACAGCATCCGCGTGCGCTGCTCGCGCGGGTACAGGTCGGAGATGATGGACGGCGCCACCGCGCCATAGCCCGCCTCGCCAATGCCAATCACCGCGCGCGCCAGGAGGAGCGCCGTGAACGTGGCCGCAAGGCCGCTGGCCCCGGTGGCCAGGCTCCACAGGAGCACGCCGCCCGCCACCAGCAGCCGGCGAGGCACCCGGTCCCCCAGGAACCCGCCCAGCGGCGACGCCAGCATGAACACGACGATGAAGACGGTGCCCAGCAGCCCCGACTGCGCGTCGTTGATGCCGAAGTCCTTCTGAATCTCCGGCAGCGCGACCGCGATGATGTACCGGTCGAGGTAGTTGACCAGGTTGATGAGGGTCAGGATGAACAGCGCGTAGCCCGCGCGCACGGACTGCGTGGCGGGCGCGCTGGACGGAGCGGTCGGGGAAGAGGCGTTCATGAGGTGGAGGGAGCGGACCCGAAGCGGTGGACCAGCAGGCCCCAGCGCAGGCCGCGGTCGCTCACGCGGCACGCGTCCAGCCCCAGGGCCTTCACCGCTTCGCGCAGGATGAGCGCGCCCGCGGGGATGACGTCCGCGCGCTTGGGCTGCAGGCCGGGCAGCGCGCGGCGCGCATCCAGGGGCAGGGTGCACAGCATGTCCGTGAGCGTGTCCAGCTCGCCCCGCGACAGCGTGCCGCCGTGGACCTGCTCCGCGTCGTAGGTCGCCATCCGGTGTTGCAGCGCGTACAGCGTCGTCACCGTGCCGGCCACGCCCACCAGCATCGCGGACGGGGGCGTCGGAGGCAGGGCCGCGAAGGTGTGGCGCAGGTGCGCTTCAATGGCGGCGCGCTCGTCGGGTGAAGGCGGATCGTTGCGCACGAAGCGCTCGGTGAGCCGCACGGCGCCCACGTCGAAGCTGTGGCGGAAGGCCACGGTGCCGGCCTCGCTGCCGTAGATGAACTCCGTGGAGCCGCCGCCAATGTCGACGACGAGCAGCGGCCCGGCGGCCTCCCCCGCGAAGTCCGCGGACACGGCGGCGAAGGACAGCTGCGCCTCCATCTCACCGGGGATGATCTCCACCGTCACGTCCGCGCGGGCCTTCGCGGCGGCGATGAAGTCCGCGCCGTTCTTCGCGTCGCGCGCGGCGCTGGTGGCGGAGACGGCGATGCCCTCGGCGCCCAGGGCGCGGGCCTCGTCCGCGAAGGCGACCAGCGTGGACAGCGTGGCCTCCATGCCCTCGGCGGAGAGCACGCGGCTGGTGTCCACGCCCCGGCCCAGCCGGGTGATCTCGGCGCGCTCCACCACCGCCTCGAAGCGCCCGTCCGGCAGGCGCTCCGCGACCAGCAGCAGCACGGAGTTGGTCCCGATATCGATGGAAGCAAAGCGCGGCATCCCGCGCACACTACTCAACGCAGCAGCGCTTCCAAAGCGTCCCCCAGGGCCTCGTAGTCCGCCGGGGTGTTGTAGAGCTGCGCGGACAGCCGCAGGTGCCTCCGGGGCGCCTGCGGCCACGCGGTGACGGGGATCTCGATGCGGTGCTCCTCGAACAGGCGCACATGGAGTGGATCCAGGTAGAGCGGGGCAGGGCGCTCCGGGGAGTCGTCCGGCAGGGCCACGCACGCCATGCTGCCCACCATCGCGTCCGGGTACAGCGGCGAGGCATTGCCCAGCCGCGCGTCCAGCCGTCGCCGGGCGGCGAGCGCCTTCTCCCGGTTGGACGCCATCACCTCCGGCCACCCACCCGGCACCAGCCCCCCGATGACGCGAAGCGCGGTGGGGATGCACAGGAAGGGCGTCGGGTCGTGCGTGCCCATCCAGTCAAAATCCAACCGGAAGCGCGAGCGGTCCGTGCGCGGCGAGTTGTGCCCGTGGCTCACCACCAGCGGCTTCAGGCCCGCCTGCAAATCCCGGCGGACGTAGAGGAACGCGGCGCCCTTGGGCGCGCACAGCCACTTGTGGCAGTTGCCCGTGTAGTACGCCGCGCCCAGCCCCCGGAGCGCCAGCGGCACCATGCCCGGCCCGTGGGCGCCGTCCACCAGCGTCTCCACGCCCTTTTCGCGCAGGCGGCGCACCAGCTCCGCGACCGGCATCACCACGGCCGTCTGGCTGGTGATGTGGTCGATGAGGAGCAGGCGCGTGCGCGGCGTCACCTGCGCCATCACCGCGTCCACCACCGCTTCGGGGGACGGCAGCGGCCAGGGCAGCTTCGCCACCACCACCTTCGCGCCCACCGCGGCGCAGGCCACGTCCAACGCGTTCTTCGACGCGTTGTATTCGTTGTCGGTGACGAGCAACTCGTCACCGGGCTGGAAGCGCAGGCCGCGCAGCACGGTGTTCACGCCGGTGGTGGCGTTGGGCATGAACGCCAGGTCCTCCGCGTCCGCGCCCACGAAGGCCCCGAGCGCGGCGCGCGCGTCATCCAGGAGCGGCTCCACCTCGCGGGCGAGGAAGCGCACCGGCTCGGACTCCAGGCGTGCCCTCAATTCCGACTGGTGCTGGAGCACCGCCGTGGGGCACGCGCCGAACGAGCCGTGGTTGAGGAAGATGACCTGCGGGTCCAGACCCCAATGGGAACGGAGGGGAGCGCTCATGGCGCGCAATATGCGCCTACTTCGCGGCCGGCGCGATGCCCCAGTCGGGCGTCAGCCAGTTGCCCTTCTCCATGGGGAGCGGCAGCTGGTTGTTGCCCTCGGCGGTCATCACCCACAGGTGCGCGCCGCCGTTGCGGGTGGTGCTGAACATGATCAGCCGGCCGTTGGGGGAGAAGGTGGGCTCCTCGTTGTTGCCCTGGTCCTGCGTCAGGCGCGTCACCTTGCCCGTCTCCACGTTGACGGTGAACAGATCGAACGCGTTGCGCTCGTCACGCGCGGTGAAGGCGATGAGGTCCCCGCGCGGCGACCAGTCCGGCGTCTGGTTGTAGTTGCCCTGGAAGGTGAGCCGCTTCACGCCGGAGCCGTCCGCGCCCATGACGTAGACCTGCGGGCTGCCACCCCGGTTGGACACGAACGCGATGCGCTTGCCGTCCGGCGACCAGGAGGGGCTGGTGTTGAGGCCGTAGGGCGTGTCGGTGATGGCCTTCGCCCCGGAGCCGTCCACGGCGGCCACGTAGATCTGCGCGCTCTCCCCCTCCGCCAGCGCGTAGGCGATGCGCCGGCCGTCCGGCGAGAACGCGACGCCCGTGGCCATCTGCCCGTCCGTCACCACCGGCTTCGCCTCGCCGCCGGGGGCCTGCACGTAGATGTCCGGCCGGTTCTTCCGGTACGACGTGAAGCCCACCTGGCCGGAGGGGCTGAGCGTGGGCAGGATGTTCGTGCCGCCCTTGGTGAGCGCCTGCGCGCCCATGCCATCCCAGTCCGCCACGTACACGTCGCGGTTGGCGCCCGCCTTGCGCACGTAGGTGATGCGCGACAGGAAGGGGCTCGCCTCGCGGGTGAAGTGCCGGTAGAGCGCGTCCGCCAGCGCGTGCGCCAGCTTCCGGGGCTCGTTGGCCGGCGCGTCCTTGGCGACCTTCAGGTCCTCGTGGCCGGTGGCCACGTTGAACAGGCGCAATTCGCCGCGCAGCGCGCCGCCGTCCTGCGCGAGCGACACCTTCACGAGCGACTCCGCGCCCACGTCCGCCCAGCGGCTGAAGTTGATGCTGCCCGCCGTCATCCCTTCCTTCGCGTCGGCGGTGAAGCCGGCGCGGTCCAGCACCTGGAAGATGCCGGAGGCCGTGAGGTCGTACGTGAAGGCGGTGTCGAACGCGCCCGCCGCCTTCTTGTCGCCGCCCTCCTGCACCGTGGGCGCGGGGGCCGCGAGCGGCAGCGGACGGAAGTTGGCGCCAGAAATCTCGATGACGGGCGCCTGCGCGAACACCAGCGCGGGCACGAGGAGGAGCGACAGCAGGAGCGCTTTCATGGGCTGAACACCAGGACGACCCCATTCTTCTGGAGCGCGTCGCGAAGGGCATCGGGGGGAGGAGAGAAGGGAGACGCCTTGCGCACGGCGGCCACGACCGCCGAGTCGAACAGCTCGTTGCCACTGGCCTTGGCCAGGCTCACGTCCAGCACCTCACCGGAGCGGCCCAGCCGCATCGCCACCTGGGCCTTGAGGTAGAGGCGCTCCGCGTCGGGGATGGTGTCCGCGACGTTGTAGTGCCGGCGCACCTGGGACTTCAGCAGGCCGTAGTACCGCTCGCCCTCCTGGACCGCCGAGTCACCGTCGGGGTCGCCGTCCTCCGCGCCCTCCAGCTCCTCCGGCTCGCTGGGCTTCGCCGACTTGTCGAACGCGCCGAAGAGCTTCTTGCGCCGGTCCTCCGCGTTCGCCTCGCCCTTCTGCGGCGTGGGCGCGGGGGGCGGCTTCGCGCCGGGCACCGCCACCGCGTTGGGGGAGGGCGCGGGCACGGGCTCCTGCGAGGGCGGCGTGGGCACAGGCTTCGCCGCGACCTCCTTGGGCGGAGGCTGCGCCTGCTCCTTGCGCGGCAAGAGCTTGGGGTCGCGCGGCTTGCCCAGGCGCACCAGCGACGCGTTGATGGGCTTCTGATCCAGGTCCATCTTCGGCGCGGACGTGAAGCGCGCGTAGAGGATGGCCGCCAGCAGCACCGCGACGTGGCCGCCCACGGAGAAGGCGACGAAGCGCGACAGCTTCGTGGGCCGTGCCACCAGCAGGCTGTGGGTCACCGCGGAGTCCATGCGCTAGCGCTTCGCTTCCTTCGACTTGCCCTTGCCGCCACCGGCCGTGGGCGTCTTCGCGGAGTTGGACGCCTTGTTGCCGGTGGAAGGGTCCGTGATCATCCCCACATTCTTGATGCCCGCGCGCTGGGCCGCGGCCATCACCTCCACCACCACGCCGTACGGCACGTCCCGGTCCGCGTGGAGGTAGACCTCCTTGTCCGCCTGCGCCTTGGCGTTGGCGGCGAGCTTCGTCTCCAGCTCTTCGAGGGGGACCTCCGCGTCACCGATGTAGACCTTCTTGCCCGCGTCGATGGAGAGGACGACCTTCTTCTCCGTCGCCTCCACGGGCGTCGCCTTGGTCTCCGGGAGGTTCACCTTCACGCCCTGCTGGATGAGGGGTGCGGTGACCATGAAGATGATGAGCAGCACCAGCATCACGTCCACCATGGGCGTGACGTTGATCTCGCTCATGGTGGTCCGGCCACCGCCGCCTTTTCCGCCGCCCATGCCCATGGGTGTGTCCCCTTGTGCCTAGCGGAAGAAGTGCCGCTTGATGATGTTGAGGAAGTCCGCGGAGAAGTTGGACATCTCCGTGTCGAAGACCTTGATGCGGCTGACGAACGAGTTGTACGCGACCACCGCCGGGATGGCCGCGAACAGCCCCGCCGCCGTGGCGAAGAGCGCGTTGCCCACCGGAGCGGCCACCGTGGCGAGCGTCGCGTTGCCCTGCTCAGCGATCTGGTTGAACGCGCTCAGGATGCCAATCACCGTGCCGAACAGGCCCACGAACGGGGACGCGGCGCCCACGGTGCCCAGGAAGGACACGCGGTTCTCCAGCTCGGTGATCTGCGCCGTGGCCGCCCGGTTGAGCGCGCGCTCCACGTTCTCGATGCCGCCCAGCTTCGCGCTCATCGCGTCCTCGGCGCCGCCGCCCTCCTTGCCCGACTGCGCCAGCTTGCTCAGCTCCTCGTAGCCCGCGCAGAACACCTTCGACAGCGGCGAGCCCTCCAGCTTCTGGGCGGACTGGTAGATGGCCTCCAGCCGGGACGCCTTCCAGAAGGTGTCGAGAAAGGTAAGAGACTGCGAGCGGGCACGGGACAGCTGGGTGAACTTCATGGCGATGAGGGCCCAGGAGGCCACGGACACCGTCATGAGGAGCAGGAGCACCGCGAGCTCGATGAAGGAGGCATCGCGGATGATCTCCACGTAGTTCATGGCGCCAAAGGCCAGGGGCAGGTGGGGTATCATGGGGTCCAGCGCGTAACATTCCGTACGCGGGTGGGTCAAACCCGCCGTGGGAGCCCGGTTGCTGCTCCTTTGGACGGTGCTGAATAATTCCCGGGGCCGGTCGTCTGGAGGGTTGTTACGGGCCGACGACCTCACACTTCCCGAAACACGGATGCCCACCATGAACGCGAGACTGCTCGCCGCATTCCTCTGCCTCGCCGCCGTGTCCACCGGCTGCGTCATTGAAGACCACGGTCCCCGCTATCCCGGCGACGTCCGGATGTCCTGGGCCTTCGACGGTGCCCGCTGCGACGAGATGCGCGACGTCCAGGGCGTCGACATCATCATCGACGGGGAGATCCTCGAGAACGGCGGACACTACCCCTGTAACGCCAACGGCTTCGACGGCATCGTCCTGCACGACTTCGCGCCCGGCGCGTACACGTTCGACGCGGTGGCGGTGGACTACGAAAACGTGGCGCTCTTCACGTACCACGGCACCTTCGTGGTGGACGGCGACGTGGCGGTGAACATCAACTTCCCGGTGGGCGGCACCGGCACGGGGACCTACGCCATCATCAACTGGAAGTTCCCGACCGAGGCGGGCAGCCAGTACCCCACCTGCGGTCAGGCCGGGGTCGCCTTCGTGGATGCCCGGGTCGACGACGGCGCCTGGGCGCACTTCAACTGCAACGAGGGCAGCGAGGGCCGCACGGTGAGCACCCCGGACCTGGCCCCCGGGCAGCGCTTCCTGGAGGTGGTGGCCATGGACTCGCTGAAGCGCCCCCTCTACTACTTCGGCGGGCCGTTCACGGCGGTGGCGGGAGTGCCGGCGACCGTCACGGCGGAGACGTACGCCATCGGCGGGGCCGCGGTGGGCTGGCAGTTCTACGAGGGCAGCGTGCGGCTGAGCTGCTCGCAGGCCGGCGTCACCGAAGTGGGCGTCAACTTCAAGGACATCTACACCGGGCAGTGGGTCTACGGCGTGGCGGGGCAGTGGTTCTCCTGCAACGAAGCCCCGGCCATCTTCGAGTTCCTCCGCCCGGGCCGGTACTTCGTGTCCTTCCAGGCGTCGGGGACGGGGGGACGGTTCTACGAGTCCCGGAATGACCTGCCCCCCATCGACGTCTTCGCCCACGACTTCCCGGGCGTGCAGGACGCGCTGTACGCCCCGCTCGACCGCACGAAGTAGCCACCGCGTCCCATCAGGGCCGCGAGCAAGGGTCGGAGGCCTCCAGGCTTCCGGCCCTTCGTGCGTTCCGGGGGCCTCCCGAGGCTGGGCAGGCGTGGAAGAGGCGTTGGCATCAAACGTGATAGGGACACCCTCCATGCGGCAAGACAGCCACGGTCCCATCGGCGTGTTCGACTCCGGCATTGGAGGGCTCACGGTCCTCAAGGCGCTCATGGCGCGGCTCCCCCACGAGCGGACGCTCTACCTGGGGGACACGGCGCGGGTGCCCTACGGCACGAAGTCCGGCGAGGTGGTGACGCGCTACTCGCTGAAGAACGCGGAGTTCCTCCTGGAGCGCGGCATCAAGCTGCTGGTGGTGGCGTGCAACACCGCGTCAGCCGCGGCGCTGCCCGCGCTGTCGGCCACGCTGCCGGTGCCGGTGCTGGGCGTCATCGGGACGCCGGGCACCATCCGCTCCGGGGCCTACCAGCGGGCGCTGGAGGCCGGCCAGCCGAACGTGTCGGTGAAGGCCAGGGCGTGTCCGCTCTTCGTGCCGCTGGCGGAGGAGGGGTGGACCACGGGCGACGTGCCGTTGCTGGTGGCGCGCGAGTACCTGGCCGGCTTCGCGCGGGACGGCGTGGACACGCTGGTGCTGGGCTGCACCCACTACCCGCTGCTCAAGGGCGTCATCGCGGAGGTGGTGGGGCCGCACGTGTCGCTGGTGGACTCGGCGGAGGCCACCGCGGAGGCCGTGGCGGAGCTCCTGGGCGCCCGGGGGCTGCTCGCGCCGGAGTCCTCCACCACGCCGGAGCACGCGTACTTCGTCACCGACGTGCCGGAGCGCTTCGTGGAGGTGGGGGCCCGCTTCCTGGGGCGCCCCATTCCTTCCGCGGAGCAGGTGGACCTGCGCTTCTAGGGGATGGGCCGGGTGGAGACGGACGGCGCGGGCTCCTCGGCGGTGGCCTTGAGGAGCTCCTTGGCCGCCTGGAGCACGGGCACTTCGGTGGCCACGTCCACGGCGACGAGCGCCTGGGCGGCCTCGGTGCCGATGTCGTCCTTGCGCGGCAGCTGGCCGGTGGCCCAGGTGATGAGCCGCTCCATCAGCGGGAAGAAGTGGATCATCTTCAGCGGCCGGTTCATCCAGCCCACGGTGATGCAGTAGTACTGGTTGAAGGGCGCGGTGTGGTGGATGCCGTGGTGGTCCGGCGGCAGGATGAGGTGCACGCGCTGCAGGAAGCCGATGAGCGCGGGCGGCGAGTCCAGGTGTGACCACTTGTGGAACTGGTTGGTCGCCATCACCCAGAAGATCATCGCGCCCAGGAACGCGGCCAGGAACACCCAGCCCGGCCCGTTGAGCGGCACGGCCACCGCGAGCGCCGCGACGGGCAGCGACACGAGGCAGTTGTTGCCGTTGGTCTCCACGAAGTCGTGGCGGGTGATGGCCTTCTCGTCGACGTGGTGCTCACGGAAGGGGCGGATGAACGCCTTGCCCAGGATGGGCATCTCCGTGGAGCCCCACGTGTCCCCCATCCAGTGGACGAAGCCGGAGACGAAGTCCGCGGCCAGGTAGCCCAGCACCACCGCGAGCGTCAGCAGCCACGGCCCGGTGTGGTGCGTGCTCCAGAGCTTGTACGCGAGCACCCCCTCCAGCGACACGAAGGAGACGATGGAGGCGATCTCCATCGCGCGGATGGCGGGGGAGTACCCCTGCGCCAGCGTCTGGGCGTCCTGCAGGCGGACCTTGTCCGTGATCTTGTCCGGCTTCGTCATCAGTGGGTTCCCGCCCGTCAGTGATGGCGCCAATAACGTCGCGCACGTCGGACTGGTTACGTACCCCAGGCCGTTTCGGGTTTTCAACACAGGGCCCCCTGCCCGGCGGGTCGGCGGGCACGTGTGGATCCGTACACTGCGGTCGGAAACGCACACCGGGGGCGGGCAGGCACGGGGAGTCACATGCGAGGCGCGCGAAGGTTGCCTTGTGAAGCCCGGACCCCGCTGCTACGGTGCCCGACCTCGGCAATGGCGAAAACCTTCGAAAAAGCCGTCACGGGCTTCAATCACAACATCAAGCACAAGGGGAAGGTCTACCACGTCCAGACCGAGGACTCGGGTGTCAACAACCCCCACATCATCACCCACCTGTTCGTGGGCGGGAACATCCTCGCGTCGAAGAAGACGTCCTACGCGGACATCCTCAACGCGGAGAACCTGGCGGAAGTCGTCCGCGAATTGATGGAGGAGCAGCACAAGGAGATGCTGCGGAACCTCATCAACGGCGTGTACGACAACTACGAGTCCACGGTCCGCTCGTACCAGCCGGGCCAGCTCGCCACGGACGCAGAGGCCGCCGCCGCGCCGAAGTTGCAGCCGCTCGCCGCGCCGCGCCCCCTGCCTCCGCC
>NZ_RAWA01000025.1 GCF_003611675.1 Corallococcus sp. CA053C
CGCCCACCCTGGCCCTCCTGGGCAAGGACCCCGCCGTCACCCAGGCCATCATGGAGGCGCAGCTGTCCGCCCTCTCCCCCATGCGCGAGTCGCGCGCGCTGGTGCTGTCGGGGCTCACGGTCGCCTGCACCCTGCTCTTCTTCGCCTCCAGCCGCATGCTCCGCTCCCCGGAGGGCATCCACCGGGACGGCTTCCGGCAGCTCCTGGGCGGCGCGGGCATCTTCGCGGCCCTGATGCGCACCATCGACGGGGCCCAGTGGACCGTGGTGGCCCGCCACACCAGCCAGGCCATGGTGGAGGGGCTCAAGGGCCTGCCGGAGTTCCAGGACCCCATGGCCGCGGACCAGCTGCGCGCCCTCGTCCCGTCCCTGATGACCGTCAGCGCCGTGCTGCCGACGGTGCTCGTGGCCGGCGCCTTCGCCGTGCTCGCGCAGTACTTCCGCAGCGAGCACGTACGCGAGGCCATCGTCACGCTCGACGGCCCCACCGAAGACCCCTGAGAATCTGACGCGGCGCGGCGAAGGACCGTCCCGCCGCCCGGTGCCTCAGCCCGCGTCCGTCACGGCGCGGGGCAGCGCGGGGCCCAGGAGCAGGGCCTCCAGGGCCGCCATCGCCTCGGCCTCCGTGCCGCCGTGGGTGCCCTCCAGGGGCAGCACGCGGGCCAGCGGGGCATGGGGGATGCGCAGCAGCTCGTCCCGGGTGAGACCGAACACGTACGCCAGGTGCCCCATGGGCCAGCGCGACTGGAGCCGACCGAAGGCCTCGTCGTCCAGCTCGTCCAGGGGACACGGCAGCTCCGCGTCCTCGTACACCACCTTCTCCCCACCCACACGGCGGCCATTGCCGTAGGCGATGACTTCCTCGCCCTCGTCCGCGTCGTAGACGTAGGCGTGCACGGTGGCGTTGGCGGCGGCGGACAGCAGCCGGGCCAGCGCGTGGTGGGCGGCGTACCAGTGGGCGCCGGGACGTCCCTGGGAGAAGGGCCCCAGGAAGGACAGGCGCACCACCTTGCGGCGGCGGTTGATGGTGACGCGCAGGGCCGTGGCTCCCGGGGCGCTGTCCATCGACAGGGCCTCCCGGGCCAGACGCACCAGCGCCAGCCCGGAGAAGGTGTCGAGTCGAACGAGATAGCCGCCGTGCGCGTCCAGAGTGAAGCCCCCAGTGATGGGCGCCGCCTATAGCCGACCCCCCTACCCGATGGCAACTTCGGCACCACGAAAGCCCGGCTGCTTCCAGCAGCTCAAAGTATTCCGCGAAAATCGGAACACGCACCCGCCGTGTCGTCTTGCCAAGGGGGTCATGGCTCTTACGTTCAAGGCATGCGACTCGACAAATACACGGTGAAGGCACAAGAGGCGATCCAAGAGGGTCAGTCCCTCGCCCGCCGGGCCGACAATCCCCACTACGAGCCGGAGCACCTGGCCACGGCGCTGCTGGGGCAGAAGGACGGCCTCGTCGAGCCCCTTCTGCGCAAGATTGGCGTGGACGTGAAGCTGTTCGCGGGGCGCCTGGGTGAGGCGCTCCAGAAGCTTCCCAAGATGCAGGGCGGCGAGAGCGCCATGCTCAGCCAGCGCCTGATGAAGACGTTCGACAAGGCCGAGGACG
The DNA here is from genome assembly GCF_003611675.1 of Corallococcus sp. CA053C. Taxonomy (GTDB): domain Bacteria; phylum Myxococcota; class Myxococcia; order Myxococcales; family Myxococcaceae; genus Corallococcus. The sequence goes on from NZ_RAWA01000025.1 coordinate 1,606, forward strand.
AGGCCAAGTCGCTCAAGGACGAGTTCACCTCCTCCGAACACCTGCTGCTCGCCCTGACGCAGGACAAGGGCGCGGTGGGCGAGGCGATGAAGTCCTCGGGCGTGACGCGCGAGCGCGTGCAGGCGGGCCTGAAGGAAGTGCGCGGCTCCGGGCGCGTGACGAGCGCGGACGCGGAGTCCACCTACCAGGCGCTGGAGAAGTACGGCCGCGACCTCACGGAGGCCGCGCGCTCCGGGAAGTTGGACCCCGTCATCGGCCGCGACGAGGAGATCCGCCGCTGCATCCAGGTGCTCAGCCGCCGCACCAAGAACAACCCGGTGCTCATCGGTGAGCCGGGCGTGGGCAAGACGGCCATCGCGGAGGGGCTCGCCCGCCGCATCGTGGACGGCGACGTGCCCGAGGGCCTGAAGAACAAGCGCCTCATCACCCTGGACCTGGGGGCGATGGTGGCCGGCGCGAAGTACCGCGGCGAGTTCGAGGAGCGCCTCAAGGCCGTGCTCAAGGAGGTGTCCGACGCGGCCGGGGAGATCGTCCTCTTCATCGACGAGATGCACACGCTCGTGGGCGCCGGGAAGGCCGAGGGCGCCATGGACGCGGGCAACATGCTCAAGCCGGCGCTCGCGCGCGGAGAGCTGCACTGCATTGGCGCGACGACGCTGGACGAGTACCGCAAGCACATCGAAAAGGACGCCGCGCTGGAGCGCCGCTTCCAGCCGGTGTTCGTGGGCGAGCCGTCCGTGCACGACACCATCAGCATCCTGCGCGGCCTCAAGGAGCGCTACGAGGTCCACCACGGCGTGCGCATCCAGGACAGCGCGCTCGTCGCGGCGGCCACGCTCAGCCACCGCTACATCGCGGACCGCTTCCTGCCGGACAAGGCCATCGACCTCGTCGACGAAGCGTCCAGCCGCCTGCGCATCGAAATCGACTCCATGCCCACGGAGATCGACGACATCCGCCGCAAGGTGACGCAGCTGGAGATTGAGCGCGAGGGCCTGCGCAAGGAAACCGACCCGCACTCGCGCGAGCGCCTGGCCACCATCGAGAAGGAGCTCGCGAACCTGAACGAGAAGTTCAATACGTTGAAGGCGCACTGGGACGAGGAGAAGAAGTCCATCGCCGCGCTGCGCACGCTCAAGGAGAAGCAGGAGAAGGCGCGCAACGACCAGGCGGCGGCCGAGCGTCAGGGCGACCTGAACCGCGCCGCGGAGCTGAAGTTCGGCGTCATCCCCTCGCTGGAGAAGGAAGTCAGCGCGCAGAACGCGAAGCTGGCGGAGCTGCAGAAGCACCAGAAGTTCCTCAAGGAGGAAGTGGACTCCGAGGACATCGCCTCCGTGGTAGCCAAGTGGACGGGCATCCCCGTCTCCCGGCTGCTGGAAGGCGAAATGCAGAAGCTGGTGCACATGGAGGAGCGGCTGGCGCAGCGGGTGATTGGTCAGCGCAGCGCCATTGAGGCCGTGTCCAACGCCGTGCGCCGCGCACGCAGCGGGTTGCAGGATCCGAACCGGCCCATCGGTTCGTTCATCTTCCTGGGCCCCACGGGCGTGGGCAAGACGGAGACGGCGAAGGCGCTGGCGGAGTTCCTCTTCGACGACGACACGGCGATGGTCCGCATCGATATGTCCGAGTACATGGAGAAGCACGCGGTGTCGCGGCTCGTGGGCGCGCCCCCGGGCTACGTGGGCTACGAGGAGGGCGGCCAGCTCACGGAGGCCGTGCGCCGCAGGCCGTACACGGTGGTGCTCTTCGATGAGATCGAGAAGGCGCACCACGACGTGTTCAACATCCTGCTGCAGATCCTCGACGAGGGCCGGGTGACGGACAGCCAGGGCCGCACGGTGGACTTCCGCAACTCGGTGCTCATCCTCACGTCCAACATCGGCTCGCAGGCCATCCAGGACGGCATGGCGGGCACGGAGGTGCTCAACGAGAAGACGCGCGCCGAGGTGATGGACGCCCTGCGCGGACACTTCCGCCCGGAGTTCCTCAACCGCGTGGACGAGGTCGTCGTCTTCGAGCCGCTGCGGCGCAAGGACATCTACCGCATCGTCGACATCCAGCTGGCGAAGCTCCAGAAGCTGCTCCAGGGCAAGCGGCTGGCGCTGGAGCTCACGGACGGCGCGCGGGAGCTGTTGGCGGAGCGCGGGTACGACCCGACGTACGGCGCCCGGCCGCTGAAGCGGGCCGTGCAGAAGTACCTGTTGGATCCGCTCGCGCTCAAGGTCCTGAGCGGCGAGTTCGCGCCGGGAGAGACCATCCAGGCGGACGCGGGCCCCGACGGGCTCACCTTCGCCAAGGTGCTGGTGGACAACTCGAAGGGCGTGAAGCAGTCGGCCTGACGCCAGGCCCTGCGACGCTGAAGCACGGGACGGGCCGTCCTCCACTCCAGGAGGGCGGCCCGTTTTGCGTCTCCGCTCAGCTGCGGCGGTGCTGGTCGTAGAGCGTGTTGCGCCAGGCGAGGAGGTCCGGGAAGCGGGCGACGAGCCCCTCGTGGGTCCACACCGCGCGGGTGGCGGGGCCCATGGGCAGGTGCCGGTCCTCCGGAGGGCCCAGGAACACGACCATCATCGCGGCGGTGATGTCCGCATAGGTGAAGGTGCCCTCCAGGTAGGGCCGGCCGCCCAGCGCCGCGCGCAGCTTCTCCAGCGCGGGGACGACGGTGGATTCGATGAGCGCCTCGGTGCTCTCCGGCACCTGGTGCTTGCGCATGACGAAGCGCATGCCCATCCGGGCCGTGGGCGCGAACAGGCCGCGCAGCGCGCGCGGCACGAACTTCGGCAGCGCCTCCGCCTGCGCGCCGTTGCTGGCGAGCATGCGCGGCATCGCGTAGGTGCGCGCCACGTCCAGCACCTTCTCGCTCAGCTCTTCCCAGCGGTCGATGGCCGCGAGGTGCTCTGGCGGAAACAGGGAACTGCCCTGTCCCAGCTCCTCCGCGCGCTTCGCGATGGCGAAGGAGCCGTGCGTGGACGCGCCGGGCGGGTCGATGAGCAGCGGCACCGACGCCTTCACGCCGGGCGCCACGTGCTTGCGCAGCCAGCGCTCCTGGATGAGGGGGACGTAGTTGTGGAAGCGGTAGGCCACGCGGTGGTGATCGAGGGCCCACCGGGCCTTCTCGGTCCATCCCGAAGCGGTCAGTCCGACGAGGGTTCGCATAGGGGGCGACACCCTAGCAGTCCTCAGTGCTCGCGAAGGAAGGCGTCCAGTTCGGAAACCTTCAGGAGCCGGGGCTCGGCGGTGGGGAGCACGGCGTCGCGGGCGGCGGTGACGAGCGCGCGCGCACGCTCTGGCTCGCGGTGGGCCTGGCGCAGGGCGCGCGCCAGGGAGTAGCGGATGACGGCCAATTCCAGCGGCGGGGCCTCCGTGGCCTCCCACTGCGTCAGGGCCGCGCCCAGCCACCGGCAGGCCCCTTCCGCGTCGCCGCGCTCCAGCGCCAGTTCGCCCAGGGTCTGCCCCAGCTCGGGGAGGGGCGGGACGTCCGCGCCCGCGAGCTTGTGGTGCACGCTCAGCGCCTCCTGCGCCACGCGCCAGCCCTCGGAGAGCTGCCCGGCACGGGAGAGCGCGCCGGCCAGGTTGCGCAGGGCGTAGCTCAGGTCGGCCTCCGCGCCCATCTCCCGGAGGAGCGCCACCGCGCGCTTCGCGGACGCCACGGCCAGGTCGGGGTGGCCCATGCGCAGGTGCACCTCCGTGGCGTTGAGCGGCGGCTGCGCGAACACCGGATCCCTGCGGCCGTCCGCCGTGGCCGCCTCCCGCTCCGCCTCCATCTGTTCGATGAGCTTCAGCGCTTCCTGCATGCGGCCCTGGTTGATCAGCACCAGCGTCAGGTTGTTGCCCGTGCGCACGCGGTAGGCCGAACCCGGCGGGAAGTGCTTCTGGTACATCGCCAGGGCCTCGCGCTGCAGCCGCTCGGATTCGTCGTAGTGGCCCAGGGTGAAGGCCACCGCGCCCAGGTTCGCGCGCAGGCCCGTGGCGTAGCGCACCGGCTGCCCCGGGCCGTACATGCGCTCGTAGCGGTGGAGGCTCTCCTGGAAGGAGTCGCGCGCCTCCGTGTAGCGGCGCAGCTCCACCAGCGTGCTGCCCCGGTTGTTGAGCACCATCGCGACCTTCGGATGGTCGGGGCCGTAGGCCGCCTCCAGCAGCGTCTGCGTCCGCCGGTTGTGCACGAGCGCCTCCTCCCCCCGGCCCGCCTGTCGCAGGGCGGAGGCCATCAGCAGGAGCCCCCGGGCGAGGCGCGGCGAGTCCCTGCCGTACAGCCGCTCCTGGAGGGACAGGACCTGCTGGAGCAGCGGCAGCGCGTCCCCGGGACGGCCCTGCTGCACGAGCGAGCTGGCCTGGTACACCAGCAACTGGGCCTCCAGGTCCGGGTTGCCGCCCGAGCGCTCCAGGAGCGCCCGGGCCTCCTCGGCGTGGAGCTTCGCCTGCTCCGGACGCTGGGCGACCTCCCCGTCGATGTAGAGCTGATGCACCACGGCCTCGGTGGCGTGCAGATCATCGCGGCCCGCGAGCGACGCCAGCATCGCGCGGCGCAGCGTCGTGGTGGCGGCCTCGTCGCGCAGGAAGGCGCGGGCCTCGCCCTCGACGAGCAGGGCCTCGCCCAGGAGCGGCTTGTAGCCCAGGGCCTCCGCCTCGGTGACGACCGGGCCCGCGCGGTCCACGGCCTCCTGCCACCGGTCCGCGCTCAGCCGGGCGCGCGCCTCGTCCAGCCGCGCGTAGGCGGCCTTCACGCGGGCGGCGACCTCGGGACGGTCGGGCGGCGGCACCGGTTGCGAGAGCGCCTCCACATCCGCGCAGCGCGACAGCGGGCTCAGGGCCTGCGCCGTCTCCGGGGCGCTCGCGACGCCGTCCCGGTCCGCGGTGAGCAGCACGTCCGTGAGCGCGCCCAGCTCGCGGCGGCGGCGCTCCAGGCAGCCCATGCGCAGGTCCATCACCGCTTCGGACTGGTTGCCGCGTCCCCGGGTGGCCTCGCAGGCCTGACGGCGGCTGTCGTGCCACGCGGCGGCGTAGGCATCCAGCGCGCGGGCCGCGGCCTCGTGCGCCGCGACAGCGCCGGGCGCGCCCGTGGCCTGGAAGGCCTTGAGCAGCGCCGCCTTGCGATCCGCGTCCCACACGCCCACGAGCCGCAGCGGATCCGCCGCGCAAGGAGGCGTGCTCATCACGGCGAACACCGTGGCCGCGACCGCGAGCAGTCCCGCGCCCACCCCGGCGACCGCGACCTTCTTGCTGAGCACGGGGAAGGCCGCCCGCTCCAGCGCGTCGAGCAGCGCCGTCATGGAGGGATGGCGGGCTCCCGGCTCCGGCGACAGGCCGCGAATGATCAGCGCGTGCACGGCGCGCGGCACGGCGGCCCGGTTCGTCGGTCCACCCTGTTCAAGGGAAGGAGGCTTCTGGCCGTGCAGCCCTTCGTACAGCGACACGCAGAACGCGTACTGATCCGAGCGCGCGTCAGCGGGCGCTCCCGCGAGCACCTCCGGCGCGATGTAGCCGGGCGTGCCCGCGACGGCGGTGCCCAACACCCGCGGCGCGATGTGGCCGGGCGTGCCAGCACTGGCGGTGCCGAGCCTCCCGGGCGTGATGATGCCGGGCGTGCCGGCGACCACCGCTTGCGGGCGCGGAGTCACGTCGCCCGTTCCCAGGAGCGCAGGTGCTCCAGCGCTCTCCGACACACCCGCTCCGGACTCCACGCGCGCCAGCCCGAAGTCCGTCACGCGGGCGCGTCCCTCCTTGTCCACGAGGACGTTGTCCGGCTTGAAGTCCCGGTGCACGACCCCCGCCGCGTGCGCCGCCGCGAGCCCCCTTCCTGCCTGGAGATACAGCCGCACGACGTCGCGCCAGGGCCGCGCCTGGGCCCGCAGGTGCTCGCGCAGGTTGCCGCCGTCCACCAGCTCCATCGCGATGAAGACGACCTGCCCGAACGTCCCCACGTCGTGCACGGTGACGACATGCGGGTGGCGGGTGCGCGCGGCGGCCTGGGCCTCGCGCAAGAGCCGCTCCGTCATCCCCTGGGAGCCGCCCGCCGAGGGCAGCGCGCGCAGCAGCTTCAGTCCGATGCGCCGGTCGAGGCTCGGATCATAGGCCGCGTGGACCACGCCCATGCCGCCCGAGCCCAGCCGCTCCAGCAACACGTAGCGGCCCAGCAGCGTCCCCTGGGCGAGCAGCGGCATGCCCGACGCGGACAGCCGCGCCCCCGGGGCCTCCGTCAACACCACCTCCGTGCGCGCGGCGTGCACGTCTGGAGCGGGAGCTGCGCGGATGCGCAGGAAGTCCGCCAGGGCCTCGCGGCAGGTGGCGCACGCATCCAGGTGCACCTCGGCGCGCGCGCGCAGGGTCTGGGACGGGATGCCGTCCGCGAGGTCGAGCAGCTCGACCTCCTCCAGGTGGGACGTGGAGGGGGACTCGGGCATGGGCAGGCTCAGCCTTCCTTCAGCAGGGACGCGATGCTGACGTCCAGGTTGCCGTCCAGCACGCGCAGCAGGCTTTCCAGCTGCGAGGTGTTCAACGCGAGTCGCCGGGCCAGCCCCTCGCGGGTCTGCTCCAGCAGCGTGCTCCGGGCCTTCGCCATCCACCGCGACACCGTGGAGGCGTGCACCTGGTGCAGCGCGCCCAGCGACTCCACGCCCAGGCCCTGCACGAGCCCCAGGCGCAGCAGGTTGCGGTCGCGCGGGGACAGCGCCGCCAGGCTCTCCGCGAACGCGGCGCGGAAGGCCGGACGGTAGCGGTGACGGATGTGCTCCAGCTCCGGATCCGCGGCCCCCAGGTCCGCGGCGATCACCGCGTCATCCAGCGGCGTCGTCCGGTCCGGCTTGCGCTTGAGTGACAGCGCCACGCCCAGCGCCACGGCCTCTGCCCACCGCCGCAGCGAGCCCCGGCCCGCGTACTCCTTGAGGCGTGGCACGCGCGTGCCGTCCTCCACCAGCAGCCGCAGGCGGGTGAGCTGGAGCACCTCGTCCACGAACGCGTTCGAGTCCTCCACGCGGCGCACCGCGCGACCGGCGGGCACCAGCGCGGTGGCGTCCAGCGCCTCCAGCGCGGCCCGGTGGCCCTCCACCGCCGCCAGCGCGAGGTACAGGTCCTCGCAGCAGAGCGTGGCCAGGGACTGCGCGGGAGGTGCGTCCGCGGGCGTGTGGCGCCCCAGGTGCGCGGCGAAGTCCCCGGAGGGAAGCCACGCGCCGGGCCAGGCCTGCTCACAGCGCGCCAGGACCTCCGCGAGCACGGGCGCGAGCCCCGCTTCCTCATCGGAGGAGAAGGGCCTCGCGGCGCCCCCACGGAAGGCCGCGACCAGCTCGGAAGGAACGTTCGCCATGGCAGCGCGGCCAGCCCCCAGAGCCCGACCGCGCTGCCACGTTAGCGAATGGGACGGCCCAGGCGGAAGGCCCCCCTTTAGTCCAGCGGCACCACGGCGACGTCGGTGCCCGGAGCCGCCACGTTCGCGACGTGGATGCTGTCCTCGGCCACCGAGTAGACGAAGTCCTCCATGAAGACGCTGCGCTTCACGGACGTGCTCGCCTGCGTCCACCAGTTGGAGCACGCGCCCTGGGACGGGAAGGCGGGCGTGCTCGCGGGCGTGTGCGCCACACCTCCCAGGTAGTTGAAGCCGGTGTCGGCGGCCACGCGGTACACCATCAGCCCGTTGAAGGTGAGCTGCTCGCCATAGCTACCGCCGCCCGCGCTCTGCTCGCACACCGCCATGGGGAGCGCGAGCAGCTGCTTCTCACGGAAGTAGTTGAACGCCAGGTGCTGGGTGAGGGCCTCGGACGAGGAGCCGCGCGTGCCGATGACCGTCTTGTGCGTGAGCGTCGGCGCGGAGGGAGTGCTGATGTCGAACACCTGGAGCAGCACGCCCTGGAACCAGGCGAAGTCGCCCATGTCCTGCGCGTCGTAGCCGATGCTCAAGAGATGGTTGTCGTCGAGCAGGTGCATGTACGTGGAGAAGCCGGGGATCTTCAGCTCGCCCGCGACCTTCGGCGCCGCGGGGTCCTTCAGGTCCAGGACGAACAGCGGATCCGTCTTCTTGAACGTGACGACGAAGCCGCGCTCACCGTCGAAGCGCGCGGAGCGGATGTCCTCGCTGGGGGCCAGGTGATCCAGCTGGCCCACCTGCACGAGCCCGCCGTCGCGAGGCTCCAGCACGGTGAGGGTGCTGTGCACGTCCGGCGACGGCAGGTGGCCGGTGGTGGTGGCGATGCGGAAGTGCCCCGCGTGCTCGTCCATGGCGAACTGATTGAGCACGCGGCCCTTCACCGCGGCGCTGCCCCGGTACTCGGACGCGGGCGGCCCGGCGGACAGGGAGAAGCGGTGCACGGTACTGGCCTCGGGGATGCCGCTCTCCCGGGGGAAGAACCAGCCGCCCGACGTCGCGTCCTCGGAGTGCCGGGCGGAGACGTAGAGCGACTCGCCGTTGGAGTAGACGGCGCCCGGGCGGCCCACCACGACCGTGGCGTTCAGCGTGTCGGGCGCGCCCAGGTCGGTGGAGACGAGCGACAGGAACGAGGCGGGATCGCCCGCGTGCGACACATAGAAGCTGTCACACTCCGCGAGCGGATACGGCAGCGGCGGAATGGTCCCCCCTTCGCCCACGGTCTGCTCGACGAAGCGGGGCAGCGGCAGCGTGAAGTCCTCGGACTTGAGGATGCGCAGGTTCTCCTCGCGCAGACGCTCGAAGGCGGAGCGGATCTCCTTCTCCGAGTAGGTCTTGTCGTCGCCACAGGAGAGGATGTCCTGGGGCCAGGACGCGACCGTGGGCACCTTCGGGCCGGGGAACGTGACGACGGTGTGCACGGCGGAGCCCACGCGGCGCGCGGTGATGTACGAACCCTGGAAGCGCACGGACCGCAGGGCTTGCGGATGGGCGCGGTCCTTCAGGTCCACCCAGGTGAGCTGCAGGAGCGTGCCGTCCCCCACGAAGTCGCAGTCGTAGCCGTAGGTGCACTCCTGCCGATGCCAGTCCTGGCCTGCGCCCTCGGACGACGGCACGCTGGAGAAGACGAGCGCGCGGTCGCCGTCGAGCACGAGCTTGCGGGGCGTTCCCGCGATGGCCAGCGCGCCGACGATTCGTGAGCTGGCGGCGGGCCACGCCTGCACGACCTTGAGCTTCCCGTCCGCGAGCACGTAGAGGTAGCGGGAGTCGTTCTTGATGAAGTCCGGCTCGTCCACGCCCGCCACCTGGTTGTTGGTGGAGGACGTGCTGCTCGCGCCTCCGGACGAGCCCCCACTGGGAGGGGGCGAAGAGACGTCGTCCATCACGGGGTACTCGCAGAACCCGGACCGCCTTTCGAGCGCGATGGCGAGCTTCGCGTCCAGCTCCTCGTGCATCCGGTCGATGGCCTGTTGCCGCAGCGTGGAGCGCAGGTCGTCACAGCTCTTCGCGCGCGTGAGCGTCGCCAGCTCCTGCCCGATGCGCTTCTGCGTCCTCTCGCCATCCCCGCCCCCACCGCCCCCACAAGCGCTCACGCACGCACCGGCGATGAGCAGCACCACCCCTGACTTCCACATGACAGTTCCTCCCTCGGAGCTTCGGACCGCGCCGGGCGCGTGGAGCACGGGCCGTACCAGCGGCGAACCCGTTGGATTTCCTCGGGAGGACGAAGGGAGCGGGCGCGCCGCTTCTCAGAATTCCGTCGGGGGACCTCAGGAATCACGAGGGAAGGCGTGGTCCCGCACCGGCGAGGGCGTTAGGCAGAGCCCCCCAGGAGGAACCACGGCATGAAGATTGGAATCATTGGCGCTGGCTCGATTGGTGGCACCCTCGCCCGGCACTGGGTCAAGCTCGGGCATGAGGTCTTGCTCGCGAACTCGCGCGGGCCGGAGACGCTTCGTGGGCTCGCGGCGGAGACGGGCGCGAAGGCGGTCACCGTCACCGACGCGGTGAAGGGGGTCGAGGTCGTCGTCGTGACCATCCCCCAGAAGGCCGTCCGCGACCTGCCGAAGAACCTCTTCGCGAACGTGCCGAAGGAGGTCGTCGTCATCGACACGGGCAACTACTACCCCGCCCGCGATGGAAGCATCCCGGAGGTGGAGGGAGGCATGCTCGAAAGCGAGTGGGTCGCGGCACAGCTCGGTCGGCCGGTCGTCAAGGTCTTCAACAACATCTACTTCAAGAGCCTGCAGGAGAAGCCCGCGCCCAGGGGTACCCCGGGCCGCGTCGCGCTGCCGGTCGCGGGCGATCCCCCCGAGGCGCGGGCGAAGGTGCTCCGGCTCGTGGAAGAGCTCGGCTTCGACGCCGTCGACGTCGGTGGCACCGCGGAGTCCTGGCGCCAGCAGCCCGGGACCCCCTGCTACACCAACGACCTCGATGCGGCGCGCTTGAAGCAGGCGCTCGCCGAAGCGGATCGCAGCAAGCTCCCCCAGTACCGCGAGGCGGCCGACGCAGCGGTGCGGCAGTACTTCGCATCGCTGCAGAAGAGCTGATCCAGACAGGCTTCGGCGAACGCGAGCTTCCTCCATGCCCCCGCCCGCCGAAGCCCCGCTGCTCATCACCGCCGAAGCGGATCCGGAGAGCTTCGCGCGGCTAGACGGTCTGCGCAGGCGCTACTTCCCACCCGAGCGCAACCTCATCCCCGCGCACGTCTCCCTCTTCCACCACCTGCCTCCACGCGAACGCCCCAGCGTGGAGGCCGCGCTCGAAGCCGCCGCCGGACGCGGCGCCCCCGCGCTCCATTTCGGGAGGCTGCGGCGGCTGGGACGCGGCATGGCGGTGGACGTGGAGGCACCGGGCCTCGACGCCGCCCACCGCGAGCTGTCGCGCGCCTTCGCGGAGTGGCTCACGCCGCAGGACCGTCAGCCCTTCCGGCCCCACGTCACGCTGATGAACAAGGCCTCGCTGGAGGAGGCAACAGCGGCCTTCGCGGAGCTGGGCGCGGGCTGGAACAGCTTCGACGGACACGCCCCCGCGCTGCTCCTCTGGCGCTACCTGGGCGGCCCGTGGGAGCTCGTGCGGCGCGTGCCCTTCACGGGCCTCGCTGGATGAGCTGCTCCACCGACGCGCGCACGTCCTGGAGCCGCGACGGGTCTCTCACCGCGATGAAGATGGTGTCGTCGCCCGCCACCGTGCCCGCCAGCCCCTCCACCTCCTCACGGTCCAACGCCAGCCCGAAGATCTGCGCGTAGCCGGGCGCCGTCTTCAGCACCAGCATGTTGGGCGGCGCCTCGATGATGGACACGCGCGGCGCCGCCGGCTTCACCACCGGGAGCGGCTCCACGCGCTGGTAGCGCCCGTTCACCTTCTGCACGCTCAACCGCTTGAGCCGCCGCGACAGCGTGGACTGGCTGGGCGCGTGCCCCGCCTCCTCCAGCAGCTCTTGGAGCACGGCCTGATCGATGATCTCCTGCTGGGAGATGAGCTGAAGGATGGCCTCGTCCAGGTTCATTCAGCGTCACCTTGCATGCGGCTGAATACGCACGCAAGGCGCATGAAAATCCCCATGAATGTTCTTGCGCGCTGCGCCGTTCTGCATAATATCCGCACCTCCTCGCTGAATATGCACGAATTTCAATGCATATTCAGCAGTCCCCATCCATCCGGCGAGGCCGGGGGAGCACGAAGCCCATGAAGCATGTCACCCGCATCCAGGACCTGGGGCCGGAAGGCGTCGAGGCGGTCCTCTCGCAGGCGGCCGCGTGGAAGCTGAAGGACCCTGGCGCGCTCTTCCCCGGGAAGATCCTGGGCATGGTGTTCTTCAACCCGTCGCTGCGCACGCGCACCTCGTTCGAGGCGGTGATGCTGCGCGCGGGTGGGCACGCCATCGCGCTCGACGTGGGCTCCGGGGTGTGGAAGCTGGAGGACCGCCCGGGCGCGGTGATGAACGCGGACCGCGCGGAGCACATCAAGGAAGCGTCGCCGGTGCTGTCGCGCTTCGTGGACATGCTGGGCATCCGCACCTTCTCCCAGGGCGGCGGTGACGAGGAGGACGAGGCGGACCCCGTCATCAACGCCTTCCGCCAGTGGGCCACCGTGCCGGTGGTGAGCATGGAGTCCGCGCGCGAGCACCCCTGCCAGGGACTGGCGGACGCGCTCACCCTGCGCGAGACGTTCGGCAGCACCAAGAAGCTCCCGGTGACGCTCACCTGGGCGCCGCACATCAAGCCGCTGCCCAAGGCCGTGCCCAACTCCTTCCTCCTGTCCGCGGCGGCCGCGGGCTGCGAGGTGCGCGTGGCGCATCCTCCGGGCTTCGACCTGCACCCGGCCGTGCGCGCGGAGGCGGAGGCGTACGCCAAGGCCACCGGCGGCAGCATCACGTACACGCACGACCAGGACGAGGCGCTCGTCGGCAGCCGCGCCGTGTACGCGAAGTCCTGGGGCCCCACCGCGGAGACGGCGAATTCGCCGGCGGACGTGGCGGCGCTGCTCGCGTCGTACTCGGGGTGGATGCCCACGCGGCGCCTCATGGCGAAGGCCGCGAAGGACGCGGCGTTCCTCCACTGCCTGCCGGTGCGGCGCAACGTGGAGGTCGCCGACGAGGTGCTGGACCACGCGAGCAGCCGCGTCGTGGACGAGGCGGGCAACCGCTTCCACGTGCAGCGCGCCCTCCTGGCCTGGATGCGCGGCGGCTGAAGTCCACGCCCCACCGCCCTTCCCTTCCACTTCCTTCTTCGACTTTTCCAGAGGTCCCCCTTGCCCCTTTCTCCTGATCCGTACGCCGCACTCCGCAACGCGGCGAAGTACGTGAAGCAGTTCCGCAGCAAGACGTTCGTGGTGAAGCTGGGCGGCGCAGTGCTGAGCGACCCGCGCACGCGCAAGACGGCGTGCGAGCAGATCGCCCTGCTGTGGGCCTTCTCCATCCGCCCCGTCGTGGTGCACGGCGGCGGGCCGGAGCTGGACGCGCTCTGCGACGCGCTGCACCTGCCGATTGAAAAGGCCGCCGGCCGCCGCATCACCTCCGCGCCCGTGCTGGACGCGGCGAAGATGGTGCTCGCGGGCAAGCTGCACACGGACCTGCTCGCGGACCTCCAGGCCGCGGGCGTGCCCGCCGTGGGCCTGTCCGGCGTGGACGCGGGCCTCATCAAGGCGCGCCGGCGCCCGCCCGTCATGGTCACCGAGCCCGGTGAGACGCACGGCCGCATGGTGGACTACGGACTCGTGGGCGACATCGAGTCGGTGGACACGCGCGTCGTGGAGCACCTGCGCTCCGCGGACTACGTGCCCGTCATCGCCCCGCTGTCCGGAGGCCAGGATGGCGCCGTCTACAACACCAACGCGGACACCGTGGCGGCGGCCATCGCGGCGGCGCTCCATGCAGAAAAGCTCTTCTTCCTGGTGGAGGTGCCGGGGCTGCTGAAGGACGTCTCCGACCCGTCGTCCGTCATCTCGCTCGCCACGCTGTCGGACCTGGCCTCGCTGGAGGCCGAAGGCCGGCTCACCGGCGGCATGCGGCCCAAGGCGCACGCCATGCGCCACGCGCTCGTGGGCGGCGTGGGCAGCGTGCACCTGGTCAGCGGCAAGCAGTCCGACGCGCTCCTGGAGGAGGTCTTCACCAACGAGGGCAGCGGCACCATGGTCGTGCGCGAGCACCCGGTGAAGCACGGCGGGGCCAAGGGTTGACCCCCTCCGAGCTGCTCACCCGGCTGGTCGCCACGCCCAGCGTCTCCGGAGACGAGGCCCGCATCGCGGACCTCGTCGCGAGCCAGGCCGAGTCCTGGGGTGCCCGCGTGCACCGCCAGGGCCACAACGTCTGGTTCAGCGTGGGCAGCGGCCCGAAGCGCGTGCTCGTCAACTCGCACCTGGACACGGTGAAGCCGTGCGCCGGGTGGAACACCGAACCGCACGAGCCCGTGTGGAAGGACGACACGCTCTACGGCCTGGGCGCCAACGACGCCAAGGGCTGCGTCACCGCCATGCTCCTCACCGCGAAGGCGCTCCTCACCGAAGGGGCGCCGAAGGGCGTCGAGTGCGTCTTCGCGCTCACCGCCGAGGAGGAGACGGGCGGCCAGGGGCTGGGGCCGCTGTTGTCCACGCTGGGGCCGCTGGACGCCGCCATCGTGGGAGAGCCCACGTCGCTCAAGCCCTGCACGGCGCAGCGGGGCATGCTGCTCCTGCGCTGCGTGGCGCACGGCAAGTCCGGCCACGTCGCGCACGCGCACGGCCTGGAGAACGCCATCCTCAAGGCGGCCCGGGACATCCAGGCCGTGTCCGCGCTGCGCTTTCCCGCGCACCCGCTGCTGGGTGAGGCGCGGGCGCAGGTGACGCAGGTGTCCGGAGGGCTTTCGCGCAACCAGGTGCCGGACCGGTGCGAGTTCTTCGTGGACCTGCGCACCACGCCGGGCATGGACCACGCGAAGGTGGCGGAACAAGTGGGCGCGGCGCTGGAGAGCCAGGTGGTGGTGCACTCGGCGCGCTACCTGCCCAAGGGCACGGACGCGGGCCACCCGCTGGTGCGCGCGGCGGTGGCGGCGTCGGGTGAAGCGACGGTGGGCTCCAGCACCACGTCCGACTGGGCGTTCCTGGGCGAGGTGCCGGCGGTGAAGGTGGGGCCGGGCGACACGCTGCGAAGCCATCAGGCGAACGAGTACCTCACGCGCGCGGAGCTGGAGGCAGGGCTCGCGTTCTACCGACGACTGCTGCACGGCTATGCCGAGGAGGTGGCGCGTGGCTGAGACATTGTGGGGCAAGGGCCAGCCGCTGGACGCGGCCATCCACGCCTTCACCGTGGGCGATGATCCGGTGGTGGACCTGTCGCTCGTGGCGCACGACGCGCTGGGCAGCGCCGCGCACGCTCGCATGCTCGCGCACGTGGGACTGCTGACGCCAGAGGCCGCTCGGTCGCTCGTCACCGCGCTGCACGCGCTGCACGACGAGGCCCGCGCGGGCCGCTTCGTCATCCGCCCGGAGCAGGAGGACGGCCACACCGCGCTGGAGGCGGCGCTCGTGGAGCGCACCGGCGAGGCGGGCAAGCGCATCCACCTGGCTCGCTCGCGCAATGATCAGGTGCTGCTCGCCCTGCGCCTGTACCTGCGCGAGGAGCTGCTCGCGCTGGGCGCGCGCACGGCGGAGCTGGCCGGCACGTTCCTCGACTTCGCGGAAGCGCACGCGACCCTGCCCCTGCCTGGCTACACGCACCTGCGCCGGGCCATGCCGTCCACCTTCGGCCTGTGGGGCGTGGCGTTCGCCGAAGGGCTGCTGGAGGAGCTGGAGGCGCTCAAGGGCGTGTGGGGCCGGCTTGATCGCTGTCCGCTGGGCGCGGCGGCGGGCTTCGGCGTGCCGCTTCCGATTGATCGTGAATATGTCGCGCGGCTGCTCGGTTTCACGCGGGTCCAACGCAGCCCCATCGACGCGCAGGACAGTCGGGGGCGGCATGAGACGGCGCTGCTCACCTGGGCGTGCTCGGTGGCGGGCACTCTGGAGAAGTGGCTGTGGGACGTGCAGCTCTACAGCATGGACGAGTTCGGCTTCCTGGCCCTGCCGGATGCCTTCACCACGGGCTCGTCCATCATGCCGCAGAAGAAGAACCCGGACGTCGTGGAGCTGGCGCGAGGCCGCTGCCGCGAGCTGCGGGGGTTCATGCATCAGGTGGAGGCGGTCGCGGGCGGCCTGCCCTCCAGCTACCACCGTGACTTCCAGCTGCTGAAGCGCCCCACCTTCCAGGCCGTCACCAGCGCGAAGGCGCTCCTGGAGGTGCTCGCGCGGCTGGTGCCGGCGCTGAAGGTGAACGCGGACAAGGCGCGCGCGGCGTGCGACGACACGCTCTACGCCGCGCACCACGCCTACGCGCTCGTGGCCAAGGGGCTGCCCTTCCGCGACGCGTACCGCGAGGTGGGCCGCCAGCTGAACGACGGCACCTTCCAGCCGGACCGCGGCGCGCTGACGGCCACCCACCTGGGCGGCGCCGGCAACCTGGGGCTGCCCGCCGTGCGCGAGGAGCTGGCGGACGCGCGGGACTGGCTCACGCGCGCCCACGCCGAGCAGCTCCAGAGCGCCGGGCGCGTCTGGGACGTCTGAAGTCCCCTTCCCTTCTCCACCCCTTTTTGAAGCAACAGGAGTCCTGAGCATGAGCAAGAAGTCCGTGGTGCTGGCGTTCTCCGGTGGACTCGATACCGCCTTCTGCACGGTGTACCTGCGCGAGCAGGGCTGGGACGTCACCACCGTCACCGTGGACACGGGTGGCTTCCCGCCCGAACAGCTGGAGCGCATCCAGGCCCTGGCGCTGAAGCTGGGCGCGGTGGCGCACCACACGGTGGACGCGCGCGACACCCTGTTCCAGGGCTACCTGCGCTTCCTCATCGCCGGCAACGTGCTGCGCGGTCAGGTCTACCCGCTGAGCGTCTCCGCCGAGCGCGCCTGCCAGGCCGTGGAGGCCGTGCGCATGGCGGAGAAGCTGGGCGTGCAGGCCGTGGCCCACGGCAGCACCGGCGCGGGCAATGATCAGGTCCGCTTCGACGTGGCCTTCCGCACGCTCGCGCCGCAGCTGCAGCTCATCACCCCCATCCGCGACCTCGCGCTCTCCCGGAAGCAGGAGCTGGACTTCCTCGCGGAGCGCGGCGTGCACCTGCCCGCGAAGCTGGGCGCGTACTCCGTGAATGAAGGCATGTGGGGCACGTCCGTGGGTGGCCGCGAGACGCTGGACTCGTGGAGCACCCTGCCCGAGGCGGCCTTCCCCGGTGGAGAGATCCCCACCGATCTGAAGCCCCGCCCACTGGTGGTGGCGTACGAGAAGGGCGTGCCGGTGGCGCTGGACGGCAAGGCGATGACGCCCGTCGCGGTGGTGGAGGCGTTGAACGCGCTGGGGCGTCCGTACGGCATTGGCCGGGGCGTGCACCTGGGTGACACCATCCTGGGCATCAAGGGCCGCGTGGGCTTCGAGGCGCCCGCGGCGCACCTGCTCATCGCGTCGCACCGCGAGCTGGAGAAGCTGGTGCTGTCGGGCAAGCAGCTCTTCTGGAAGGAGACGGTGGGCAACCTGTACGGGTCGCTCCTGCACGAGGGGCACTTCTTCGACCCGCTGGTGAAGGACCTGGAGGCGTTCCTCGCCTCCTCGCAGGACCGCGTGACGGGCGAGGTGAAGCTGGTGCTCACCCCGCGCGCCCACGTCGTGGAAGGCGTGCGTTCGCCGCACTCGCTGATGGACGCGAAGGTGGCGACGTACGGAGAGGCCAACGTGTTGTGGACGGGGACGGAAGCGGCGGGGTTCGCCAAGCTCTACGGCGTCGCGCAGATGCTCTCGCAGAAAGCGAAGTGACATGAAGATCCACGTCGACAAGGTAGGCAGTGTCACGCGCAACCTCCAGGTGGGCCGCACGGCGCACCTCACGGAGGACGTGAAGTGCGAAGAGGGCGCCGTCATCGCGGTGCGCATCCACGGGGAGAAGAGCGTCTACAACCAGCTGGAGGACGTGAACGGACGGCTCGTCACGTTGCACGCGGGCGACATCGTCGTGGGCGCGCTGGGCCACCGCAACGCCCTGCACGGCTACGAGGGCGTGGTGCCGGCCTCCGTGAAGGTGGGCGACAAGCTCCATGTGCTCAACATGGGCGGCGTCATCGGGCAGTGCACGTCGCACAACCCGGGCGTGGGCCTGCCCTTCGAAGCCGAGGTGCTGGGCCAGGTGCTGACGTTCCCGGAGTTCCAGTCGCGCGAGGGCCAGCACGCGCACATCTCCACCGGCGCGCTCAAGGGCACGTCGAAGGCGGTGACCGTGCCGGTGGTGTACGTGGTGGGCACCTGCATGAACGCGGGCAAGACGTACGCGGCCAGCGTCGTGGTGCGCAGGCTGGCCCAGGCGGGCTACCGCGTGGGCGGCGCCAAGCTCACCGGCGTGTCGCTGATGCGCGACACCCTGGCCATGCAGGACAGCGGCGCGGACGTGGTGATGGACTTCACGGACGCGGGCATCGTCTGCACCGGCGCGCGCACGGCCTCCAAGGTCGCGCGCACCGTCTTCTCGGAGATGATGGCCCACGACGTGGACGTCATCGTCGCGGAGACGGGCGACGGCATCATGGGCGAGTACGGCGTGCAGGCCATCCTCGCGGATCCGGAGCTCAAGGCGCTGGGCGGAGCGTTCATCCTCTGCGCCAATGACCCGGTGGGCGCGGCCGGCGGCGTGCGGCACCTGCGCGAGGTGTACGGCATCGAGATGGACATGGTCGCAGGCCCCGCCACGGACAACGCGGTGGGCGTGCGCTTCGTGGAGCAGGTGGTGGGGCTGCCCGCTCGCAACGCGCGCGCGGATCCCAACGCCCTGGGCACCCTCATCCTGGAGAAGCTCGCGCCGAAGCTGGGCGCGGGGAGGAAGTCATGACGACGCCGGCGCACATCTACATCCTGGGAGCCTCCGGTTTCGGCGGCGGTGAGCTGCTGCGGCTGTTGTCCGGTCACCCGGGCGTGGCCGGCATCCGCGTGGTGTCGCGGCACCACGCCGGGGCCCCCATCCACAAGGTGCACCCGCACCTGCGCGGGCTGGTGGAAGGCCGCTTCGAGCCGGAGCCGGACTGGCGCTGGCTCCAGGACTCGCCCAACCCCGTCGTGTTCAGCGCGCTGGGGCACGGGGAGCTGGCGAAGCAGTTCTCCGAGCTGGAGAAGCAGTGGGCGGACGCCGGGCTCACGGAGCGGCTGTTGCTCGTGGACCTGTCGTCCGACTTCCGCCTGGACCACCCGGGGCGCTACGCGGGCGCCTACGGCCGGCCGCACCCCGCGCCGGAGCTGCTGGGCACGTTCACCTACGGCCTGACGGAGTGGAAGCGCGAGCAGGTGAAGACGGCCAGGCGCATCGCCAACCCGGGCTGCTTCGCCACGGCGGTGCAGCTGGCGCTCCTGCCCATCGCGGCCACGCCGGGGCTGGGGCTGCTGGCCGTGTCGGGCGTGACGGGCTCGTCCGGCTCCGGCTCGCTGCCGGGCGAGGGCACGCACCACCCGACGCGCGCGCACGACTTCCGTGCGTACAAGCCGCTGGAGCACCAGCACGAGGCGGAGGTGGAGGTGATGCTGGTGGCGCACGGGGCGTCCCGGCACCGGCTGGCCTTCGTGCCGCACTCGGCGCCCATGGTGCGCGGCATCTTCGCCACCGTGCAGTTCGAGTGGCCGGAGCACGGCGGCGCGGTGGTGACGCAGTCGCTGACGGAGAAGTACCGCCGGTACTACGAGGGCTCGAAGTTCGTGCGCATCGTGGAGGGCACGCCGCGCGTGGCGGCCGTCGCGGGCAGCAACTTCTGCGACATCTCCGTGGCGACGAAGGGCCGCTCCGTGGCGGTGATGGCCGCGCTCGACAACCTGGTGAAGGGCATGGCCGGACAGGCGTTGCAGAACTTCAACGTCGCGCTCGGCTTCCCCGAGGACACCGGCCTGCGCCAGGCGGCCTGCTACCCGTAGCGCCCCCGTAGCTCGCCGGCGGCCCGCTTCAGGCCGCGGGCGTCTTCGGCACCTCGCCCGGGGGGGAGGAAGTCCCCTCGGGCGTGGCGTCTGGAGTCGCGGCCTGGGCCGTGGCCTCCGGAGCCACGGCTGCCGGAGCCTGCGCGGAGGCACCCTCCCGCTGCTCCAGGCGCGCGCCGTCCGCCTCGGCGGCCTTGAGGAACTCGTCGTACTCCGACTTGCGCGCCTCGGCCTTCACCTGGGCGGCCGTGGAGCCGCGCTCGGCGGCGGCCCGGCCCGCACGGATGGCGCGGGCGCTCAGCAGGATGCCTCCGGCGAAGGCCACGAGGCGCAGCACCGTCCCCAGGTTCCACTCCAGGAGCCCCTCCGTGCCGTCGCGCACGAAGTTGAGCGCGAGGACGAACAGCCCGCCGGTGGCCGCGGCGCCCAGGGCCGTGTTCCACGGGCGCAGGGCGACGATGCGCGAGGCCCCGTAGCAGAGCACCGGCAGCACGGCGAGGATCCACAGGTTCTCCAGCACCACCGCCACGCCCAGCCGCACCAGGTCGAAGGGCAGCGCGCTCACCCGTTCTTGCAGGCGGATCACCAGCGACACGCTGAGCATCGCCCCCAGCACCAGCGACAGAAAGCCCAGTCCGACGATGAACTGGAAGCGACGGACGCGGACGCGCAACGGCTCGAGGACACCGGGTTTGGAGCTCACGGGGCCAAAGCCTAGCGCACTCTCACCCTTCGTCCTCTTCCACGGCGGCCACGTCCCCCGACGAGCGGGGAGGCGGGCCGTCGCCGTAGAAGACCTCCTCCAGCACCAGCCCCTGCGGCGGCGCGGTGGCGCCCGCCAGCTTCCGGTTCCGCGACGCCAGCACCTGGGCCACCCAGGCCTCGGGGCGGCGGCCCTTGCCCACCTCCACCAGCGTGCCCACCAGGTTGCGCACCATGTGCTTGAGGAACGCGGTGCCCTCCACCACGACGGCCAGGGACTCGCCGGAGACGCCCTCCACGCGCACCTGCCGCACCTCGCGCACCGCGTGCTTCGCCTGGCAGTCCGCGGCGCGGAACGCGGAGAAGTCGTGCCGGCCCAGCAGGGCCTGGGACGCGCGGCGCATGGCCTCCACGTCCAGCGGGGCGAACACCTCCCAGTGCGTCGAGCGCAACAGCGGCGAGCGCATGCGCCGGTTGCTCAGCCGGTAGCGGTAGCGCTTGCCGCGCGACCAGCGGCGCGGGTCGAAGTCCGGGGACACCTCCTCCGCGTGCACGACGGCGATGTCCGGCGGCAGGATGCCATTGAGGCCCATGGTGTAGGCCTTGAGGGGCAGCGCGCGCCCGGTGTCGAAGCAGGCCACCTGCCCCGTGGCGTGCACGCCGGAGTCGGTGCGCCCCGCGGAGGCCACGAACACGGATTCGTCCAGCAGCTTGAGCAGCGCGTCCTGGAGCGTGGACTGGATGGACGGGCCGTTGGGCTGCGTCTGCCAGCCCACGTAGCGCGTGCCTTCGTACTCGAGCGTCAGCTTCAACCGGGGCATGGCGTGTTGGCGACGGGGGCGCGGCGTCAGCGCGTCTTCAGCCAGCCCTCCAGCAGGTCCGCCACCAGCTTCGCGGTGGTGACGTTCGCCTTGCGCGCCTGCGCCTCCAGCTTCTCGTACAGCACGGGGTCCAGCGGCAGCGCGAGCAGGCGCGGCTCCGTGCTGGCGCTGTCGTCCAGGCGCATGGCCTCCGTGTCCGGGCCGTCCACGGACGCCACGACCTCCGCCAGCTCCAGCGCCTCCTCGGAGGTGGGCGCGGAGGACTGGCGGGTGGAGACGCGGCGCAGCTCCTGCGAGCGCTCGTCCTCGAAGAGCTGCTTGACGAAGTTGGCCAGGTGCAGCGGCGTGGGCGTGAAGTCGTACGCGTCCAGGAAGGCGTCCAGGTCGCGCTGCATGTCCGCGGCCGTGGCGTAGCGGCGCTCGCGGTCGCGGGCCAGGGCGCGCATCAGGATGGCCTCCACGCGCTCCGGCAGGTCCTCGCGGAAGTACGACGGCGCGTAGATCTTCGCCTCGGTGATGCTGCGCATCACGGCCACGTCGGACTCGCCGGTGAAGAGCTTGAAGCCGGTGAGCCACTCGTAGAGCACGGTGCCCAGCGAGAAGATGTCGCTGCGGCAGTCCAGCGGCCGGCCCAGGCACTGCTCCGGGCTCATGTAGCTGAGCTTGCCCTTGATCTCCCCGGAGCGCGTCTCCTCCACCTGGTTGGCGGCCTTGGCGATGCCGAAGTCCAGCACCTTCACCGAGCCGTCGAACGCGACGACGATGTTCTCCGGCGTCACGTCGCGGTGGACGATGTTGAGCGGGTTGCCGTGCAGGTCCTTCTTCTGGTGCGCGTAGTGCAGGCCCGCGCACACGCAGGAGGCGATCTTCAGCGCGTAGACAAGCGGGAAGGGAATCCCCAGCATCTCAGCCTTGGGCACGATGCGGCGCATGTCGCGGCCGGACACGTACTCCATGGCGATGAAGTAGCTGTCGACGATCTTCCCCAGGTCGAAGATCTGCACGATGTTGGGGTGGTTGAGCTGGGACGCGAGCCGCGCTTCGTTGAGGAACATCTTCACGAAGGCCGCGTGCCTGGACAGGTGCGGGCGGATGCGCTTGATGACGATGGGCGTCTCGTCACCGCGAGCGTTCACCTGGTGCGCGAGGAAGATCTCCGCCATGCCCCCCACGGCGATCCGGTCGATGAGCCGGTAGTTGCCAAAGCGGACGGCGTCGCGCGGGGGCGGAGAGGCAGCGGGAGCCATGGCGGCAATGTAGTCGCGCCCTGCCCGGAGGCGCTAACGAAGTTGGACGACGTGCACCTTGAGCGCCGGTTCCTCGCCAGGAGGGGCCGGAAAGTCGAGCCCCGAGGGACCGAGCGACCCCACCGTCTTCCCGCCCCTGCCCGCCCGCGTCACGCCTTCGAGCACCATCGCCTCGAAGCGGCGCACGGGGAGGCCCGCCAGGTTGCAGCAGGCGACCAGGCGTCCCCCGGGGGCCACCACCCGGGAAGCCGCCTCCGCCAGCCGGGAGTAGTCCCGCGCGGCGGAGAAGCGCGTCGTGCGGGTGGTGGAGAAGGACGGCGGGTCCGCGACCACGACGTCGAAGGCCTCCCCCTTCTTCGTGAGGCGCTGGAGCCAGTCGAAGACGTCGCCCGCCACGTAGTCGTAGCGGTCCACGCCCTGGCCGTTGAGGCGCGCGTTCTCCTCACCCCATTCGAGGACGCGGCGGCTGGCGTCCAGGTTGAGCACCCGCTTCGCGCCGCCCGCAGTGGCCGCCACGCCGAAGCCGCAGGTGTACGCGAAGAGGTTGAGCACGGTGAGGCCCGCGGCCTGGGCCTGGAGCCACGCGCGCGTGTCGCGCATGTCCAGGTAGAGGCCCACGGAGAGGCCCTGGCCCGGGCGGATGTGGAAGGCGAGGCCGTTCTCCTTCGCGATGAAGTCCTCCACGTCCTCCCCCCGGGCGGCGACCTCCGGCGCGAGCGCGTCCTTCGCCACGTTGGCCAGCACGCGGGCCTCGCGGGGGCGGCGCTTCAAATAGACGCTCCGGGGCGTCCAGGCGGCGGCTGCGGCGTCGAGGAGCGTGGCCTCCTCCGCGTCGGACAGGTCTCGGTAGAGGCTCACCACGACGACGTCGCCGAAGACGTCCGCCGTGACGTCGGGCACGCCGTCCCCGGCGCCGTTCAGCAGGCGGAAGGCGGTGGTGGCGGCGTCGGAGAGGAGCGCACCCCGGCGGGCGCGGGCGGCGCGCAGGGTGTCCACGAGGCGGGGAGGCAGGGCACTCACGCGCCCCTTCTACCCTACGTGGCCAGGCGCGCGCGGGACCAGACGCGGGCCAGGGCCGCCGCGGCGTCGCGGGACAGGTCCACGTAGTCATGGCCCAACAACTGGCCCTCGCGCACGCAGACGCGGCCGTGAACGAGCGTCCAGGCCACCCGCGCGGGGACGAGCTGGCCCAGGAGGAAAGGCGAGTAGCCCGTCTCCGGGTCGGCGGCGGGGATGGCGTCGTAGACGACGAGGTCCGCGATGCTGCCTTCGTCCACGCCGCCGGAGGGCAGGCCATACAGGCGGGTGCACAGCTCCGCGGGGCCGCTGATGAGCAGGTGCGCGAGCGAGTCGTCCAGGTCCGGCATCCGGCCGGAGCGGGCCAGGTGCAGCATGCCGACGAGCGCCGCGTTCAGCTCCTCCTGAAGGGTGCCGTGGCCGCCGGTGCCCAGGCCCACGAGGTGGAGGCTGGACAGCGGGCCGTCCGCGGACTCGCCCACGCGCTCCAGGACACGGGAGGCGCGGGGCGTGAGGGCGACGAAGGTGCCGGAGGCGGCCAGCCGTTCGGCTTCGGCGCGCTCCACGGCGCGGGGGTAGCCGGCGATGGCATGCGGGCCCAGCAGGCCCAGCGCGTCCAGGCGCGGCACGACGCGGCGGCCATGCGTGGCGTAGGTGGTGGAGAGGTCGTCCTCGTTCTCCGCGAGGTGGAAGACGAGCGGCGCGTTCAGCTCCTCGCGCAGCCTGGCGATGCGCGACAGGAGCGCGTCCTCGCAGGTGTACGACGCATGGAAGCCCAGCGCCCCGCGCACCCGGGGGTGGTCGCGGTGGCGGCGCACGAAGTCGGCGTTGGCGTCCGCCTGCGCGTCGGCCTGCGCGGCGCCGTCCAGGCTGTGCGTGGAGTGCGAGGCGACGAGGCGCAGCCCCAGCGCTTCGGCGGCGCGCGCCTGTGCATCCAGGCCGCCCGCGACGTCCGAGGGGCACGACAGGTGGTCGACGACGAGCGTGACGCCGTCGAGCAGCGCGCGCGCGGCGGCGAAGCGGGTGAGGATCTCCACGTCCCCGGCGTTGAGGAGGCTGGCCACGCCGCGCATGCGCTCCAGCCGCGAGCGGGGCTGGCGCAGGAGGAAGTCGCCGTTGGGCGGCAACAGCTGCCCGTTGACCAGGTGCGAGTGACAGTCCACGAGGCCGGGGGCGACGAGGCGGCCGCGACACGCCACCTCCCAGTCGCCGGGGAGCACGGGCACTTCGGAGTCCGGGGCGACGCGGCGGATGATGCCTTCTTCCACCACGACGGCCATGCCGTGACGGACGCGACCGTCCGCACGGAACACGGCGCAGTTCTTCAGCAGCAGTCGGCCTTCCATGGACATCCCCGTTTTAGCACGGGGCCGGGCCTTGGAAGAATCCTGTCCCTCCCACGAGGTAGGGAGGCTGGCCAGCGGGCGCGGGTGCGCGACGGAGGAAGGCCCCGGTTCGTGGGCCGGGGCGACCCGATATACTGCGCCGCCCATGACACCGATGAGCCCCGGAGTCGCCACCGCACCCGAGCACGAGCAGGACGCGCCGGCCGAGCCAGGGTCGCTGCGCTTCCGCCGCCTGTGGCTGTTCTCGCCCGGGGCGGACCTGTCCATCCTCGTCATCCCGCTCGCGCTCACCCTGGCCGCCGCGGGGGCCAGCGCCTTCATGGCGCCCACGGCCGCGGATGGCGCACACCGGCTGATGGCCTGGACGGCCCAGAACATCCTCGGCAACGCCACCCACGTGGTGCTCACGTTCCTGCTCTTCGGCGTGCACCGGGACGTGCTGCGCGCCGCGCCGAACCAGCCGCGCAACATCCTCGCGGGTTCGCTGGCCATGCTCGCGGTGGGCGCGGGGCTGTTCTTCACGTCCTACGCGGACCGCGACGTCCATCTGTTCGCCGTCGCCGTCATCTTCAACGTCTTCGGCATGCACCACACCCTGTCGCAGCACCGGGGCCTGTGGTCGCTGCACGGCCTTCGCGGTGGACAGGCGGGGCTCCCCGCGCCCTCCCCGCTCGAGCGCAGGCTCCAGCAGCTCTACGTCCCGCTGCTCCTGTCCGTCCTGCTCACGCGCATCTTCTTCGTCGCGGAGTCCGCCGCGCCCAACGCCCCCGCGTACCTCGACGTGGGCCAGGGCGTCGTGCTGCCGTGGCAGACGCTGCCCGTGCTCATCGCCCTCTGGCTCGTCTACTTCCTGCTGCTGTTCCGCGCGGTGCTGCGCTCCGGCGGCGCCAGCGGCCCCAAGGTGCTGTACCTGCTGGGCATGGCGACGGCGACGGGGCTCGCGCTCGTGGCCCCGTCCTGGGGCTACGTGATGCTGCCGGGCATGCACGGCCTGGAGTACTACGTGCTCAGCGCGCGCATGCTGGAGCCGCGTGAAGGCGACCCGCCCCGCCTGGGCCGCAAGCTCATCTGGCCCGCGATGGTGGCGTCCATGCTCCCGCTGCTCGCGCTGGGCGTGGTGCACGGCTTCCTGCTGGACGGGCCCGCTCGGGGCTCGCTCGGCATCAGCGGCGGCGCGCAGGCGCATCCCCTGCTGCGCGGCCTCACGTCGCTGGGCTTCGCGGTGGTGCTCGCGCACTACTTCGCGGACGCGTTCATCTTCCGCTTCCGCATCCCCTCCATCCGGCAGGTGATGCTGCGCCGGCTGGGGCTCGCGGGGGCCGCGCGTCCGCCCCTGCCCGCGCCCGGCGCGCGGTAGGCTCCCGCGGAACACCATGCGGATCCGTCCCTACCTTCCCGCGCCCGCGGGCCTGCTCGCCTGCGGGCTCCTGCTGTGGCTCGCCGCCCAGCCCCTGCGCAGCTACGACCTGTTCTTCCATCTGGCCGGAGGCCGCTACATCCTGGAGCACGGCTTCAGCCGCGTGGATCCATTCAGCCTGACGGGCACCGCGGGCTGGGTGCCGCACGAGTGGGGCTTCGGGGTGCTCTGCGCCCTGCTCTTGAAGGTCCTGGGCGCGGGCGGCCCCGCGCTCTTCGTCGCGGCCCTCATCGCCGCCAACGTGCTTCTGCTCCAGGTGGCGCTGCGCCGCGCGGGAGGAAGCGACGCGAACCTCCTCGCCCTCGTCGCGCTGGGCCTGGTGCTGGGCGTGCAGTCCTCCACCTGGCCCCAGGAGCGTCCCTTCCACATCGGCCAGCTGTTCTTCGTGCTCGCCGTCATGGGCCTCCAGGCCTGGCGGGCCGGGGACGAGCGCTGGCTGTGGGCCTTTCCCGTGCTGGGCCTCGCGTGGGCCAACCTGCACGGCAGCTGGCCCCTGGGCCCCGCGCTCCTCGCGTCGTCCGCGCTGGGCCAGTCCCTGGACGAGCCCACGCCCGCGTCGCGCCGTCGCACCGTGCGCGCGCTCGCGGCGGCGCTCGCGATGTTCCTCGTCGCGGGCCTGTCACCCGACGGGCCCCACATCTACCTGTACCCGCTCCAGCACGCGCTCTTGCCGTCCACCCAGACCATCTACGAGTGGCGCCCGCTGGACCTCGACTACCGGTGGAGCTGGGCCTACCTGGCCCTGTTCGCCACGTTCTTCTTCGTCGTGGGACGGGCCCGCACGTGGCGCATCGCCGTGCTCCTCCCCGCGCTGGTGCTGGGCATCGCCGCGCTGAAGGTCCAGCGCCACGCGCCCTTCGCCGCCGTACTCCTGGCCCTGGCGGTGGTGGAGCACGCGGCCCTGGCCCACGCCGCGGAATCCCCCTCCCCCTTCGAGCGCCTGCGGGCCCGGGTGGAGCGCGGGCTCGTGGGCTGGAGCACCGGAACGTCCCTGGCGCTGTGGCCGGGCATCGCGCTCCTGGCGCTCGTCGTGCTGCATGCGGGCCGGCCCCTGCCGGTGGAGACGCGCACGCACGCCACCATCCCCGTGCACCTGCTCCAGGCCCTGCGCGACCAGCCTCCGGGCCGGGTGCTCAACCGGTTCATCCTGGGCGGCCCCATCTCCTTCTTCGCGGGAGCGGGGTTCAAGGTCTTCATCGACAGCCGCAATGATCCGTTCCCGCCCGCCATCCACGACGCCTACGAGCAGCTGGTGTTGTCGCGGCCCGGCTGGGAGGAGGCGCTGGAGCGCTATGATCCGGACTACCTCGTCTGGGACACGGTGAACCCGGGCAACCTGCTGTTGGACCACCTGCGCGAGCGGGGCGGCTGGCGCGAGGCGGTGCGCGACGGCGGCTACGTCCTCTGGGTCCGCGAGCGCCCCAAATGAAAATGGCAGGCCCTTCCAGTTGGAGGGACCTGCCATTCGCGTGAAGCGGAGCGGCTCAGTACGCGGTGTTGTTCTGGCCGAACGTCTTCATCGTCTTCTTGTTCAGCTGGTCGTTGGACGCCTTGCCGTCGTTCGTCACGTCGTCCTCGCCGGCCAGGGCCGCCGCGGAGGCGCCGAACAGCAGGCGGATGTTGTCACCGAACAGCGTGATGACGCCGATGGCGGCGATCGCGATCAGCGCGACGATGATGATGTACTCGGTCATGCCCTGACCACGGGACTTGCGCAGCTGCGTCTGCTGCTTCTTCGAGAGCGTCTTCATGGGAAACTCCGGGGGTCGTGCAGCGGTGGGAAACTCACCCTGCGGGAGTCAGGGTCGAAACGGACAGTAGAACGATCCCACCCGCACCTCCATCCGTCATCGGGAGGATGGGGGGGATGAGACCAATGATTCCAGGCACCTGGACCCGCTCGACGCCTTGAAACAGCGTTTTGAGCGGTGTTTCACGGGCCCCCGGGCGTGACGACGGGAGGTGGCTTCGGGGCGCTCGCGGTCCCCTTCGCGCACGCGTTCTGCGGCAGGGCGTCACACAGGCCGCGCAGGGCCTTCTGGAGCGCCGCGTCCTCCGGATGTTGCGCCGCCACGTCGCGGCCCAAGGCGAGCGCCTCGTCGGTCCGCACCGGCGTCCACACGGTCCGCGTGGCCCACGCCCGCGCCGTCACGAGCTGGAGGTACGCCGTCACCAGCTCCGGGGAGCGGCCGCCCTTCGCGACCTCGGGCTCCAGCAGCGAGGCGGCCATTGTCAGGTCGTTCTGCGCGAGCGCCGCCCGGCCCACGGCGAGCGCGGCGTCCGGGCTCTCCGGCGCCAGCGAACGCCACAGCGTGGCCACGCCCCGCACCGTCGGATCATTGCCCGCGTGGAAGCGCTCGATGTTGCGGTACAGCCCCGCGACCTGCTCGGGCGTGGGCGGGTGGTCGCGCAGGTAGTCGTGCAGGAACAGCTCCGGGCCCAGCTCCGGCGAGCGGCGCTCGTCCTTCACGCGCACGTCCAGGTCCGCCAGGAAGAAGGCGATGGGGGACGCGTACTCCAGCACGTTGTGGTCGTCCGTGTTGATGGGCCCCGGCCCCGCGAACGCCAATTGGCCCGCCTCGCTGTGCACCTGCTTGGACAGCAGCGCGAACACGTCGTGGATGTCCACCCGGTCCAGGTCCTTCTTCGCCTCCGGCCGGGCCATCCGTTCGGCCACCCGCGCCGCGTCGAAGACGAGCGGCTTGCGGCTGGCCACCAGGATGAGGTCGTGCGGGCCCAGCCACGTGGTGGCGTGCGGGAAGGTGTCGCGCAGCGTGCGCACCACCAGCCGGATGAGTTCCTCGTTGCTCTCGTAGGTGTGGATCCACTGCACCAGCACGCCGTCGTCCGTGAGGTGCCGGTCCACCGTCTGGAAGAAGTCGCGCGTGAAGAGGCCGGACACGCCCGCCACCCACGGGTTGGAGGGCACGCTCACCACCAGGTCGTACTTGCGCGACGCCAGCGCCATGAACGTCTTCGCGTCGTCCACGTGCACGTGCGTGCGCGGATCATCCACCGCGTTGCGGTTGTCCGCCTTGAACAGGCGCGCCCCGTCAATCACGGCCGGAGAGATCTCCACCATGTCCAGGTGCTTCACCGGATGGGCCAGCACGCTGCCCGCGGTGATGGCCGCGCCCGCGCCCACGAGCAGCACGTTCTCCGGCTCGCGCGCATGCAAGAGCACCCCCAGGTGCCCCGCCACCACCTGCGTCTCCACGTCGCTGCCGTTGGAGGCGTCCACCTTGCCGTTGAGCTTCATGAAGCGGTGCCCGTCGCGCGGCACGTCGCCCACCAGCACCGTGGCGAAGGTGTCGTCCGCGTAGAACACCGGGCGGATGTCCCGCTCCATGTTCCGCACCAGCTCCGCGTACGTGTCCGGCGGCTTCTGGTGCATCCGGATGGACGCGATGCTGCTCAGGCGCACCGCCCAGCCCCGCATGCCGCCCAGCACCACCACGGCCAGCAGCGCCGCCAGGCCCACCGGCCACAGCGCGCGCCACGGCACGGACGACATGGCGCTGGACGCGGTGCGCGAGTTCTCCTTCGCCGGGGCCGCGCTGAACGCCAGCGCCGCCGCCGCGAGGTTCGCCACCACGCCCGCGACGAAGTTGCCCTCCATGCCCCACCACGGCATCAGCACCAGCCCGCCCAGCGCCGAACCGGTGATGGTGCCCACCGTGTTCCACAGGTACACGCCGCCCAGCTGGCGCCCCACCTCGGACACCTTCGCCGTGGCCACGCGCGCGGCGGCCGGGAAGGCGGCGCCCATGAAGAACGTGGGGATGAGCAGCACCGCGCAGCAGAAGGCGAAGGTGAGCCCCTGGAACACCGGCCACGCGTCCGGCGTGCGCGTGAGCAGCCACTCCGCCCGGTGGAACAGGTGCGGCAGCCGCACGTACAACGGCAGGGCCACGCAGAGGCTCACCACGAGCGCCACCTGCGTCCGCCCGTACAGGCGCAGCGAATCCACCCCCTCCTTGCGCATCATCAGCCAGAAGCTGCCCAGGCCGATGCCCAGGATGAACGCCGTCAGGATGAGGGTGAAGGCATACGTGGACGCGCCCAGCACGATGGACAAGAGGCGGATCCACGTCACCTGGTACAGCATCGACGTGAAGCCTGACAGCAGCACGCCCCACAGCGCGGCCCGCACCGCGCGGCGCGGGTAGGCCACTTCGTCCCCACCTGACGCGTCGGCATCGCGCACGCCCGCGAGCGCCGGCGGGTGGCTCCGCGCGAGCGCCAGCGCCGCCACCGCCAGCAGCAGGTTGAGCCCCGCGGCCAGCGTCGCGGACGCGGACAGGCCAATCGCCGGCACCAGCCGCGTCCCCGCGACATAGGCCCCCAGCGCCGCGCCCAGGCTGTTGACGGCGTACAGCCGCGCCAGCTCCCGTCGCACCCCCGCGAGGCTCGCCGCGAAGTGTCTCACCAGCGCCGGCAGCGTGCCGCCCATGAGCAGCGTGGGCACCACCAGCGACAGCGCGGCGACGAGCAGGCGGGGGCCCACGCGCAGGCCCTCTGGCACGCCAGGCGCCACCGCGAGCCACGCGGCCTCCAGCGCGCGGAGCACGGCGGGGAACGCCAGGGCGTATAACCCCACGCCCAGCTCCAGCAGGCCGTACAGGGCCAGGGGGCTCTTCACCCGGTCGGCTGTCCGCCCGAAGACAGATGCCCCCAGTGCGAGCCCTCCCATGAACGTCGCCAACACCACGGCGTGGGCCTGGCCGCTGTTGCCCAGGACGTTCCCCAGGTATTTGGACCACACCAGCTCATAAACCAGCGCGGTCGACCCCGAGAGGAACAGAAGGGCGGCCACAAGGTTCTTCGGAAAACGCGCGGATCCGGACATAGGGACAGCGCGGAACCTTACCCGGTATGTTTCAGGCCCACCAATGAACGCCCAACTCCTGCAAGTCGCACAGCTCGCCTGGTCCCCCAACCTCCGGGTCACGCGCGCCGAGGGCGACTGCGCCACGGTGTTGCGCCGCGCGCCCCCCGCGCTGGTGGGCACTCCCCTCCACACGGCCCTCGGGGTCACCCAGGAGCGCGCCCGCGAACTGGACGCCCGCGCCCGCGAGGACCGCCGCGGCGTGGAGTTCGTCGTCGTGGCCCCGGGCGGCGGCACGCCCCCCACGCACCTGCGCCTCGTGCTGGGCATGGATGGCGAGGAGGCCTCCGCGGGCGTGCTGGACCTGGGCGCCGTGCTGGAGGGCGCGCCCCCGGTGCAGATCTCCCGGCTGTCGTCGTCGCTCAGCCATGAGATCCGCAACCCGCTGTCCTCCGTGAAGATGGCGGTGCAGACGCTCGCGCGGAACACCGGCCTGTCGGACCGCGACAAGCGGCGGCTCACCATCGCCAACCGGGAGATCCGCACCATGGAGCGCATGCTCTGGCTCCTGTCCGAGTACGGCCGGGAGGGCGCCGCGAACCTGGACTCCCACCCGCTGCGCTCGGTCGTCCAGGAGGCGACCGCCATGGTGGCCCCTGAACTGGCCGAGCGCCGCATCGAGGTGGACGTGAAGGAAGAGGCGGACCTGCCCCGCGTGCGGGTGGATCCCAACCGTTTGAGGCCGGTGCTCGCCCAGGTCCTGCTCAACGTGGCCATGGGGCTGCCGGAGGAAGGACGCGTGCAGGTGACCCTGCGTCAGGTCGCCCCCGGCCATGTGAGCCTCATCCTGGACGACCCGGCCGCGGCCCTGCCGCCCGAGGAGCGGGGCACGCTGTTCGATCCGTTCGGCTCGCGGCTGGCACGCGGCGCCGGGCTGTCCCTGGCCGCGCTCCGGCGCGTGATGACCGGCGTGGGAGGCGACGTCGCGGCCGAGGGAAGCGCCGAACCGGGGATGGTGTTCACGCTGACGTTCGCAGCCTGAGAGCCCCATGGAGACCCTCCTCATCGTCGATGACGACGTGTCGCTGCTCGAAACCCTCACGATGCACTTCGAGGACATCGAGCAGGACGGGCAGCCGCGCTACCAGGTGGTCACCGCCACCAGCGCCGCCGCCGGGCTGAAGGCCGCCCAGGAGAACATGCCCAGCGTCGTCATCCTGGACATGATGCTCCCGGACCGGACGGGCCTGGAGATCATCGAGGAGATGAAGGGCCTGTGCGGCGACGCGCGCATCATCCTCGTCACCGCCTACCACGACATGGAGACGACCATCCGGGCCATGAAGGCCGGTGCGTTCGACTACATCCACAAGCCCTTCCCCGACCCGGCCGCCCTGGACCTCGTCGTGGAGCGCGCGCTGGAGTACCGCCAGCTGTCGCGCCGCGCGGACGAGGTCCACCGCGAGAACGCCGTCGTCCGCCTGGGCGACATCGTGGGCACCAGCGTCTCCATGCAGCAGCTGGTGAAGGAGATCGGCAAGGTGACGGGCAGCGCCGCCACCGTGCTCATTACGGGCGAGAGCGGCACCGGCAAGGAGCTCATCGCCCGCGTCATCCACAACTACTCCTACGACGAGCCGCGCCCCTTCATCGGCATCAACTGCTCCGCCATCGTGGACACGCTCCTGGAGAGCGAGCTGTTCGGCCACGAGAAGGGCGCCTTCACCGGCGCCGTCGCCGGCAAGCCCGGCAAGTTCGAATTGGCCGAGGACGGCACCGTCTTCCTGGACGAGATTGGCGATATGTCGCTGATGCTCCAGGCGAAGCTGCTGCGCGTTCTCCAGGAGCGCGAGTTCGAGCGCGTGGGCGGCGTCAAGCGCGTGAAGCTGCGCGCGCGCGTCATCGCCGCCACCCACCGCACCCTCTCCGACGAGGTGGCCCAGGGCCGCTTCCGCGAGGACCTCTACCAGCGCCTCAAGGTCATCACCCTGTTCATCCCGCCCCTGCGCGAGCGGCGCGAGGACATCTCCCTGCTCGTGAAGCACATGCTGGAGCGCATCAACGAGAAGGTGCACAAGCGCGTCACCCGCGTGCCCCAGGAGGTGATGGAGCGCCTCACGCAGCTGCCCTGGCGCGGCAACGTGCGCGAGCTGGAGAACGTCCTCACCCGCGCCGTCGTGCTCGCCCCCGGCGACGTGCTGCGCGGCGACGACCTGCCCGCCCTGGAGCCCGTCGTCCCCAGCCCCGAGGCCGGCCGCGCCCCCGGACAGGCCGGCCCCATGTTCGCCGCGCCCGCCGTGGATGACGCAAGCCTCATCCCCACCCTGGAAGAGGCCGAGCGGCAGCTCATCGCCCGCGCCATGGCCGTCACCAAGGGCCACAAGGGCCGCACCTGTCAGATTCTTGGCATCAGCCGTCCGACCCTTGAACGAAAGCTTCAAAAGTTCGGTCTTGCACAGGGCCAGGGTCCACAGGTGCACCCTTAACCGGTGAAGGATGCTTCCTGACACTGTCCTTCCACTGTCCCTGGCCCGACAGTCCCCGGGCCGCCTTGAACGTTTCGTTCAAATTGATCAGACTGTTTGAACGTTTTGTTTCAGGTTTTGGACACAGTTGGGGGGTTCGAACCCCGGTGTAGCGCTAAGTACCCGGCATTCCTGGAACTGTTCCCCTGGGAATAGTTGAAGTGTCCCTGGCACGGCTCTTGGAAAGAGCAAGGTCAGCTCGCCGCAGACAGGCCAGCCAACCTTCCCCACGCTTCCTTCCCTCAGATTCCAGGAGAGTTCCCATGCACGGTTTCAATCGCCCCCTCGGCCCCATCGGTTCCAACGTCGTGGCGCCCCTGCAGGCGACCAGCTCCGGGATGATGGTCACGGCGAACAAGCTGGTTCCTGGCCAGGAAGCGATCGACTTCAAGGGCTACTTCAAGGTCGAGTCCTTCCCGCACAACTCGACCATCTACCGCCCCGGTGACACGTCGGACCGCGTGTACCTGCTGAAGTCCGGCCGCGTGCGCCTGATGCGCATCGGCAAGAACAGCACCCGTTCGGTGGTGTCCATCCTGCGCCCGGGCGACCTGTTCGGCGAGCTGTTCCGCCCCGAGGGGACGCCCATCGAGGAGATGGCGGTGGCCGCGGGCGAGGCCGAGGTGTGGAGCATCGAGGGCCGTGACTTCCGCGCCCAGTTGGAGGCCCGTCCGGCCCTGGCGGTGGACGTGGTGCGCGCCTACGCGGACCGCGTGCGCTCTCTGCGCAAGCGCGTGCTCGGCCTGACCTTCAAGGAAGTGCCGGCCCGGCTGGCGGACACCCTCCTGACGCTGGTGGAAGCCCACGGCGAGCGCTGCCCGCACGGCGGCGAGACGGACCTGCGCGGCATCACCCAGCAGGACCTGGCGGACCTCGTCGGCGCCTCGCGCTCCTTCGTGTCCACGCTGATCAACGAGATGAAGCGCGAGGGCGTGCTCGGCAATGTCGGCCGCATCCTCTGCGTGCGTGACCAGAAGGCCCTGCGCAAGCTGGCCTCCAAGGAGAAGTAGGCCGCACGGCCCGCCTCGCGGCGGGTACATGACGCCCAACGGGCCTGACCGCGTACACCCCCGCGGCCGGGCCCGTGGTGTTTCCAGGGACCGCGATTCTAGAACGTGAAGCCCAGACCGAACTCGGGGCCGAAGAGCCGGTCCCGGCTGTTGGGGCTCACGTCCGGGTCCAGGAAGAGGCCGTGCACCCCGCCGCGCAGCATGAAGCTGCCCAGGTGCAGCGCGAGCCCGGTGCGCAGGTCCGCCTGACGGTAGGGAAAGGGCGTCACCTGCATGCGCGCCTCGACGTCCAGGGGCCCGAGCACGCACGCCTCCAGGGACATGCCCAGGCTGGGGCCCACGTAGAGGCCCTGCGGCAGATCCGCGGTGGAGACGCCGAGTTCGGCGCGCACGCGGAGGTTCTCCTGGACGATGGGGGCGTACGTCACGTGGATCTCCCCCAGGGTGCGCTCGCCCCGGGAGCCCGCCCCGCCCGTCAGGTCCAGCCGCATGAGGCGCAGGTCCGCGCCGAAGCGGCGCAGGTCCCAGCCGAGGTTGAAGTCGAGGCCCGTGCCGCGGTGCTGGAAGGGCGACACCTGCATGCCCATGCGGAGGGAGAACGGAACGGCGTGCCTCAACGAGCCCGGCAGGGGGACCTCGTTCGGATCGTCGGCCGGCTGGGCCCCGTGGTGGGTGCCGGTGGTGGCGATGGCCTCACCCACGCCACTCAGGATCAGCTCGAAGACAGCTCCGAGGATGACCGTGGCGACATCGTCCGACGCGCTGTAGCGACAGCAGTCATCCGAGGAGGACACCGTCACGGGGGCCTTCAGCGCCCGGTTCTCGTTCTCGTCCGGCTTCGCGTCGTCATCGTCGTCGTCGTCCACGCCGATGGCCGTGGCCTTGTGGGCGGGCTTCGCGTCGCCAGAGGACGAGGAATCCGAGTGCTTGCCAAAACGGGCTTCAGCGGGAGGCGCAGCGAGGGTGCCGACGAGCAGCCCCCCGCACAGAAAGACCTTGGGCAACGACATGGGGTGACCCTGTCCGTGAAGGGCGGCCCGGCCTGTCCGTCCCTCACGCGCGCATTCAAATCCCGGGGGCGCACGGAAAGTCAAATCCGCGCGCCCCCGGCGTTGCGTCATCGCGGTGCGCTCAGGGCTTCAGCCAGGGGCCGTCCACGCCCACCTTGCCCGGCGCGGGACTCCCCGGCAGGTCGAGCACGTACACGCGCAGGTTGCCCTTCCCGGACACCGTCGCGGCCAGCGTGCCATTGCTCACCGTCCGCACATCGCCGGTGATGGCGTCCTTGTAGGTGCCGTTGGGGATGCCGCTGAACGTGGCGCTGCCGGACACCGTCACCAGCGCGAAGCTGTCCACGCCCTTGGCCGCGTCCGTGAAGCGGCGCTTGAACGCCATGCTCCCGGTGATGCCTTCGGTGGAGTACTGCCCCTTCTGGAGCGCGAGGATGCGGCGGCGGATCTGATTCAACCGCTGCACGTGCTTCACCAGGGGCTTGTCCAACGTCGTGGCCACCGCGCCGGACGCGCTGCCCACCACGCCGAAGTCGCTGGCGGTGACGCTGCCCTCCAGGTTCGCGCCGTAGTAGGCGCGGCCGGTGGTGGCCAGCGCGCAGGTGGGCCCGCAGTCGATGGGCTTGCCCGCCTGGAACTCAATCTCCGAGCCGTAATACAGCGTGGGGATGCCCCGGAAGGTCCACATCAGGCTCATGTTCTCCGCCCAGGCGTCGGTGCCCCCGGCGTAGCGCGTGGACGACTTGTTGGGACCGTAGTCGTGGGAATCGACATACACGACGTTGTAGGTGGCGTCGTTGTAGCTGTCGTCGGAGTCCTTGCCATTCCAGAAGGCGTTGTTCGCCTCGCCGAAGTTCATGTGCATGCGCATGTCGATGACGCTCATGCCGGAGAACTGGCTGGCGTCCGGAGCGTGCCAGGCATTGCCCTGGAGGAAGGCGTTGGTGGACGTGGGCTGGTTGGCGGTGCCCTGGGTCTGCTCGTAGTTGTACTGCTCCAGCGCCGCCGCCACGTCGTCACTGCTGTACGTCTTGCGCTCCTTCCAGGTGAAGAACTGCGCGGAGTGGTTGGGCGAGCCCCGGTTCCACTTGTCGTTCACGAACGAGCCCACTTCACCGAACATGAAGAAGTCGCGGCCCTTCGCACCGAACTTCGCCTCGGCGTGGGCGTGCGCGGCCGGCAGGAAGCGGCGGTTCCACGTCACACGGGGGATGTGCACCGCCGTGTCCACGCGGAAGCCATCCACGCCCCGGTCGATGAAGCGGTTGTGGACGTCCACGAGGAACGCCTGGACGGTGGCGTTCTCCGTGTTGAAGTCCGCCAGGTCCTCGTGGATCCAGCAACTGCGCGAGTCCTCCCCTTCCCAGTTTCCAATCCAGCACTGGTGGAAGAGGCTCGCGGGGAACATGCCGGAGGTGGGATTGGGCCACTGGCAGTTGTAGATGCGGTAGCCCTCCTGGCTCGTGGAGGACGTGGGGACGCCCCAGTTGCGGCAGGTGTTGCCCGCGGGCTCCGGCGTCGACCACAGGTCGCCGTTGTAATAGGACTTGCCGGAGCCAGACTCCACCGTGAGGCCGTCGTACTCGAAGCCAGACACGGGCGCGTCGTAGTACCAGCTCCACTGGCTGTCGCGGACGCCAAACACCTTCGCGGAGAACAAGCCCTTCGCGCCCCAGCGGCTGGAGTGGTTGTAGACGACGTCCTGGATGATCTTCAGGCCCTTCTGGTGGGCCGCGTTGATGAGGTCCTGATAGGAGGCGCCGCTGGATTCCAGGCGCGGGTCCACGCGGTAGAAATCCCAGCCGTGGTAGCCGTGGTAGTCATAGTCGGACCGGTTGAGCACCACGGGGGTGATCCAGAGGGCGGAGAAGCCCAGCGCCTTGATGTAGTCGAGCTTCTGGATGAGCCCCTTGAAGTCGCCCCGGAACATCGGGTCGTTGTTCGCCGCGTTGCCGGACTTCACGTGCATGCTGCCGCCGCGGTTGTTGTTGGCGTCGCCGTCGTAGAAGCGCGCCGTCATCACGAAGTAGATGGAGTCCTCGCGGATGTCGCCGCCCAGGGGCTCTCCCGGAGGGGGAGGCGGAGGCGCCGAGCCCGTCTTCGCGGAGGCCGCGCTGCTCGCCGTGGACGTGTTCCCCGCCGCGTCGAAGGCCGTCACCGTGTAGCCGTAGGTCGTCAGGGCCTCCAGGCCGCTGTCCGTGTACGCCGTGCCCGTGACGGTGAAGCTCTTCGTCCCCTGCGTGCCGCCCGTGCGGGTGAGCGTGTAGCCGGTGACGCCGCGGTCGTCGGTGGACGCGCTCCAGGCGACGCTGATGGACGTCCCGGACGCGGTGGCGGTGACGCCCGAAGGCACCGACGGCGGCGTCGTGTCCGGAGGCAGCGCCACGCAGGGCGAGGCGGCGTTGGCGGTGACGACCCCGTCCCTCACCGTGATGCGCCCCGTCCCCAGGGTGTAGTCCGCGCCGTTGTTGTTGTCCCAGACGCTGCCGTTGTTGAAGTCCGCCTTCATCCCGGTGGCCGACCCCAGGGAGACGGTCTTCTTCACCCAGTCCGTGCAGGCCGTCTCGTTCATGGCGACACCGGGGGGCGTCGTCCACGTGCCGCCCGTGGGCGAGTAGTGGAGGTTGACCGCGCTCCAGCCGCGCGTGCGCGTGTAATAGAAGACCTCCGCACTGTTGTTCCCGGTCGTCGTGCAGGGGGAGCCCGCGTTCGCCAGCAGCTGGCCGTTCTTCACCTGGTGCGTGCCGGACGTCGGCACGCTGTAGTTCCCGGACGAGGTGCCCGCGTTGTCCCAGTGGTTCTGCCCGTCGTTGAATACGGCCTGGAAGGTGGTGGCTGTGCCGGTGGTGACGTCCCGCATCACCCAGCCGGTACAGGCCGCCGACATGGAAACCCCTGGCACGGTCGTCCAGGCGCCTCCCGCGTCGTGGTGGAGGTAGGCCGCGCTCCATGCCTTGTAGGGCGTGTAATAATAGACAGTCGCCGTGCCAGCGAAGGCCGCCTGCGTCCACAGCAGCAGCGCCATCCACGCACCACGCTTCCAGCCAGTCATTGCCATGTGCCCCGTCCCTCCACGCGTCGGGAGGACGCGCGAGACAGCGAAACACCGTATCAGCCCTAGAACAGCAATTAATGGATTCAGCGCTATTCCAGTAGAGGTGGCGGTTCTCGGCTCGCACCGGAAGCCGCGCGGGGCGCGTTGCGCGCTTGCCCTCGGACGGGGGGCCGCTCAGCATGCGCGGCCATCGTGCCCGCCCC
This sequence comes from Corallococcus sp. CA053C, assembly GCF_003611675.1. GTDB lineage: Bacteria > Myxococcota > Myxococcia > Myxococcales > Myxococcaceae > Corallococcus. Next base: position 40,079 of record NZ_RAWA01000025.1, read on the forward strand.
TACCGAGTCCCTGAGTCCCCACCGCACGTACACCGACCGTCGCGCCGCCGCCCAGGCGGAGCTGACGGTGTTGGACCGCATCAGCGCGAGGTACGCCAACCTGCGCACCGTGGCCTTCGTGGCCGCCGCGGGGGTGGGATTGCTCACGCTGCTGGGCCGGCTGCCGAAGCCGTGGTGGTGGGCAGCGGCGGGCGCGCTCGCCATCTACGGCCTGCTCGCGGTGCTGCACCACCAGGTGTTCCTCAAGGAGCAGCGGGCCCGACACTTCGTCCTCCTCAACGAGCGGGGCCTGGCGCGGCTGGAGGGGGGCTGGCACGCCTTCACGGACACCGGGGAGCGGTTCCTGTCCCCCAACCACCTGTACGCCACGGACCTGGATGTCTTTGGCCAGGGCAGCCTCTTCCAGCTCATCAACGAGACGGCGACCCGCGCGGGCGAGGAGCGGCTGGCGGCGTGGCTGTCCGCGCCGGCGGACGCCGACACGGTGGTGACGCGGCAGGGCGCGGCGCGGGAGCTGGCCCCGCGCGTGGACTTCCGCCAGGAGCTCTGCGTGGACGCCCGCGTGGTGGCGAAGGACAAGGCGGACCCTGCCCTCTTCATCCAGTGGGCGGAGTCCGGCCCGGCGCTGGACTCCATCCGCTGGTCGCGTCCGCTCGCGGTGGTGCTGCCCGTGGTGACGCTCACCTTGTTCATCCTGGGCACGGTGGGCGTGATTCCGGACAGCCTCGTGTGGCTGGGACTGCTCGCGCAGCTCGGCGTCGCGGTGGCCACGCGCGCCACGCTCAAGCGGATGGACGACGCCGTGGAGCAAGGCGAGCGCGGCTTCGTGCGCTACGCGGCCCTCTTCGAGCGCGTGGAGAAGCAGACCTTCGAACACCCGCGCCTGAAGCAACTCCAGACCGGGCTCCACCCGGGCCAGGGCCCCCGGGTGTCGGACCTCTTCCGGCGCTTCAGCCGGCTGTACTCGCTCATCGAGTTCAAGCGGCACCAGTTCCACGCGCTGGTGCACTGGCTCACGCTCTGGGACATCCACGCCCTCTTCGCGCTGGAGGGCTGGAGGGCCGCGCACGGCCAGCACGTGCGTCAGTGGTTCGAGGGGCTCGCGGAGCTGGAGGCCCTCTGCTGCATCGGGGGACTGGCGCATGACCGGCCCGCCTTCACGTGGCCGCAATTGGAGTCCCAGGGCCCGCGCGTGGAGGCCACCGCGTTGGGGCATCCGCTGTTGGACGCGCCGGTGGCGAACGACGTGTCCCTGCCCGGCGCCCGTCACGCGCTGCTCATCACCGGCTCCAACATGAGCGGCAAGACGACGCTGATGCGCGCGCTGGGCGCCAACGTGGTGCTGGCCTTGGCGGGAGCGCCGGTGTGCGCGGCCACCTTGCGCCTGTCACCGCTGCAGGTGCTCACCAGCATGCGCGTGAAGGATTCGCTGGAGCGCGGCGTGTCGTACTTCTACGCGGAGGTGCAGCGGCTGAAGACGGTGCTGGACGCGGCGCAGGCCGCGCACGGCCAGGTCCTCTTCCTGCTGGACGAAATCCTGCTGGGCACCAACACCCGCGAGCGCCAGATTGCTTCGCGCGAGGTGCTGCGGCTGCTGCTCGCCTCCGGCGCGTGTGGCGCGGTGACGACGCATGATTTGTCCCTGGCGGTGCTGGCGGACGAGAAGGACTCGCACGTGGTGAACGTCCACTTCCGCGACCACCTGGAGGACGGGAAGATGGTGTTCGACTACCGGCTGCGGCAGGGGGTGGTGGACACCACCAACGCGCTGCGGGTGCTGCGCCTGGCGGGCGTCCCGGTGCACGACCCGGACGCCCCGGCCTCCTGACCTCCACCCCGCGCCCCTCGCGTTCAACGCAAGGGGCGCGAAGCGGAAGCGGACTACTTCGCGAGCTCCACGAGCGCCGCGGCGCCCATGCCGCCGCCGATGCACATGCTGACGACGCCGTAGCGACCGTCGCGGCGCTTCAGCTCACGCAGGATGGTGGCCACCATGCGCGCGCCGGACACGCCCAGCGGGTGACCGAGGGCGATGGCGCCGCCGTTCGGGTTCACCTTGTCCAGCGGGATGCCCAGCTCACGGATGCAGTGCAGCGCCTGCGCCGCGAAGGCCTCGTTCAGCTCGAAGACGGAGATGTCCTCCACCTTCAGCTTGTTGCGCTCCAAGAGCTTGCGGATGGCGGGGACCGGACCCACGCCCATGATCTCCGGCGGCACGCCAGCGACCACGTAGTCCACGAAGTAGCCCAGCGCCTTGACGTTGAGCTCCTTCGCCTTCTCCTCGCTCATGATGACCGCGGCGGCCGCGCCGTCGGTGAGCGGCGACGCGTTGCCCGCCGTCACCACGCCCTTGGCGTTGAAGGCCGGACGCAGCTTCGCGAGGCCCTCCACCGTCGTCTCCGGGCGCATGATGGTGTCCACGGTCACGGTCACCTGCTTCGGGACGCCGTCCTCGTCGTACATCGTCGTGGTGACGGGGAAGATCTCATCCTTGAGCTTGCCCTGCTCCCGCGCGGTGGCCGCGCGGCGCTGGCTCTCCGCGGCGAACTTGTCCGAGTCCTCGCGCGTGACGTTGTAGCGGGACGCGATGTTCTCCGCCGTGGCGCCCATGGAGGTGTAGACCTCCGGCAGCTTCTCCATGATCTCCGGGTTGGCGGAGACCTTGTTGCCGCCCATGGGCACCATGGTCATGGACTCGGTGCCACCGGCGATGACCACCTGCATCATCCCGGACTTGATGCCCTGCGCCGCCTGGGCCATGGACTGCACACCGGAGGAACAGAAGCGGTTGATGGTCATGCCGGGAACTGTGTCCGGCAGGCCCGCGAGCAGGCTCGCGTTGCGGGCGACGTTCATGCCCTGCTCGGCCTCCGGCATGGCACAGCCCATGATGACGTCTTCCACGTCCGACGCCTTGAGGCCGGGGACCTGGGCAACGGCTTCCTTGATGGCAAGGGCCGCGAGCGTATCCGGACGCGTGTCCTTGAACTCACCCTTGTGCGCGCGGGTGAAGGGGGTGCGCACCGCGCTGGCAATCACGACTCGGCTGGACATGTCAGGTGTCTCCCTGCCCGGACAGCGTCCGGGCGACCTTCGGATTTCGAATCTGGCAACCCATTGGGTAAACGCCTCGCGCTAGTTGCGCAGCGGCTTGCCCTTCTCGAGCATGAACATCATGCGGTCCTGGGTCTTCTCCTCGCCGATGAGGCTCAGGAACGCTTCCATCTCCAGCTCCAGCAGCTTGTCCTCGCTCACGAGCGCGGTCGCGCTGGTGTCGCCGCCGGACAGCACGCGCGCCAGCTTCTGGGCGATCTTCCGGTCGTGGGCGCTGATCTGGTTGTTGAGCTGCATGTCGTACAACATCATGTCGATGGTGGCCGCGCCGCTGGGGCCCGGCAGCCGGAAGCGCGTGGGACGCGGCGGGCGGAAGCCACCATTCGCCAGGCCCAGCACGCGGGACTTCGCGTCCGACAGCAGGAAGTCGCGGTTGCCCGTGATGCCGTCCTGAGCCGACAGGAAGCCGAACTCGCGCGCCTCTTCCGCGCTCGTCGCCACCTTCGCGGTGCCGATGGCGAGGAACACCTTCTTGAGGAAGGGCAGCGCGTCGAAGTCCTTGTCCGCCGCGTACGCGCCGAACACGTTGCGCAGCAGCATCATCGTGCCGCCGCCGCCGGGGATGAGGCCCACGCCCACTTCCACGAGGCCCATGTACAGCTCCGCGCTCGCCTGCACCGCGTTGCCACCCATCGTGACCTCCGCGCCGCCGCCCAGCGTGAGGTTGAAGGGCGCCGTCACCACGGGCACGGGGCTGTAGCGCATGCGCTGGTTGGCCTGCTGGAACGCGGACGCCATCTTGCGGATGGAGTCGAAGTCCTCGCTCTTGGCCGCCATCAGCATGGCCATGATGTTCGCGCCGGCGGAGAAGTTGGAGCCGTCGTTGCCAATCACGAGGCCCTTGAAGTTCTTCTCCGTCTCGTCGAGCGCGGTGTTCATCATCGCGATGATGTCATCGTCGATGGAGTTCATCTTGGAGTGGAACTCCAGCAGCGTCGCGCCGTCGCCCATGTCCCACAGCGTGGCGCTGTCGTTGCCGGTGATCTTCTTGTTGCCGCGCTTGAGGTACTCCACGCGGAACGTGCGCGCGTTCTCCACCACGGTCTTCACCGACTTCGTGGGGATGTCCCAGTAGGTGTCGCGGCCGTCCTGCACGCCGTAGAAGGACGTGCGGCCGGTGGCCAGCATGTCCTCCACCCACTTCGCGGGCTTCAGGCCGAGCGCCTTCATGCGCTCCACGCCCTTCTGCACGCCGTACGCGTCCCACACTTCGAAGGGCCCCAGGTCCCAGCCGAAGCCCCAGCGCACGCCGCGGTCCACGTTGACCACGTCGTCGGCGATCTCCGGGATGCGGCGGCTGGAGTAGGCCAGCACGTCCAGGGTGACGCGCTCGGCGAACGTGCCCGCCTTGTCCTTCGCGTTCATCACGGACGCGACGCGCTCGCGGACGTTCTCGATGTCCTTCGCGGCGCCCAGCGAGTCGAAGCGCACCTTCGCCTGCGGCCGGTACTCCAGCGACTTCAGGTCCAGCGCGAGGATGTCCTTGCCGCCCGCGGACTTGTCCTTCTTGTAGAAGCCGCCGCCGCTCTTGTCGCCCAGCATCCCCTTCTCCACCATCTTCTGGAGGAAGTCGGGAATGGCGAAGACGTTGCGCTCTTCGTCGTGGGTCAGCGTGTCGTAACAGTTCTTCGCCACGTGGGTGAACGTGTCCAGGCCCACGATGTCCGCGGTGCGGAACACGGCGGACTTGGGACGGCCCATCGCCGGGCCAAAGATCTTGTCCACCTCCTCGATGGACATCTCCGTCTTGGTCATCTCGGAGATGGTCCGCATCATCCCGTACACGCCGATGCGGTTCGCGATGAAGTTGGTGGTGTCCTTGCCGTAGACGATGCCCTTGCCGAGCACCTCCTCACCGAAGCGGTGGATGGCCTTCACCACCTCCGGGTCGGTGTGCTGGCCGGCGACCAGCTCCAAGAGCTTCATGTAGCGCACGGGGTTGAAGAAGTGCGTGACGAGGAAGTTCTTCTTGAACTCCGCGCCGCGGCCTTCGGTCATGCCCACGATGGAGAGGCCGGACGTGTTGGAGCTGATGATGGCGTCCTTGCGCGCGTGCTTCTCCACCTTGGCGAACAGGGCCTGCTTGACGGCCAGGTCCTCCTTCACCACCTCGATAATCCAGTCGCACTCGGCGAGCCGGGCGAGGTCGTCCTCCAGGTTGCCCACCTCGATGGAGGTGAACACCTGCTCGGACACGATGGGGCTGGGCTTCTGCTTGCGCAGGTTGGCCAGCGCCCCTTGAGCGAACTTGTTGCGGAACGCCTTGGAGGCGGTGTCCTCCCCCGGTGCGGCCTTGGGGGGAACGATGTCCAGCAACAGGGCGCGAACGCCGGAGTTGGCCAGATGCGCGGCGATGCCGCTGCCCATCACGCCAGCGCCAAGCACCGCCACTTTTCGGATCCGGGTCGTCATCGGAAATTGGCTCCCTTGAAAGGAAGTAGGGGACTGCACAAATGTAGGCGATTGACCCGGAAGTCAACCGACAACACCTCCGGGTGTGCTCGCCATGAGGTCGGGTCCCCGACTACAAGTCGGGGCAATGGCTCGCCTCGACCCGCACTCGTACAACGACAGCACGCAGCCGGAGACGGAAACGCTGGACTGGAAGGCCCGCGTCGATTTCCGGACGCGGCGCCTGCACGCGGAGGCCACGCTGACCCTCAAGGAGGCGTCAGCGGGGCCCCTCGACCTGGACACCCGTGACCTGGACATCCGCGCGGTGGTGGATGCCCAGGGTCGTCCCTTGCCCTACATCCTCTCCCCTCCCGAGCCCATCCTGGGAAGCCGGCTGCGCATCGAGCTGCCGGTCGGGCTCAAGCAGCTCACCGTGCGCTACCGCACCTCCCCGGAGGCGAGCGCCCTGCAGTGGCTTCTGCCCTCGCAGACGGCGGGCGGGCAGCAGCCGTTCCTCTTCAGCCAGTGCCAGGCCATCCACGCGCGCAGCGTGGTGCCGCTGCAGGACACGCCCCGGCTGCGCATCCGCTACCGCGCTTCCCTGCGCGTCCCCAAGGGGCTCAAGGCCGTGATGGCGGCGAGCTTCGTGGGCCGCGAGGAGCACGGCGTGGAGGCGGAGGAGCACTTCGAGATGCCGCAGCCGGTGCCGCCCTACCTGCTGGCCTTCGCGGTGGGCAGCCTCGCGCCGAAGGAGCTGGGGCCGCGCTCGCGGGTGTGGGCGGAGCCGGAGGCGCTGGAGGAGGCGGCGGACGAGTTCGCGGGCGTGGACGACATGCTCAAGGCCGCGGAGTCCCTCTTCGGGCCGTATGACTGGGAGCGCTTCGACCTGCTCCTGATGCCGCCCTCGTTCCCGTACGGCGGCATGGAGAACCCGCGCCTGACGTTCCTCACGCCCACGCTCATCGCGGGCGACAAGAGCCTGGTGAACGTGGTGGCGCATGAGCTTGCGCACTCGTGGACGGGCAACCTGGTGACGAACGCGTCCGCGGAGCACTTCTGGCTCAACGAGGGCTTCACCGTCTTCGCCGAGCGCCGCATCCTGGAGGCGCTGGCGGGGCCGGAGGTCGCGGCGCTGCACGCGGCCCTGGGGCGCAGGTCACTGGACGAGGCGCTGCACCACTTCCGCGCGCACCCGCAGCTCACGTCCCTGCGCACGCACCTGTCGGGCGTGGACCCGGACGAGGCCTTCTCCCAGATTCCCTACGAGAAGGGCTACCTGCTCCTGCGCGCGCTGGAGGACGCGGTGGGCCGGCCCGCCTTCGACGGCTTCCTGCGCCGCTACCTCGCGACGTACCGCTTCCAGGCGCTCACCACGGAGGAGTTCGTCCTCTTCACGGAGAAGGAGCTGCCGGGGGCGCTGGCGAAGGTGGACGCGGACGCGTACCTGCACCGGCCCGGCGTGCCTCCGGGCGCGCCCCGTCCGCATTCCGCGCGGCTGGAGGCGTTGGACAAGCTGCGCGGGCTGGTGCCGTCGGAGGAGCAGGTGCGGGACTGGACGCCCACCGAGTGGCAGCTCTACCTGGAGTCGATGCCGCCGGACACGTCGAGGGACGTCTTCCGCCTGCTCGACGCGAAGTACGCGCTCACGAAGAGCCGCAATTCGGAGGTGCTGGTGGCGTGGCTGGTGGCGGCGCTCAGGGCGGGCTGGGAGCCGGCGCTGGCCCGGGCCGAGGAGTTCCTCGGCGAGGTGGGCCGCATGAAGTACCTGAAGCCGCTCTACAGCGTGCTCGCCTCGTCGCGCGAGTACCGCAAGACGGCCCGCGCCGCGTTCGAGAAGAACGGGGCGCGCTACCACCCCATCGCGCGGCAGGGCGTGGAGCTCATCCTCGCCCGAGCGTGAGGGTTACTTCAGCACCGCGTCCAGGCGCTTCTTGGACAGGGTGAGGTACTCCGGGTTCATGTCGATGCCCACGTAGCGGTGGCCGTGCTTCAGGGCGGCCACGCCCGTGGTGCCGCTGCCGTTGAACGGATCCAACACCAGCGAGTTCTCCGGGCAGCTGGCCTCCAGGATGCGCTCCAGCAGGGCCACCGGCTTCTGGGTGGGGTGGCTGCCGAAGGCCTTCTCCTCACCGCGCGGGGCCGTCTGGGTCCACATGCGGCCGGCGCCGTCGGCGGTGAGCTCCTCGTCGCCGTTGCGCGGCAGGGCCCACACGTCGCGCATCTGCTTGCCGCCGTTCTCCGCCTTCATGCGCTGGTAGTTGAAGACGTGCTGGAGCTTGCCGCCCGTCTTCGGCGAGGCCCAGATGAGCAGCTCCGTGGAGTGCGTGAAGTAGCGGCACGCCAGGTTGGGGCTCGCGTTGGGCTTGTACCAGGTGACGGTGTTGAGCAGCTTGTAGCCCAGCTTCTGCATGGCGAAGCCGGCGTTGAAGATGACGTGCTGGGTGCCGCTCACCCACAGCGTGCCGGAGGGGCGCAGCAGGCGCTGGCAGGCCGCGAGCCACTTGGTGGTGAAGGCGTGGTCCTCCTCCACCCCGCGGGAGACGTCCCACTGGCCCTTGGCCACGGAGACGCGCTTGCCGTTCTTGCAGGTGGTGCCGCCGTTGGAGAGGAAGTACGGCGGGTCCGCGAAGATGAGGTCGAAGGACTGCTCCGGCAACTTCGCCATCAGCTCCAGGCTGTCGCCCTGCATGAGCGTGTAGTCCTGCCCACGCTTCGCGAAGACGTCGTCGGTGTTGGAGCGTCGGACAATCTTCAGGTTAGGGGCAGCAGCTTCCGCGAACATCTCGCCTCCGTCTTGGGACACACGTCTTCGGGACGGGGCGGACTGTGCGGTCAGTCTTCTGCTACGTCGAATTTCTGGCCTGTAGCACCCTGAAACTTGACGTGCGACGGATGCTGGAAACACCGCGAGCAGGGCGGGGAGCGCCTCTGTCTGGAGAGGCCCTCCACGACCCTGCTCGTGGGGTGCTGCGGGATGTCTGAAGCGGCTTACGCCTTCTCGGGCTCGGCGGCCGTCTTCGCGCCCGTCTTGATGCTGGGCGCGTTGTTCGCGTAGCGCTTCTTGAAGCGGTCGATGCGGCCCGCCGTGTCCATCAGCTTGTACTTGCCGGTGAAGAACGGGTGGCAGTTCGAGCACACTTCGACGCTGAACGAGCCGCGGGTCGACTTGGTCTCGATGACGTTGCCGCACGCGCAGGTGACGCGAGCAGGCGGATAGACCGGGTGCATGTCGGGCTTCATGGTGCTTCTCTCCAGTGCGCCTTGCCCCCACCCCTGACGGGTGGGAGGTCCAGCGTTGTAGTGGGGTTGGGGCTTATAACGGCCGGCCCGCCCTTTCTCAAGGGCAGGTGATGTCGCGAGCGTTTCCCCCGAGGGAAACCCGGGGTCGCCCGGGGGCCTTCCAGGGGGACGAGCGCTAGGTCGTACTCGGGGTGGTGGCAGGTGGGAGGGCCTTCTCCGGGGGGGCGGCCCGCCACAGGCGCTTCGCCGTGAAGAGCATGAACAGGCCCATGGTGCCGTTCAGGTAGAGCCAGACGATGTGGAGCTTGTGCTGGGCGGTCCACATCCAGGCCATCAGCGCCAGGTTGAGGGCGAAGACGAGCGCCACCACGGCGAGCGCCGAGATGATGCCCGCGCGCCGCTTGAAGATGAGCAGCACGATGGTGAGCGGGTTCAGGAAGGTGAACAGCTCGTTGACGTAGATGAACCCCATGGGCACGGGGTTCGCGGGATCATTGGCGAAGAAGCCGAACATCACCGCCTGGGCGATGTGGGCCAGGGACCCGACCGAGAAGCACACGAAGTACACGGCCAGGATGAGGCGGTTGGGCCACGGTGAGCCCCCGCTGGATGTCGGTTGTGTTTCAACGGTCATGATTTGTCCTCCAGGGCCTCGCGCAACAGCGCGGCCACGTGTTGCACGTACGGCTCCTGCATGAGCTGGTGGTGTCCCCCAGCAACGTCCCTCACGTCCAGCC
>NZ_RAWA01000260.1 GCF_003611675.1 Corallococcus sp. CA053C
GGGACGGTGTAGTCGGCGGGGCCCACCCCGTTGGGGACGGGCGGCACGTCCGTCTGGGCGTGCGGGAGGATGGCGATGGTGGAGTCCAGGAAGCGGCGCGTCGCCGCGTCCGCCTCCCCGAACTTCAACCCCATCCCGGAGATGCCCTGGCCCTGCTGCCCGGTGACGAAGTGCACCACGGCGGCGGCGTAGAGCAGCCGGTCGCCGCCTGCCAGCCGGAGGTCCAGGGTGACAGCCGTGCCAGGGGGGCGCACGGCCTTCGCGCGCAAATAGATGCCACCCCGGGTGATGTTGCCCCCGTATTTCGCGAGGAACTCTTCGGGGGTGGCGAAGGGAAGCTTCACCACCAGCCCGACGGCCCCTCCCTGATTCAGATCCGCCAAGGCCCGGTCCAAGTCCCACGACGTGTGTGTGGCTCCGAGTATCACCCGAAGTCCCAGGGAACGGGCGGCAAAAAACCTTCTTCCGTTGCGCGCCTGCCGCGTTACTCGTATGGAACCGCACCCGCGGGCGCTGGTGCCCCGCGGGGGTTCCGGGAGCCCCCATGTTGAACCCCGATATCCGGCTGGCCCTCACCTTCGACGACGTGCTCCTGCTGCCTGGTGAGAGCGCCGTCACGCCGCGTGAAGCCGACCTGACGACCCGCCTGACGCGCAACATCCGGCTCAACGTGCCCCTGCTGTCCGCCGCCATGGACACCGTGACGGAGGCCCGCACCGCCATCGCCATGGCCCAGGAGGGTGGCATCGGTGTCATCCACAAGAACATGACGCCCGAGCAGCAGGCCCTGGAGGTCCTCAAGGTCAAGAAGTTCGAGAGCGGCATGGTGGTGGACCCCGTCACCACCGAGCCCGGAGCGCCGCTCTCCCGCGCCGTGGAGCTGATGAAGATCCACGGCGTGTCCGGCGTGCCCGTCGTGCAGGGCAAGCGCCTGGTGGGCATCGTCACCAGCCGCGACGTGCGCTTCGAGAAGAACTTCTCCCAGAAGGTCGAAGACATGATGACTCGCAAGCTCGTCACGGGCCGCGAGAACATCACCCAGGAGGAGGCCCAGAAGCTCCTCCACGAGCACCGCATCGAGAAGCTCCTCATCGTGAACGAGGCCTATGAGCTGAAGGGCCTCATCACCATCAAGGACATCGAGAAGCGCCGCACGCACCCGAACGCGGCCAAGGACGGCAAGGGCCGCCTGCTCTGCGCCGCCGCCGTCGGTGTGTCCGCGGACCGCGAGGCCCGCATCGACGCGCTGGTGAAGGCGGGCGTGGACGTCATCGTCGTGGACACCGCCCACGGTCACTCATTGGGCGTGATTGAAGGCGTGCGCGACACGCGCAAGAACTTCCACGGGTTCGATCTCATCGCCGGCAACGTCGCCACCGCGGAGGGCACGCGCGCGCTCATCCTGGCGGGCGTGGACGCGGTGAAGGTGGGCATTGGCCCGGGCTCCATCTGCACCACCCGCGTGGTGGCCGGCGTGGGCGTGCCCCAGGTGACGGCGGTGGATGACTGCGCCCGCGAGGCGGACAAGCACGGCATCCCCATCATCTCCGACGGTGGCATCAAGTACTCGGGCGACATCGTCAAGGCGCTCGCGGCAGGGGCCAGCTCCGTGATGATCGGCTCGCTGTTCGCCGGCACCGAGGAGTCCCCCGGCGACGTCATCCTGTACCAGGGCCGCAGCTACAAGAGCTACCGGGGCATGGGCAGCCTGGGCGCGATGAAGCAGGGCGCCAAGGACCGCTACTTCCAGTCCGACGTGGACGCCGTGAAGCTCGTCCCCGAGGGCATCGAAGGCCGCGTCCCGTACAAGGGCACCCTGTCCATGAACGTGCACCAGATGCTGGGCGGCATCCGCAGCGGCATGGGCTACGTGGGGTGCGCCAACATCGAGGAGCTGCGCACGAAGGCGATGTTCACGCGCATCACGTCCGCCGGGCTCAAGGAGAGCCACGTGCACGACGTCATCATCACCGAGGAAGCGCCCAACTACCGGATGGAGTAGGGCGCTTCGACTTCGGAAGGACGGCCCGCGCCCCTGTAAGACTCAGGGGCGCAGGCAGCCGACTACTTGCCGCGACGCTTGCCGGCCGCCGCGTCATCCGCGGCCGCCGGCACCGTGGCCACGCGCTTCTCCGCCGCGCCCACGCGCTGCATCAGCTGCTCGCGGTCGTCCGGATCCAGCGTTTCAATGGCCTTGCGCAGGGTGGCGAAGTCCAGGCGGGCCACCGTCACGGTGTTGCCGCCCTTGATCTCCTGCACGGTGGGCACGTCCACCAGCTCGCGCAGGTAGGTCTCGAACTCCACGCGGATGTCGGCCGTCTGCTGGATGCACGTCTCCTTGGCGGAGACCAGGGCCTGGCTGCCCTCGCGGTAGCTCAGGTCCGGGTTGCGGGCCATCGCGTCCTCGAAGGTGTGGGTGCGGTCCTTCAGGGACGAGTAGAGCTGGACGTACTCCACCAGCCGATCCGACTCCGGCCGGTTGACGTTGCGGGCCTTGTTGAGCGGTTCGGTGGTGTCGTCACAGGTGAGCTTGGACAGCTCGGCGATTCCGGGGGTGTCCTTCACGGCCACGCTGCGCGTGTCCCGCTCCAGACGCTCCTCCGAGGAGATCTCCTTCACGCACCCCGCGGAGGACAGGAGAAGCATGGCTGCTGCACTGGAAGCGGTCAGGCGGCGCATCCGAACCTCGAACAATTGACGGCCTTTCAGCGTTGATTTCCCGAAGTTTGTAGCGATAAGGGCCCCCACCCGTCAACGACGCCCCCTGGGAGAAATGCCGGTGGACCTGCACTCCGAGAAGATCCTCATCCTTGATTTCGGGAGCCAGTACACCCAGCTCATCGCCCGCCGGGTGCGTGAACTGGGCGTCTACTGCGAGATCCAGCGCCCCGATCTGCCCGCGGACGACATCCGCAAATTCGCGCCGAAAGGCATCATCCTCTCTGGCGGACCGGCCTCCGTGGAGGCCCCTGGCTCACCGCGTTGTGACCCGTACGTCTTCGAGGCGGGCGTGCCCGTCCTGGGCATCTGCTACGGTCTGCAGCTCACGGCGAAGCTCCTGGGAGGCCGCATCGACCGGAGCGCGCACCGCGAGTTCGGCAGCGCGTCCGTGGAGGTGCTCACCGCCCGGGGCCCGTTCGCGGAGTTCCACCCCGGGGACCAGGTGCAGGTGTGGATGAGCCACGGCGACCGGGTGGACATGCTCCCGCCTGGTTTCGAGGCCATTGGCCGCAGCGGTAATTCGCCCTTCGCGGCGGCCGCCCATGCGACGAAGCCCTGGTACGGCCTCCAGTTCCACCCGGAGGTGGTGCACACCCCCCAGGGCAAGGCGATGCTGCGCGCCTTCCTCTTCAACGACTGCAAGGTCACCGGCTCGTGGACGATGAAGGGCTTCATCGACGAGGCGGTGGAGACCATCCGCCGGCAGGTGGGCGAGGAGGGCCGCGTCATCTGCGGACTCTCCGGTGGCGTGGACAGCTCCGTGGCGGCGCTGCTCCTGCACCGGGCCATTGGCCCGCGCCTCCAGTGCATCTTCGTGGACAACGGCGTCCTGCGGCAGGGTGAGCGGGCGCAGGTGGAGGCGCTCTTCGTGGACCGCTTCCACGTCCCCCTGAAGACGGTGGATGCAAGAGAGCGCTTCCTGTCGAAGCTCGCTGGCGTCACGGACCCGGAGCAGAAGCGGAAGATCATCGGCCGGGAGTTCATCGCCGTGTTCGAGGAGGCATCCCGCGACGTGCAGGACGCGGGGTTCCTGGCGCAGGGCACGCTGTACCCGGACGTCATCGAGTCCGTGTCATGGAAGGGCCCGTCCGTCACCATCAAGAGCCACCACAACGTGGGCGGCCTGCCGGAGACGATGAAGCTCAAGCTGGTGGAGCCCCTGCGCGAGCTGTTCAAGGACGAGGTGCGCGTCCTGGGCCGCGAGCTGGGCCTGCCGCCGGAGATGGTCGGCCGTCAGCCGTTCCCGGGCCCGGGCCTCGCCATCCGCGTGCTGGGCGAGGTGAACGAGAAGCGCCTGGACCTGGTCCGCCGCGCGGACGCCATCGTGCAGGAGGAGATCCACAAGGCCGGCCTGTACGGCGAGGTGTGGCAGGCCTTCGCCGTCCTGCTGCCGGTGCAGAGCGTGGGCGTGATGGGCGACGAGCGCACCTACGAGTCCACCTGCGTGCTGCGCGCCGTCACCAGCGTGGACGGCATGACGGCGGACTGGGCGCGCATCCCGTTCCCCATCCTGGAGAAGATCTCCTCGCGCATCACCAACGAGGTGCGCGGCATCAACCGCGTCGTCTACGACATCTCTTCCAAGCCGCCCGCCACCATCGAGTGGGAGTGAGGTAGCGGCAGGGCACTTGGAAACGAAAGAGGCTGCCCGGAGCGAACCGGGCAGCCTCTTTGTTTTTCAAGCGCGGGGGACGACTACCCGGCCGGGTTGGCCTTCACGGGCGGCACCTTGGTGCTGCCGGGGCGCAGCTCTTCCAGGACGCGGTTGGCGCCGTAGATCTTCTGGAGCGCCTCGATGATGGCGTCCGAGTGCACGGCCACGGTGCGGTTCACGGACTCGTCGAAGCCGTACTCGCCGCCCAGCGACTGGATGTTGCCGTCGAACACCAGACCCACCACCTCGTGGTTCTTGTTCACGACGGGCGAGCCGGAGTTGCCGCCGATGATGTCGTTGGTGGTGACGAAGTTCATCGGCGTGGAGCCGGTGATGATCTTCTCCGACTTCACCCAGGACTTCGGCAGCTCGAACGGATCCTGCCCGGTGGCGTGCTCGAAGGCGCCGCCCATCTGGGTGAACGGCTGGACCTTCTCGCCGTTCTCCGTGTAGCCCTTCACCGAGCCGAACGACACGCGCGGGGAGAACGTCGCGTCCGGGTACTGGCTGGTGCCGTAGATGTCGAACTTCGCCTTGGCGACGAGCTCGCTGTTCTTCTTGAGGACCGACTCCACGTCATCCTCGAACTTCTTGCGGATGGCGCGGGCGTCCGGGTCCACCAGGAGCGCCAGCTGGACCATCGGGTCCTTGGACGCGTCCACGGCCTTCTTGCCACCGTCGAAGAGCGCCTGGCGCGCCTTCACGTCCGTGAGCTTGCTGCCCTTCACCACGCGGGTGGCGACCTGCTCCGGGGACTCCTTGCCCAGCACCTTCTTCACGAACGGGTGCTTGGCGCCCAGCTCCTCGCGCAGCTTGGTGAGGCTGAACGTCAGGCGCGCGATCTCCAGCTCCGGGTAGATGGGCGCGGGGCTGAAGAGGTTCGCCTTGAGCGCGGGCTGGTTGGCGTCGTTGAACTCGCGCAGCCGCTGGCCGTTGTCCTTGGGCAGCTCGTCGCCGGCGCGCACCAGCGTGCGGGCGATGCTGAACAGGGAGGACGAGATGCCCTGACCCTGCTCGATGTAGTTGAGCTCCTTGCGCAGGTTCATGAGCTGCGCCTCCGCCTTGGCGATCTCATCCCAGGCGGCCGCGTACTTCTTCTTCAGCTCCGGGTTCGCGTCCACCTTCTTGCGCAGCTCCTGCTCCGCGGCGACCTTCGACGCGAAGAACTTCTTGTCGAGCAGCGCCTCGTGGCGGCCCTTGGACGCCTTCAGCCCGTTCTCCACGCCGAACAGCATGTTGCTGGAGATGCGCTTCTGCTCGGGGCCGCGCTTCTGGAACTCGGTGACCATGCCGCGCAGTTCGGAGAGGTACATGAGCGTCTTGGGCAGCGACACGTCGCGGTTGTATTCCAGCTCCGCGATGGTCAGCGCGCGCGACGTCTTGCCCGGGTTGCCGGCCACGAACGTGAGCTCGTTCTCCTTGGCGCCGTGCTCGGACCACTTGAAGTAGTCCGGCGTCTTCGCCGGCTGCTTGTCCTGGTAGACGCGCACGAACGTCACGTCCAGGTCGTAGCGGGGGAACTCGAAGTTGTCCGGGTCCCCGCCGAAGAAGGCGATGGCGTGCTCGGGGGCGAACACCAGGCGCACGTCCTGGAAGCGGCGGTACTTGTACAGGTTGTACTTGCCGCCCTGGTACAGCGTGACCAGGTCACAGCGCACCTTGTCATCGCCGTTGGAGCAGGCCTTCTCCACCTTGGCCATCTCCGCCTTCAGCGTGTCCGAGTACTGCTTGCCGGTCAGCGACTGGGTGGCCTTGTTGAGCGTCTCGGTGACGTCGGTGATCTCGACGAGCTGGTTCACCTCCATCGCCGGGCACTGCTTCTCCTCTCCCTGCGTCTTCGCGTAGAAGCCGTTGGCCAGGTAGTCCTGCTTCGCGGTGGACAGCTGCTCGATGCAGCCGCGCGCGCAGTGGTGGTTCGTCATCACCAGGCCGTCCGGCGACACGAAGCTCGCGGAGCAGCCGCCGGCCAGACGCACCGCGCCCAGGCGGAGCTTGTCCATCCACTGCTGGGACGGCTCGAAGCCGTACTTCTCCTTCAGCTTCGCGTTGGGGAAGTTGTTGTACGTCCACATGCCTTCATCGGCGAGCGCCGGAGTGGCACCCACGAGGGCGGCGATGACCATCAATCGCTTCATGAAATGGGATCCTTTCGGGCCGCTGGACGGGCGCCAGCGGGGACGGGGGCGTTTGTGTGTGAAGGGCCAGCCTCGGTCAAGCTGGGAAAACGCCCACGCAGGTCGCTGAACGAACGAGCGCCTGATCGATTCCTGAGCCCCCCTGCCGGGCATGCGGATTTCCCACCCGGTACGTCCGACGCACCGCGTCCGAAATCAGGGGGCAGGGTGGATCAGGCGACCCGGGCCCGCAGCCATGCGGTGGGCGTGGTGCCGGTGACGGCGCGGAAGTCCGCGATGAGGTGGGCCTGGTCGTAGTAGCCGACGCCGGTGGCGATGGCGCCCCAGTCCGGCCGGGTGCCCCGGGAGTTGGACGCGGAGGCCTGGAGCGCCCGCTGGAAGCGCACGAGCCGGGCGAAGGCCTTGGGTCCCATGCCAAGCACGTCGTCGAAGGCGCGGCGCAGGTTTCGTTCGCTCACGCCCAGCGTGCGGGCCAGGTCGCTCACGCGGGGGATTTCGGCGGCTTCGGTGACGAGCCGGATGCCGCGCCGGACGAGGTACGCGGCCGCGGGTTCGAAGACGTCGTCGCGGTGGAGGCGGTCCACGAGGGCGGCCTCGAGCGTGCGCAGCCGGGCCTGGACCGAGGGGGCGTCCGCGAGCGAATCCCGGAGCCGCTCGCCGTCGGCCCGGCCCCAGAGCGTGTCGATGGAGAGGCTCCGGTGGGCCAGCTCCGACATGGGCAGGCCGAAGAACGGGTACGCGCCGCCGGGCTTGAACTGGAGGCCCAGCGTGTCCGGCGGCACCTCCGTGGCCGACTTGCGCTGGACGTGCTCCCGGGGTCCCAGGGCGTGCACGTCGCAGCCGGTTCCGGGCAGGACGCGGACCACGAGCTCGACGGTGCCGTCGGGCAGGCGGACGAAGGCGTCCTCGGACGGCCCGTGCCGGAGGATCCGCACGCGCTGGATGAAGCGGGACAGGTCGCTCCGGGGTACCAGCGCGTTATCGGACGTCGAAGCCAGGGCCATGGGGCGAGTCTGGGGCGGCCGGGCCGGGGCATCAACCGCGGGGAGGCCCGGGCCGGGCACGGTGGCCGATTCCTCCAATCGGGCCCGGAGGCCGGTCCGTAGGTTTCCGGGCATGCGAATCCATCATCTCAACTGCGGAACCCTGTGTCCCGCCAGCGCCCGGTTCGTCGTGGGCGCGGGCGGGCTGTTCGAGCGGGCGCGGCTCGTCTGCCACTGCCTGTTGCTGGAGACGTCCCAGGGGCTGGTCCTCGTGGACACGGGCCTGGGGACCCGGGACGTGAAGGATCCGAAGGGGCGCCTGGGCCAGCGGTTCGTGGCCCGGAACTCGCCCCGGTTGGACCCGGCGGAGACGGCGCTGGCCCAGGTGGAGCGGCTGGGGTTCCGGCGGGAGGACGTACGGCACATCGTGCCGACGCACCTGGACCTGGACCACGTCGGGGGGCTGGAGGACTTCCCGGAGGCCCAGGTCCACGTGTTCGGGGACGAGCACGCCGCGGCCATGGTGCCACCGGGGCCGAAGGAGAAGTTCGGGTACAAGCCGGTCCAGTGGGCCCACGGGCCGAAGTGGAGCCGGTACGCCGTGGACGGCGAGCGCTGGTTCGGGTTCGAGGCCGTGCGGGTGATTCCGGGCCTGGACGCGGAGGTGCTGCTGGTGCCGCTGGTCGGCCACACGGCGGGCCACTGCGGCGTCGCGGTGAAGGGCCCGGGAGGCTGGATGCTTCACGCCGGGGATGCGTACTTCAACCACCGGGAGGTCGATCCGGTGGCGCCGCGAAGCCCGTGGGGGACAGCGCTGTTCCAGCGGCTCAAGTCCGTGGACAACGCCGCGCGGCTCGCGAACCAGGAACGCCTGCGCGGCCTGGTGCGGACCCACGGGAACGAGGTGACGGTGTTCTCGGCGCACTGCGCGGTGGAGTTCGACCGGCACGCCAAGGACCCGGGAACCCGGAATCCGGCCCGGGGGAGCGGGTGAGAAAGACGGCCCAGGTCCCCCTGGGACGCCCAGAGGCTTAGTTTACATAACGCTTCTTATCAGACTTCATGTCCATGGGGCCCCGGGGGGTGCCTGAGTGATTCCAGGCCGTTCTCCAGCTGGCCTGGGTCCTCCGTGGACGCCCCTGGAACATCCCTGTAGCCAGTTCCGCGGGCGTCCTCCAGTGACCTTGGGCATGCGGGCCCGTGCACTCGGGCTTCCCGAGCCCGCGCCCGGCACATACGTTGCCCCGCCATGCGCCTCTTCCGACGAACCGGACTCGCCGCGCTCTGCGGCCTCACCGCGGCCCTGCTCACGGGCTGTCCCGACAAGACGCCGGACACCGCCGTGGTGGATGGCGGCGTCACGGGCACCCAGGCGGCCCCGGATGCGGCCCCAGCTACCGTGGTCTTCACGCTCCAGTACCAGGCGCCGGACGCCGGGCTCGCGCTCATCCCGCTGGCCCTGGAGGAAAAGCCGCTCATCGAGCCGACGTCCGACCTGGAGCTCCGCAGCACGCTGGGGCTCAAGAACTACCGGGTCCGGCTGATGGACGAAGCCGACCGGGCCATGATCTCCGATGACTCCGTGACCGAGGCCGACGACGGGCTCGTCTACCGCATCCACCTGCCGCAGCCGCTCAAGACGGGCTTTTCGTACACCCTGGTCGTGGACGCCCAGACAGGCACGGCGTTCCAGGACTCGCGCGGCCGTGACGTCGAGGACCTCCGGGCCGCCTTCCAGGTCGCCGGCGACAAGGAGAAGCCCAAGCCGCCGCCGCCCCCCGCCAAGGCCGGCAAGAAGAAGCGCAAGTAGCCGCTACTCCGCGGTCTGCGTCTGGCCCGGGTCCTGATCCGGAAGCGCCTCCGGGACCCTCGGCTCCGCGGTCTCCGGCGTCGGCAGGTTCAGCGACGTGCGGACCTCGCGCAGCTTGGCCTGGATGAGCCGGATGTTCCCCGGGCCCATGCGCAACAGGTGCTTCTGGGCCCGGCTGAGGCCCTCCAGCTCCGGCGCCGCGTAGACGTACAGCGCGCCCTTGGACTCCACCTCCACCGGCCCCTGCGGCACCGGCACCGCCAGCAGGTGCTGGATGGCGCGGCCGAAGGTCGCCTCGAAGCTCTGACCCGGCGGAGCAATCTCCCGGTAGGCCTGGTCGATGAGCGGCTTCAGCTCGCGGTACACGAGCGCCGCGCCGGCCGCGTCCAGCGACCCCAGCACCCGGGCCACCAGGTCGTAGCGCGCGTAGCTCCGCGGTGCGATCGCCGCGCGGCCGTTCGCCCCGGGCGCGTCCACCTGGAAGGCCCCCGGCGGCGCCATGAACAGCAGCGAGGCCCGCGGGCTCTCACCCTCGGCGATGTTGTTCACGGACGACGTGAACCGGCGCGCCAGGTCGCGCTCCTGGAGCCACCGCGCCAGCTCCGGTTCCACGGACAGCTTGCCCACGAGATCCCGCACCCGACCGTCGCTCTCCGGCAACGACACATCCGGCGGCAGCGCGGCCACGCCCGCATCCATCACGGTGGGCGTGACGGCCATCGAAAAGGGCTCCGACTGGCGCTTCAGCCCGAAGTACGACGCCACCAGCGCGACGATCATCACCGCGACCAGGATGCCCATGACCTTGCCCCGCGACGGCGCCTTCGGCGGCTCGGCCTGCGGCGGCGGTGGGATTCCCGGGGGCTGATTGACGAAGTTCGGATCGCTCATGATTCCGGACCCTACAGACAGCCCCGGGGACCATTCCACGAGCGCCTGAACAATCCGCGCGGCCGGTGTTCACCGGGCGGACGTCGGCTCGGGGGCCAGGACCTCGGCGGGCAGGCGCCAGAGCTGGCCGTCCTCGGGTGACAGGATGAAGCCCCCGGGCAACAGGTGCAGCGACGTGACGACCTCCGTGGACAGCGGCAGCTCCCACGCGCACACGGGCCGCAGCGTGGCCGGGTCCAGTTGAAGCAGGTACCACTCCCCCACCGCCAACAGGTCCTCCACCGCCACCAGCACCGCGTGCGCCATCACCAGCCCGGTGTAGCCCGTGGCGAGCGTCCCCAGCTCCGGCAGCATGAACTCCGCCGCCAGCGTCCCTTCGGGGTACTTCCAGCGCCGCACCCAGGTGCCGCCCACGCCGATGAAGCTCGCGCCGTCCGGGAAGAAGCCCGCCGGGTAGAACGGCGCGTCCACGGACGCCACCTCCGCACCCCGCACGAGCCCGGACGCGCGGCGCTCCACGAACGTGAGCCACGTGCCGTCCTGGCCACAGCTCAGCGCCACGCCCATCACGGGTTGGCTCGGGTGCGGCATCCATTCGTGCAGCCCATCCACGTCGTCGTCGCCCAGCGGCGCGTCGAGGCTCGTGTCCATCCCGGCCACGTCGGACAGCGTCTCCGCGTCCACCAGCTGCACGGACGCCCGCCCGTCCACCACGTCGCTGGTCCACAGCCCCAGGCCGGAGCTGTCGAACGCGAGCGCCTGCGTGGGCCGCGTCCAGGTGCGCGCCGTCATTCCCGCGCTGCCCCCGTCCGCGCCCAGGCCCACCATCTCGATGCGCCCTGGCCCCAGCACCGCCACGCTCTTGAGCGACGGGTGCAGCGCGACGAGCTGCGCGGACTTGGGCAGCTCCAGCGAACGCTCCGGCGGCCACGCCTCACCGGCCTGGTACACCGCGAGCCGGCGGGCGCTCAGCGCGAGCCCCAGTGCGTCTCCGCTCGGGCTCGTGACGAAGCCGTCGCCCGCCCACTCGGCGTCCGTCACCGGCAGGGTCGTGACCCGGGTGAGCTCTACGCGGCGGCTGGGAATGCCCCAGGGGGTGCCGGGCCGCGGCCGGCCGACCCAGGGGACCACCTGGCCGCTCAGGAATCCTGCTCCATGGCCCGCACGCGCGCGAGCGTGTCCATGTCGCGCTCGGTGGGACCCAGCTCCAACAACAGTCGGCTCACGTCGTACAGGAGGTCGCCCCGCTCGAAGACCTTCAGCCGCGGGACGTCCAGGTTCAGGTCGTCCGCGCCCTTGTTGTAGGAGAGGTCCATCAGCGACCGCAGCTGGAACGAGTCGTAGAGGTTGTACTCCACCAGGAAGCGCAGGGCCTCCACGTCGCCGCGCCGCAGGTACGCGCGCCACAGCAGCACCGCGTCGTACCCGTTGGTGCCCTTCAGGTGCGGCGGCCGGCCCACGCCCAGCTTCTCTTCAATCTCCTTCAGCCCACCGCCCATCCCCAGCCGCCGCGTGACGAAGCGCAGGTCGATGTGGGCCTCCGGCACCGGGAAGTGCTTCGCGCCGAAGTACTCCTTCAGCACCGGCACGTCGAAGCACGAGCCGTTGAACGTCACCCACAGCCGCCGCTTCGCCATGGCCTCCGGCAGCGCGTCCATGTTCCGGCCCTGGATGAAGACGTGCAGGCCCGCCGCGTCGAACAGGCTCACCACGGTGGGCACCTGCGTCTCGCTGCCGTCCGTCTCGATGTCGAAGTAGACGGCGTCGTCCTGGAACTCCGGGTACAGCCGCCAGTGCTCGCGCGACGGCACCAGCCGGGCCAGCTCCTTCAAGTCCTTGCGGGCCAAGGCCTCGCGGGCCTCGGCGATGCGCTGCCGGGCCACCGCGTCCGCCTTGCGGCTGATGACGATGCCGCCGTCCGGGAAGTCATCCCAGGTCCGGATGCCCTTGGACCACAGGTCCTTCTCCCGCCACGGCCCCACGCCGGGGATGTGCTGGAACGTGTGCTGCAGCATCAATCGAGCACACCCAGCCTTCCCGCCAGCAAGTCATCCAGCAGCGGCACGTCCGCCTCGCAGAACGGCAGCGCCTGCATCTGCGTGGGCGTGTGGAACGCCAGCTGGTGCGCGCCCAGCGGCTTCGGCTCGCCCGACACCAGCGTGGCCGCGTACAGCACCAGCTCCACGGTGAGGTCCGGGTACGTGTGCCGGCCCTCCCACAGGCGGCGGCCCACGGACAGCTCCACGTCCAGCTCCTCGCGGCACTCGCGCGCCAGGGCGGCCTCGTCCGTCTCGCCGGCTTCGACCTTGCCGCCGGGGAACTCCCAGAGCAGCGCCCTGCTGCCGCCCGGGAGCCGCTGCTGGACCAGGAACCGCGGCCCGCCGTCATCGGGCGGAGGCCGGGGAATCAGCGCGGCCACCACCCGCACCGTCCGGGGGGCGGCGCGCGTCACCCGCGTGGCCCCTTCTGCACGTTGTTCAGGTCCAGCGAGTACAGGTACGCGTTGTTGGACAGCACGTACACCCGCGAGCCCACCACGTACGGCGGAGCGGAGATGCCCGCGCCGGGGTTCCACGACAGGCGCGTCTTGCCCGTCGTCGGGTCCACGAACAACAGCGCGCGCTGGTTGGGCACGAGGAGCATGCCCCGAGCCAACACCGGAGCCAGGGCCGTCCTGTCCTTGAGGGGAAGCGACCAGATGAGCCGCCCCGTCTCTCCCAGGTAGGCGTCCAGCCGGCCGTCTCCCGCAGCGAACACCACCTCGCCCCGGGCGAGCAGCGACGTCAGGCCGCCCACGCTGGTGTTCCAAAGCACCGCGCCGGAGTCCGCCTCCAGGGCGAACAGGCCGTTCTTGTACGAGGCCACGTAGAGCCGCCCCGCCGAGTCGAGCGCCGGCGTGGTGTCCACGTCCAGGAACTCCGTCCCGGTGCCCGACAGGGACTTCTCCCAGACGACGCCGCCGTCCTCGACCTTGAGGGCGACGAGGAAGCCGTCGGAGAAGCCCACGTAGGCGGTGCCCTGGTCCACGCGCGGCGCCGAGGCGCCCCGGATGGTGAAGCCCGACGGCGGATCGCGGCGGTACTGCCACACCCACGTGCCGTCGGACGCCTTCACCGCGAACACCGTGTCGGTGTCCGTCGTCACCAGCACCAGCCCATCGGCCAGCACGGGCACCGTGGCCAGGGACTCGTGGGTCGGGTACTTCCACTTCACCGCGCCGGTGGCACCGTCGAGCGCGTACAGCGTCCCGTCACCGCCGGGCGCGTAGACGACACCCTCGCTCACCATGGCGCCCGCGAGCGCCCGGGCGCCGGTGCGGAACGACCAGGAAACCTTGCCGTCCGGCCCCACCGCGTGGATGTAGCCGTCGCGCGTCATCGCGATGACGTTGCGGCTCGCTGGCTCGTACACCGGGGAGGCAGGCTCCCTGGGCGAGTACTCCAGCAGCGGGACCTTCTCCACCAGCCCCCGCCACCAATCCACCTGGAAGTACTCCACCGGAGGCTGACGGGGCGCCGTGGGCAGCTCCGGGTTGCCATACAGCGGCGCCCGCGCACACCCGGCCAGCAGCCCCACCCC
>NZ_RAWA01000261.1 GCF_003611675.1 Corallococcus sp. CA053C
CCCCCGCGGCGGACTGGAGCCTCGCGCATCGCCTGGCGTTCCGATTCGTCGGCGTCTACCTCCTGCTCTATGTCTTCCCATTCCCGGTGGGCATCCTCCCGGGCCTGTCCGGCGTCAGCGCCGCGTACGACCAGGCGTGGCAGGCCATCGTTCCGTGGGTGGGCCGGCACGTCCTGCACCTGGACACGGCCATCACCGTGTTCCCCAATGGCAGCGGGGACACGACGTACAACCACGTCCAGCTCCTGTGCTTCCTGGCGCTCGCTGGCGTGGCGACCGCGGTCGTGTCGGTGCTCGGCCGGCGCCGCAAGGAGGAGGTGGTGGCCCACGGGCTGCTGCGCATCTACCTGCGCTACTTCCTGGGCTACACGATGGTGTCCTACGGCCTGATCAAGGTCTTCTATATCCAGTTCCCGGCGCCGAGCCCGGAGCGGCTGGTGGAGCCCTTCGGCGACGCGTCGCCCATGGGGCTGCTCTGGGCCTTCATGGGGTACTCGCAGGGCTACAACGTCTTCGCGGGGGGCCTGGAGGTGGTGGGTGGCGTGTTGTTGCTCTTCCGGCGCACCACGTCGCTGGGCGTGTTGGTGGTGCTCGCCGCGATGACGAACGTCCTGGCGCTCAACCTCGCCTACGACGTTCCGGCGAAGCTCCTCGCCTCGCACCTGGTGCTGGTGGCGGTGTTCCTCCTGCTTCCGGAGCTGCGGCGGCTCGCGGACGTGCTGGTGCTCAACCGGCCCACCCCGCCGGTGGTGTTCCGCACGCCGTTCGCGAACCGCAGGCTGGAGTGGGGCAGCCGCGCGGTGAAGGTGCTCTTCGCCGGGTTCATCGTCTGTTCGACGACGGCCACGGAGTGGTCCAACTCCCACGCCTACGGGAACGCCTCCCCCCTGCACGCGCTGTACGGCGTCTACGAGGTCGAGTCCTTCACGCGCGACGGGCAGCCCCGGCCCCTGCTCGCGGGAGACGCCACCGCGTGGCGGTACCTGCTGATCAGCCGCTACCAGCGGCTGTCCCTGCGCTTCATGGATGACACCGGGAAGCGCTTCCGCATGGAGGACCTGCCGGAGCAGCGCATCAAGGCCTCCGACATGGGCCCCGACGCACCGGACCCGGAGACGTTCACGCTCAGCTGGGCCCGCCCGGATCCGGAGCACCTGGTCGTCGAGGGCGTCTTCCGGGGCGCGCCCATCCAGGCCCGGCTCAGGAAGGTGGATGCGTCGAAGTTCCGACTCTTCAGCCGGAGCTTCCATTGGGTGCAGGAATATCCCTTCAACCGCTGAGCCCGGGCCCACCCCTGTACGCGGGTCCCATCGCATCGCTGGATGCGCATCTGTCCGCCCGGACGATGCGGCGCTCCGACCGGGGGGCCCGCGCCCGCGTCCTGCCCCATGGCTACCTTCCGCTTCAAGCAACCTTGGGAGGGAATGATGGACAGGGAGATGTTGCTTCATGAACTGCACCCGTCGGTGGTGCATCTGCCATTGGCGTTGCTGCCGACGGCGACCGTGGCGGACCTCATCGTGGTGGTGACGGGGGACCGCGCCTGGGCGAAGGTGGGCCGCCGCCTGTGGGTGGCGGGCGCGGGAAGCGCGGTGCTGGCCGGCGTGGCGGGCCTGGCGGCGAGCCAGGAGGTCCGCATCGATGCGCCGCGTGCCCGGGACATGGCGTTCCTGCACGGCGCGGGGAACGCCGTCATCACGCTGGGCGCGCTGGGCCTGATGGCCTGGCGGCTGGGACGGGCCCCCACCGTGACGACGACGGCGCTGGGCCTGGGCGCGTGCGCCTTCGCGCTCTACACGGCGTCGCTCGGCGGGAAGATGGTCTACGAGCAGGGCATCGGCATCAACCCGATGCCGGGGCAGGCGCCACAGGGCACGCGGAAGGGACCGCTGCTGCTGTCGCGCGAGGCCCCCGCGGCGCTCGTGAGGGACGCGGGCCGCGGCATCGCGTGGCTTTGGGGCCGGGCGCGCGCGCTGCGCACCCGGAGCGAGCCGCTCGCGGCGGGGGCCACCGGCCTGGGCCCCGCTGACGCATTGCCTCGTGGGTACGTCCACGCCTGAAACACGGCGACCCACGCCTCACCCGAAGGCCCGGCGAAGAATCTTTCGACGGGCCTGAGGAATATTGGCGGCGGGCCTCGTAAAGGTCACGGCTGGTGCGCAACGCCCAGCCCCAGACTTTCGCGAGGGGGACTCATGTTTCACAAGAACCTGCTGACGGCCGCCATGGCCATTGTCGGACTGAATGGGTGTGTCTACGGCTATGTCTACGACGCGGCGTCGGGCAGCGCCGTCCAGGACGTGACGGTGACGGTCACCTCCGGCATCTGCAGCGGCAATGGCTGTGGCGCGAACCCCACCTTCCGGCAGACGGAGTCGTCGGGCCTCTACGTCTTCGACGCGTATGGCAACCACAACGGCGAGGACCAGGTGCAGTTCATCACCGTGGCCTCCGGCCAGGAAGCGCTCCGGCTCCTCTACACCCGCGCGGGGTATCGCTCCGTGGGCGTGTATCACAAGCCCAAGTACGAGGAGGTGACTCAGGATGGCAACACGTATGAGATTTCCAACGTGCAGCCCGTGTACCTCTGCCTGACCACCGCGGTGGACTCGGATGCCGACGGCATCTGTGACGCCGCGGAGAGCCGCTACGGCACCAACCCGTACAGCTCCGACACGGACGGCGACCGCCTCAGCGACTACGCGGAGCTGTATGGCTATGGCGGCGTCGACCTGCGCTACTACGGCACGAACCCGCGCAAGAAGGACGTCTTCGTGGAGATGGACTACTACCCGGGCCTCAAGCCGACCCAGGCCGCGATGGACCGCGTGACGGCCGCGTTCGCCGCCGCGCCGGTGACCAACCACGACGGCTCCACGGGCATCGCGCTGCACCTGGTGGCGGATCAGCAGATCGCCACGGCGGACGTGGACACGGACCTGAACCCCGTGTGGACGGACTTCGACGTCATCAAGGCCAAATACTTCAACACGCGCCGCGCGCCCTACTTCCACTACCTGCTGGTGGCGGACCACTACGACGGCGGCGGCTCCAGCGGCAAGTCGCGCGGCATCCCCGCCCACGACTTCGTCATGACGCTGGGCAACTGGGGCGTCCCGGGCGGCACGGAGCAGCAGCAGGCCGGCACCCTCATGCACGAGCTGGGGCACAACATCGGCCTGCGGCACGGCGGCAACGAGGACGTGAACTACAAGCCCAACTACCTGAGCCTGATGAGCTACGTGTACCAGCTGGGCGGGATGCGCGTGGACGGCACGGACGGCGTGCTCGACTACTCGCGCGTGCGGCTCGCCTCCGTGAACGAGGCCTCCGTCAATGAGGTCTCCGCCTTCGCGCCCGTGTCCCCCTCCACCGAGGCGGACCTGGCCCACTACGGCGTGCGCCTCAACAGCGTCTTCGTCAGCGGCACCGCGAGCGCCAACCTGGACCTCAACGCCAACGGGAGCATCCAGGCCGCCTCCTTCGCGAGGGACCTCAACGGCGACGGAGACTCCCTGGACGTCTTCAACGCGTCGCAGAACGACTGGACGGCCCTCGTGTTCGACGGCGCCGGCAGCATCGGCGACGCGTGGCTGGGCGCCACCCAGGGCCTGAGCCGCGCGGAGCCGTTCCTCGTCGCCCCCGAGAAGACCGAGCCCTGCATGACCTGGGCGCAGGCGAAGGCCGGCCAGTAGCCCCCGGCCCCTCCCGGACACGCAGCACCCTCCGCCGGGCTCCCTGTCTCCAGGGGGGCCCGGCGGTCGTGTTTCACCCGCCTCCCGGCCCTTCAGGGGCGTTCCGAAGTCTGCCGCTATTCATGTAAACTTGCAGCATGCCAAGAATCGCCCTGGTGGGGTACGGACGTTTTGGACGTGCGTTGGGAGCGCTGCTCGAAGCGGCGGACCTGGGCTACCGGGCGATGGACCCGGGGGCGTCGCTGCCTGAAGGGCTGCGGGCCGGGTCGGTGCCGGAGCTGCTGGAGGGGGCGGAGCTGGTGGTGGTGGCGGTGCCGGTGCCCCAGGTGCGGGAGGTGCTGCTGGCGCTGCGGCCCCACCTGCGGCCGGAGCACCTGGTGCTGGACGTGGGCAGCGTCAAGGTGAAGCCCGTGGAGGCGATGGCGGAGGTGCTGGGGGCGCGGGTGCCGTGGGTGGGCACGCATCCGCTCTTCGGGCCCTTGAGCCTGGCCATGGCGGAGCGCCCCATGCGCGTCGTCATCTGCCCCAATCCCCTGCACCCGGACGCGGCCCCGCGCGCGCGGCGCTTCTACGAGGCGCTGGGCTGTGAGGTGATTGAACAGACGCCGGAGGGCCATGACCGGGTGATGGCGCAAACGCACGCCCTCACGTTCTTCGTGGCCAAGGGGATGGTGGACTCGGGCGCGGCGGTGGACGTGCCCTTCGCGCCGGCCAGCTTCAAGGCGCTGTCGCGCACCATCGAGACCGTCCGCTCGGACGCGGGCCACCTCTTCACCGCCATCCAGCAGGAGAACCGCTTCGCGACGGAGGCGCGCGAGCGGCTGCTCCAGGCGCTCCAGGGCATCCACCGCGACCTCGCGGCCCTGCCCGCCGTGGCCAGCGCACGGGACGCGGCGGGCCTCGCGCTGCCGGGACTCGACTCCGGACCGCCGGAGCCCCGGGAGACGCGCGAGCACATTGATCAGCTGGACCGAGAGCTGGTGGAGCTGCTCGCCCGCCGCTCGGAGCTGGCCCGCCGGCAGAGCCGCGCCCAGGCCCCGGCGGAGGCCCAGGCCGGAGCGGAGACGGAGGCGGTGCTCGCCACGCGCCGCGCGTGGGCCACGGAGCTGGGCGTGGATCCGCGAGCGGTGGAGGCCCTCTTCCGTCTCCTGCTCGACGCCGGCCCCTCCTGACGCTCAGATGTATTCGTCCAGCCAGTCGAACATCCTGTGATTGGCGACGGCCTGCGCGCCTTCCTGGCAGTGCAGGAGCCCGGTGTCCTCCTGGGTGAAGAGCATGTAGTCCTTCGGGCAGGTCAAGGCGTCGTGGAGCAGCTGGGCCTGGCCCTGGGAGAAGGCCTCGCCGGTGCCGTCCATCACGAGCGTGCGGCAGCGGATGCGATGGACGACGGGCTCGTTGTTGAACTCGCGCAGCTTGAAGAGCAGGTCCGACGGCGAGCTGGCGCCGTGCTTGTTCATCGAGTCCTTCATGTACCAGCGGAACAGGAACACCTGCGCCATGAGCTGGGCCATGCCCGCGTCGAAGGCCTGGGGGTCGCTGTCGAGCAGCGGCATCAGGTCCGGGAAGTAGGTGTTGAACTGCTCGAAGGAGCACTGGCCCCAGTTGAGGACGCCGGGGTTGGGGATGAGCAGCTTGATGCGCCGCTCGAACGCGGCGGCGCGGGGAACGAGCGCGCCGCCCATGCTCCACCCCAGGAGCGCGATCCGCCGCGAGTCCACGCCCGCGATGCACGTGGCGAAGTCCACCACGGGCCGGATGACCTGCTCCCAGTCAGGACGGAAGGGGAGCCCCTGCTCACGGATGGCCATGCCCTGTCCGGGCGCATGGACGATGAGGCAGTGGTAGCCCCGCGCGAGGGCCGCATCCATCACGTACTTGGACTCCTCGGGCCACGCGTCGCGGCCCTGCTGGAAGATGAGCAGGGGCGCGCTGCTCCGGGCGTTGGGCGCGCGAAAGAAGTAGCCGGGCAGCGTCGTGCCCTCGTACGGGATGCGCACGGCGACGGCGGGGAGCTTGAGCAGCGCGATGGCCTTGTTGTACGCGTCCACCGCCTTGCGCCCGGTGGCCAGCACGCTCGGGTCGGCCGGCTCCGGGTGGTGGATCAGCGCGGCGCGGTAGTAGTTGGCGGCGCGCAGGTAGGCATTGCCGGCGCTGAGCGCGTGGCGCCGGGCCAGGCTCGCGTCCCCCATGGCGCGGATGCGGTCGGCCGTGCGGACCCACTCGCGGGGCCAGCTCCAGTCATCTCCCGGGACGATGCGGTGCGCGGTGTCCAGCACCTCGCCAATGTCCGCCTGGGCGCTGTAGGTCGCGGCCAGGAAGTGCAGCAGCTGGCTGTCCATGATGGGGTCGGACATCAGGCCCAGCTCGTACCAGGGCCGCGGCTCCTCCGCGGCGGACGCGTTGGAAGCGGAAGGCCGGGGTGCCGCGACGGCGGGGGTGCCCCGGAGGAGCGCGAGTCCTCCGGTGAGCCCCAGACTGGCCTGGATGAGGGAGCGACGGTCCATCGAGATGCCCATGGTCTGCGACCTCCAGCAATGCGTGCCGGGCTGAAACACCGGGGGCTCTTCCGCCTGTCACCACTCCCTCCCTTGGGCGTGGACTTGGACAGGCGGACAGGCATTCGCATGGAGCCGTGAGGAGACTGAGCGGGTGTGCAGCGAAATCCCTCCGGTTCGGTTGGGAACTCGCGGAGGGGGGTCTGATGTTGGTCGGAGCTATTGAAGACCTCCACCAAAAGGACTGACCGCATGAAGAAGACCGCCCTGCTCACGTGCCTCCTGGGACTCCTGGCGTCCATCCCCGCCGCTGCCGCCGAAATGAAGGACGTGTTTGGCAAGGAGGTCCCCATCGGGCAGGGCCGGCCCACGCTGGTGCTGTACGCCAACAAGAGCACCCGAGAGGAGCTGCGTCAGCACGCCTACCAGTTCATCTACGACGTGCGCGCGGAGAAGCCCATCGTCGTCGTCCATGTGGACCTGCGCGATGTCCCGGGCCTCTTCAAGGGCATGGCGAAGGGGGAGATCCGCAAGGGCCACGCCGAGTCGCTCGGTCTCATGCGCAAGCTCTTCCTCAAGAACGGCGAGACGCCTCCGCCGGACATGGATTCATCGCTCTTCATGGTCGCGGACTCCAAGGGTGAGCCCCACGAGTCCATGGGCCTGAAGAAGGGCTTCGAGAAGGTCTTCGCCCAGGTGCTGGACTTCACCGGGCAGGAGCTGGCACGCGGACCGCTGGCGAACGCCCGGAAGCTCGGTCAGGCCCTGGCTTCGACGCCGGACGGCAAGCCCCACACCCAGGTCGCGACCACGGCGCGCTGACGTCCGCGTGAGACCTGCCTGGCTGACGGGCAGTCGCAGTGCCGGCAGCCGGATTGGAAAAAGCCCGCGATGACGCAGCGTCATCGCGGGCTTCACGCGGATGAGTGACGGAAGAGCACGGCGCGTGCGGTAGCGTCACGGACCATGCGCTCCCCCCTCATCGCATCCCTGTTGTTCCTGCTGCTGTGCGCGCCAGCCTGGGCCGTGGTGCCCGGTGGCTTCGTGGAAACCGACTACACGTCCAACACCCTGGTTCCCGCCACCGGCATGGCGTGGGCGCCGGATGGCTCCGGCCGCCTGTTCGTCACCCTCAAGGACGGCGTGGTGCGGACGGTGGCGCTGAAGGACGGCGTCCCGGAGACGCAAGCAGGCACGAAGACGCTGGTGACCCGCGTGTTCGCCACGGAGCCTGCCGTCCACACCAACAGCGAGTGTGGCCTCATCGGCATCGCGTTTGATCCGAACTACGTGGTCAACCGCTACGTCTACTTCTTCGTCACCGTCTCCGCCTCCGAGCAGCGCATCGTCCGGTACACGGACGCCAACGGCACCGGCACCGCGCGCACGGAGGTCCTCACGAAGCTGCCCACCGCAGGCAACAACCACGACGGCGGCGGGCTGGGCTTCGGGCCGGACGGGAAGCTCTACTGGTCCATTGGCGACCTGGGCAACGGCACGGGCGTGGACGCGGACCTGACGTCGCTGGCGGCCAAGGTGGGCCGCGCCAACCTGGATGGCACCCCCGCCAACGACAACCCGTTCAACGACGGCGTGGGCCCCAACAACGAGTACATCTGGGCGCAGGGCTTCCGAAACCCGTTCACCTTCACGTTCCAGCCCACCACCGGCCTCCTGTGGATCAACACCGTGGGCACGGGCTACGAGCAGATCTTCGTCGTGAACAAGCGCGCCCACGCCGGCTACAACGACTTCGAGAACAACCAGCCCGCCACCGGCAACTACATCGCCCCCGTCATCAAGTACCGCACCAACGGGATTGATACGCGCAACCTGCTGGCCACGGGAGGCGCGGTGCGCAGCGGCGGCGTCACCACCTTCACCACCACCGGGGTGCACGGCTTCCGCAAGGGCGAGCGCATCACCTTCAAGGGCGTGGGCGACGCGAGCTTCAACGGCAACTTCTACGTCGCGAGCGCCCCGCGGGAGCCCTCGGCCACCACCTTCACCGTGGCCCAGCCGGGCCTCCCGGATGCGAGCAGTGGCGGAGGCACCGCGGAGACGCAGAACCTGGGCGGCTCCATCACGGGCGGCACCTTCTATGACGCCACCCTCTTTTCCCCCGAGTACCGCGGCAACTACTTCTTCGGTGACTACAACTCCGGCAGCGTGACCCGCGCCACGCTGGCGGCGGACAACTCGGTGGCGACGGTGGACACGTGGGGCACGGCCTTCTCCTCGCACGTCGACATGGCGGTGGGACCGGACGGAGCGCTCTACACCATGGGCGTCACCAGCGGCGTCCTGCGCCGCATCACCCCGGCCACCACCGCGCAGAAGCTGGTGGTGTCCTCGCTCAACCTGCGGCTGGTGGAGAACGGTCGCGCCGCCTTCACCGTGCGGCTGGCGCAGGCCCCCACCGCGCCCGTGACGGTGCAGGTGACCCGCGCCCTGGGCGGCTCCGAGGACCTGACCGTGGCCAGCAAGTCCCCCTTCACCTTCTCCCCCACGGACTGGGCCACGCCCCAGGTCGTCACGCTCGCGGCGGCGGAGGACGCGGACGCCGTCACGGACACGGCCACCTTCGTGGTGACGGCGGCGGGCCTGGCGGACGAGTCGGTGGTGGCGTCGACCATCGACGACAACGCGGCCCGGCTGGTGCTGTCCTCCACGCGGGTGTCCGTCCCGGAGAACGCCACCGCGACCTTCACGGTGTCGCTCTCCAAGCAGCCCACGTCGAACGTCACCGTCAACGTGGCGCGCACGCAGGGGGACGAGGACGTCACCGTGCAGGACGGGGCCACGCTCGCGTTCACGACCTCCAACTGGAACACGCCCAGGACGGTCACGCTGAGGGCCGCGTCGGACGCGGACAACCAGGACGGGACGGCCACCATCACCGTCGCCGCGCCGGGCCTGGACGCGCGCACGCTGGAGGCGACCGAGGTGGATGACGAGCCGCTGCCGCCCGTCATCACCTCCACGCCCGTCAGCACCGCCGTGGTGGGCTCGGTCTACCGCTATGACGTGGAGGCGCGGGGCCGGCCGGAGCCGACCTATTCCCTGGGAGGCACGGTGCCCGCGGGGATGATCATCGACGCGGCCACCGGCGTCCTCACCTGGACGCCTCCGACGACGGACACCGTGACGGTGCTGGTGCGGGTGAGCAACGGCGTGCTGCCGGACGCGGAGCAGACCGTCACCCTGGTCCCGACGGTGGATGCGCCGCCGCGCGCCGTCCTCACGCGCCCCATGGAGGGTGAGCGCGTGTCCGGCAACACGGCGGAGTTCTTCGGCGACTGCCAGGACGACGTGGGCTGCACGCGCGCCGAGTTCTACGTGGACGGCGTGCTGCAATACACGGACACCCGTTCGGACAACCACTTCCACTTCGGTGGCGAGCACAACCGCTGGGACACCACGGAGCTCTCGGCCGGGGGGCACACCGTCCGGTTCGTCGTGGTGGACACGGCGGGAATGCGGAGCGAGGCGCAGGTGACGGTGTGCGTCGGTGACGGAAGCTGCGACCCGAACCCGGCGGACGCAGGCACGGGCCCGGTCACGGACGCGGGCACGGGCGATCCCATCAGCGAGGGCAACGACACCGGCTGCGGCTGCGGCGCGGCCCCGGTGGCACCGCTCGCGTGGCTGGCCCTCGTCGCGCTGGCGTCCCGGATGAGGCGGGGGCGCAAGGCGTAACGGGAGGCATGAGGCGCCATGCCAACCCGACCCCCTCCGGACCTGCATCCCTCCACCTGGGCCGCCCTCAAGGGCTCAGGTGTGCTTCAGAGCACCGAGCACGGGCTCATCCGGGTCTTCTACGGCCAGCAACGCGCCAGGCGCAGCCAGGTCCCCTTCATGAACCACATTCATGAAGGGCTGGCCGTCATGCTTCGCACCCAGGCATCACCGCAGGCCATGCGGGCGTTCTGCCTGCATCCCCTCGTCCAGGGCGACCAGGACCTGCGGGAGCACTACGCGCGGGTCGCCCAGGCCCTGGAGCCCGTTCCCGACGGGGCCTTCGTGCTGGGGCTCGCCATGGAGTATCGCTCCGTGGCCAATGCCTATCTCTCCCACGCCACGCTGCCGCCGGAAGGCATCCGGCTGTCGCCCCTGGTGGAGGTCAACGCCATGCTGGTGGGCGACAAGGTCCAGAATCGCAAGGACTACGAGCTGCACCACGAACAGACCCACGCCCACCGCGCCCGGCTGACGGAGTACTTCCAGCAGTGGTGCCACGCGTTGCAGGTCGAGCACGGCTACCCGCGGCTGAAGGCGATGCTCCAAGGAGAGGCCTGGGGCGGTTCCCCGGGTGATCCGTGAAGGAATCGGGGCGGCGGAAATCGGTAGGATGCCGGCCATGAGAAGAACCCTGTGGCGTCGCTTGGGCCTCGCCGTCGCGGCCCTGTTGTTGGTGTTGGTCGTCGTCGTGGCGGTGGGGCTGAGCGCCGTCAGCGTCCCGGACACCTCGCGCTTCGACGCCGACCTGGGCGCCATCCGGGCACTGGCCGTCTCCACCGGAGCGCCGCTCCCCGTCGAGCTGCGCAGCCAGCGCGTGGGCAGGGCCTCCGGGGTGCCGCACGCGCTCGTGGTGGCCGGCGACGGCTTCGGCAGCGACACCTTCGAGTTCTACGCGTACCAGCTCGTCTATGCCGACGGCCGCACGGTGCTGGTGGACGTCGGGAGCGACGCGCAGACCCAGCAGGCCCAGTTCCCCGGCTCGGAGTTCGACGCCGCGGCCTATGCCCGGATCCAGGAGGCGCTGCGCCGCGCGGATGCGACGGTCGTCACCCACGAGCACTTCGACCACTGCGCGGGAATCGCGCACTCGGCCTACCTGGACGAGGTGGCGGGCAAGGTCCACCTCACGGACGAGCAACTGAACGGTCCGGACGCGCTGGACGCCGGCTTCACCGCGGAACTGCGCGCCCGATTCACGCCGCTCAAATACGAGCGCATGCACCTGCTGCGCCCCGGCGTGGTCCTCATCAAGGCGCCGGGCCACACGCCCGGCACCCAGCTGGTGTACGTGCGGCTCGCCGACGGACGCGAGCTCCTGCTCGTCGGCGACGTGGCCTGGCACCAGGACAACATCCGGCTCCCGCGGATGCACCCGAGGCTCACCAACTGGCTGGGCGGCGAGGATGCGCAGGCGATGGCGCACCAGCTGCGGTGGCTGCACGACCTTCAGCGCACCGCGCCCGAACTGCACCAGGTGGTGGCGCACGACGGCGCGCGAATGCAGGACCACCAGCGCCGCGGGCTCATCCTGGACGGGCTGCGCTGACCGGAGGCCACCTGTTCGCGGACGCGCTACAGCGTCGCTACCAGCAGATCCTCGCCGGTGACGGCCGGATGGACGGGCTGCCCTGACCGGAGGCCACCCGTTCGCTGACACGCGCTACGTCGTCGCCACCAGCAGCTCCTCGCCGCTCGACGGCCGGAGCCCGTCGGCCCTGCCCGCGAAGTAGCGCTCCGTGAGCTGCGCGGCGGAGACATGCTGCACGTCCGCGAAGCCGGCCTCCCGCGCCAACGCGAGGAGCTCCGGCGGGGTGAAGAAGCTGATGAACGGCGTGCCGGCCGCCCGTGCGCCTCGAGCGGCGCCCTCAAGGCCCGCACGCTCCTCCGGTTCGACGTGCTCGAACGGGAGCATGAAGGACATCACGAACGTCGAGCCCCGGGCGAGCCCTGCCACCTGCCGCAGCGTCGCCGCGATCGCCTCCTTCGTCAGATACATGGCGACGCCCGCCGAGGCGACCACGGCGGGCCGTCCCGGTTCGAAGCCCGCGCGCACGAGCTGCTCCAGCCAGGACTCGTTCGCCTCGAAGTCCACCGGCACGAAGCGCAGGCGCTCGGGAATCGCAAAGCCAAGCTCGACCAGCCGTGAACGCTTCCACGCTTGCGTGCCCGGCTGCTCGACCTCGAACACGCGCAGTCCCTCGGTGAGCCCGCTCCTGCGCTGCGCGAACGTGTCCAGGCCCGCCCCGAGCAACACGTACTGCGAGACGCCCTGCCGGGCGCGCGCTTCGACGAGGTCCTCGATGAACCGCGCACGCGCCACGATAGACGCCCGCGAGCGGCCCGTTCGCACCGGATGCATGTCCGGCCGCTGTCGCCAACCCTCGTCGGGCGCCACGAGCCGGAGGCCCACCTCGTCTTCGAGCACATGCGGCGGTGCGTCCACCTGCACGTGCAGGGCACGCCACAACGCGACCCGGACGGCGGTGTTGTCGGGAGCAGCGTTCGCCGTGTCAGCCATGGGGGTGCTCCTTGGGGGTGCCCGCGGGCAACGCCGCTTGCACACGGAGGTGCCGGCCGTCGGGGTCCGCGAGGAGCATCTCGACCGCGTCCCAATGCTGCGCTTCGAACGGGCGCACGACGCGGCCCGAATCCGGAGGCGAGAACGTCGCGGCGTCGCGCACTGCGAGCACCGGCTGAAGCTGCAACGGGGTGCCCGCCGGACGCTCGGCGACGAAGAGGTACGGCCCGCCCCCCGGATGGCGGAGCTGCCCGGAGTGGTGGTCGGTCTCGAACTCGAGCTCGTACCCAAGCGCCTTCCAGAACGCGACCGTCTTGCCCCAGTTGTGCGTTTCGATGAGCAGTCCTGCGATTCCGTCCGTCGTCATGGCTTCCTCCTCTTGGATGGCTGCTGGTCGAGGTAGGCGCGCAGGGCGGCAGCCACGATCGCCGACAACGACTGTTCGGTCTCGACCGCGTGGTGCTTGACCTCACGGATGAGCCCCGTCGGCAGGTACACGTTGAACTGCTTCACGTCGTCGGCCACCCGGCCCTCCTCGTTGCTAGATTGCTAGCATACTAGCCCGCCCGTGCGCGTCGAGGATTCACGCACCCGCGCAACTGGTGCATCGTGCCGGTTCATGCCCCAGCCCCAACGAACGATGAGTGATGCAGACTGTCTGGCCGAAGCAGAGCGGATCCAGCGGCTGCTGGCCGAGCACGCCGCACGGCATGACCGGGAGACCTCTCTGCCCGACGAGGGCTTCGAGGCCATGGCCCAGTCCCCGCTGAACACCGCGCTGCTGGAGGGTACTTCCTGGCTGACCTTCGGGCGCGTCGTCAGCATCCTGAGCCGGGGCAGCGCCTCCTTCGGGACGCTCTGGTTGATGCACCAGGGCTCGGGGCTCGCCTTCCTGGCCCTGCCGGAGCCCGCGCTGGTGGCCTCCTTCCACGACAGGTTCCGTGAGGGTGCCTGGTTCGGCAACGCCCTGTCCGAGCCCACCAGCGGCAACAGGTTCCTCATGCCTCACCAGGAGGCCCGCCGAGCCGAGGGAGGCTGGCGCCTGTCCGGGGCCAAGCGCTTCGTGTCGGGCAGCGAGCGGGCCCAATACCTGCTCACCAATGCCGTGTGTGATGGCCAGCCCGCCTTCTTCCTCATCGACAAGGACGACTCCATCCAGGTGGAGGATGTCTGGGACACGATGGGCATGCGGGCCACGCGCAGCCAGCTGCTGCACTTCCAGGACACGCTGCTGCCGGAGTCCCGGAAGCTGCGGCTGGATCCCTCCCAGCCC
>NZ_RAWA01000262.1 GCF_003611675.1 Corallococcus sp. CA053C
CCCCCGTGCGTGCCCTGCCCGCCAGGGCACCGGACCTCCCACCTTCAGGGGCTATTCTCAAATTCCAGGAATGTCTTGAGTCGGCCTCGCCCCAGCGGCTACAGCCCCGGTTCCCCTGGCCACGGGGCGGGGCCGGCCCCCGTCGGCGCCTGACTCCCGCGGCCCTTTCCCGAGGTGTGAGAGATGAAGCTCCGAGTGTGCGTGCTGTTGGTGCCCGCGCTGCTGGCGGTCGGCTGTGGTCCCCTGGATGACGAGGCGCCGGCCCCCGTCGTGGACGAGCTGACGGGGCAGGTGCTGCAGGAGGCGACGACGAAGTACGACATGCACCGCCTGCTGGAGGACTCGGACGTCACGGGTGGCGCGGCCATCACCCCGGCGCAGGTGCAGCAGTTCCTCCAGCAGCAGGGCTCGTACCTGGCGGGCTACACCGACCCCGCCTACGGCAAGACGGCGGCGACGCTCATCGTGGAGCGCTCGCGCGCGTCCAACATCAGCCCGCTGTACATGCTGGCGCGCATCCAGGGCGAGTCCAGCCTCATCCAGAGCGGCACCTCCACCAACCTGAGCAAGGCGACGGGCTGTGGCTGTCCGGACTCCAGCGGCTGTGACGCGCAATACGTGGGCTTCGGCAAGCAGGTGGAGTGCGCCGCGAAGAAGATGCGCGGCTACCTCACGGACCTGGAGACGAGCGGCACCACCGTCTCCGGCTGGAAGGTGGGGGTGACGAAGGCCACGTTGGATCCGTGCTCGGTGAAGCCCGCGAACAAGGTCACCGCGGCGCTCTACACGTACACGCCCTGGGTGGGCGCGTATGCCATCCAGTGCGGCCGCACCACCGTGGGCGGCTCGTCGCTGATGGCCTCCATCTACAACCGCTACGCCACGGCCTACCCGTGGCCGACGAGCACCGTGGAAGGCTGCTACTCGGGCACGGTGGACGCCACGGTGCCGGAGGCGTCGTGCGTGCAGAGCTCGTCGGACGCGCTGTGGCGTCAGTGCCTGTCGGGCACCTTCACCGCGGGCAGCACGGTGAAGCCGTCCAACTGCAACGTGTCCTTCCCCTACTGCCAGTCCACGCGCCTGGGCCGGGGCGTGCCCACGCGCACCTGCGTGCAGGCCTCCAGCACCCTCTGGCAGCAGTGCGGTGCGGAAGGCGTGTGGCGGGATGCGCCCGGCGCGGGCACCACGGGCGTGGGTCCGATGGGCGCGTGCTACCAGGTGTACGCGCTGTAGCAGCGGGGCCGGAAGCCGCCCGGGCGGAAGTCCTCGCCCGGGCGCGCGGTCAGTATTCCTTCGTCCAGATGAGGTCCAGGCCGCCGGAGCGCGCGTCGCCGTACTGGCCTTCCAGGCTCCAGCGCGGGCTGAAGAGGTACTGGAAGCGCACGGCGTTGGCGTTCTCCCCCTTCTGGAGGTTCGCGCCCACGCGGCCGGTGTAGCCCACGTAGATTTTATCCGTCACGTAGGTGCCTACCTCCAGCTTGGTGCCGGCGATGCCGCTGTCGCCCGCTTCGATGGAGAGCACGTCCAGCGGCAGCTTCGCGGCGATGGCCTTGCGCGCCTCGTTGGCGACGAACGAGCCCACCACCGACGCCGCCTGCGCGCCCGCGTTCATGGACGCGCCGGAGCCGCGCTCCAGTGTGCGCCGGCCGGTGGCGAGCAGCGTGTAGATCTCCGACTCCGGCAGGGCCGGCTCGCTGCTCGTCTTGAGGGTGATCTCCTTGCCCTGGCCGCGCACGGTGACGAAGACGGTGACGGCCGCGTTGTCGTTGCGGTGCTCGGCGGTGACGTTGATGTACGGGGTGAGGACCGGGCCGGTGAAGCGCACCTGGCTGTCGCGCTGCACGTCGAAGCGGCGGCCCAGCACGTCCACGCGGCCCAGCAGCACCATCACCTCGCCGAACATGCGCGCCTCGTTGGCGTACTCGACGCGGAAGCCCTCGGACAGGCCCAGCTGCATGTTGAGGTCGGAGCCGCGCACCCACAGGTTGCGGGGCGCGTTGATGTTCACCCAGAACTGACGCTGCGGCGGGCCCTCGTCCTCGCCGTCCTCCTCCTGCGCCTCCGCCTCGGCCTGGGACGTGGGGCTGCCCGCGCCGCCCACGGCGGTGCCCGGCTCCGGGGGCGGACTGCCGCGCGTGCCCGGGGCCGCGTCCGGCTCCTTGCGCGGATCGCCGCCGGTGGCCACCTGCGTGGGTGCCTGCTGTTTGGGCTTCTTGCGCTTGTCCACCGGCACGCCGTTGCGCACCATCACCACGTCCACGGGGCGCTCCAGCGGCTGGAGGTCCTTGCGCTTGGCCTCCGGCAGCTCGATGTGGGCCTCCGGGATGTTCAGGTCGTTGATGTTGACGAGCCGCTCCGTGAGGCTGCCCTTCATGGACAGGTTCATCGTCAGGAGGGCCATGAGCTGGTCCTCCACCACGATGGGCAGGTTCTTCGTGCGGCCCTTGCCCTCCAGGATGAACTCGCCGCTCTTGCCCTGGCGGTTCGCGGTGGCCGTCAACTCCAGCGACCCGCCGCCCGACTTCGCGGTGAGCTGCTTGAGGTCGATGCGCTCCTGCGACGCGTTCAGCGCGAGCTGGATGTCGTGGTACTCGCCGTAGCCCATCAGGCCCAGCTTGCCGTCCTTCCACGCGAGGTCGCCCTTGAAGGTGGGCGCGCCCACGGTGCCGCCCAGGCTCGCGTCCGCCTGGATGATGCCGCCCAGCGTGCGCAGGTACGGTGAGATGCCGGAGAGGAACGACGGGTCGAAGGCGCGCGCTCGCAGCGTCAGCTCCACCGGCGCCCGGTCCACCTTCTTCGCCGGCCCCTGCGCGGCCTGGAACGCGGGCAGCGACAGGTCCAGCGCCATCGTGCCGCCCAGCACCAGCGAGCCGCCCCCGGGCGCGGTGAGCATCGCGTCGAAGAGGGACTTCGCGCCGGAGTAGGCATAGTCCAGGCGCGCCTGGCCCAGCGCCGTCTGCGCCACGCCCAGGCCCTGCATGCCCGCGCTCATTTCAATCTCCGGCGCCTCCGGCGTCCCGCGCGCGGCCAGCTCCATGGACAGCACGCCCTGCGGCCCGCGGTTGCCCTGGCCCGGCTGCACCATGCCGGGGATTTCACCCAGGGGCACCGGTCCCACGCGGCCCTTCATGCGGAAGGGCACCCGGCTCACCACCTCGCGGTCCTGGAGCGCGGCCAGCGGCGCCAGGATGCGCGCCTCCAGCGTCGCCAGCGGCCCGTTCGGACGCTGTACGTCCAGCGTCACCTTCACGTCCTTGTCCCCCGCGAGCGCCAGCGCGGAGCCGTTGAGCGGGGGCACGCCGTTGACGGTGACCGCGCGCGCCAGCAGCTCCACCCGGCCCAGCGGCGCCAGCGCGGTGCCCGTCACGTCCGCCTTCAGCGTCACCGTGCCGTTCGGCTTGTCCACGCCCTCCATGCCCTGCAGCAGCGTCAGCGGCAGCTCCGCCACCAGCGCCTCCAGGTGCAGTGGCGCCTCCAGCGCCTGCGCGGGCGTGGGCGGCTTCGCGATGACGCCGGCCAGCGTGAAGGGCGTCTTCAGCGCGACGTACGCCTGCGGGCCCAGCCCCGTCACGTCCACCCGGGCGGCCAGCGTGGCGTCCTCCGGCTGCGAGTTCGCGTGGAGATCCACGCCGAACGCCTGCGCGAAGAGGGCCTCCGGGCGGCCCGGGTAGCGCAGGTCGCGGCCGTTCAACTTCAGGTCCAGGCGCGGGTCCTTCGCGGAGCCGTTCACCACCAGCGTGCCCGTCATCTGGCCGGTGGGACCGGGCGCCTGCCCGGCGAGCTTCAGCACCTCCGCGACGTCGAACTTCTCCAGGTTCACCGTGAGGGACAAGGGCTCGTTGCGGCGGCGCAGCACGCCCTGCACCGGCACGTCGAACGCGGAGTTCAGGCGGGCAGCGCTCAGGCCCGCGGTCAGCGTGCCGCTGACGCGGTCCTTCACGTACCCGGCCTTCAGGGAGAGCCCCAGGCCCTCGTAACCGCGAGCACGGCCATCCGCCCAGGTGAGGTCCACGTCCGCGTCCGGCCGGGCCATGCGCCCCTTCGCCGCGACGTGGCCGGACAGCGTGCCGCCCAGCCCCAGCGACTCCGGCACCGCGATGCGCGGCAGCTTCGACAGGTCGAACGCGCCCAGGTCGATGCGCGCGTCCACGCGCTCGCCGTCCTTCACCGCCGCCACCTTCAGCGTCTGCGGCCCCGACGCCAACTGGAGCGGCGGCGAGAGCGCGATGCGTCCACCGCCGAAGGCCAGGTGCGTGGGCTCCTGGAGCGTCCAGGTGGCCTCCGGCCACGACAGCGTGAAGACGCGCATGGCGAGCCCCTCGTTGTCCGCGTCCACCGTGCCCTGCACACCCAGCGCGAGCTGCGCGTCGCCCTCCACGCGCACGCTCGCCGTCAGCTCCCGGTTCGCGGCGGTGGTGAGCGCGACGGACAGGTCGCGGAAGGTGCGGCCCCCCGTCTTCAACTCGCTCACGAGCACCGTGGCGTCGGTGGTGAGCGGGCGGGTGACGTCCGGGACGCTGGCCTTGAGGGACAGGTCCTTGATGGCGAGGTCGCCGTAGCCCAGCGTGACGAAGTTGCCGTCCACCTTCACGCCCGGCGTGCTCGGCGGACCCGCGACTTGAAGCTCCAGCGAACCGCTGCCGGACAAGGGCGGCACCGTGCCTCCGGGCAGCAGCTTGTCCAGCGCCTGCGACAGGAGCTTGAGGTCGCCCGCGGACAGGCTGCCGCGCGCCTCCAGCTTCTTCGAGGTGCCCTCGCCGGACGCGATGAACGCGGCGCCCGGCATCATCACCCGCAGGTTGCCCACCTGGTAGCGGCCGTCCCTGGCGCTGGCCTTCAGCTCGATGGGGCCCACCGACTGGCCCCGGTACTCGGACGGGGACACCGTGAGGAACACGTCGCCGTCCAGCGTGTCCACGCTGTCGCCACCGCCATGCGCGATGAGGTCCGCGGCGATGTTCGTGGGGATGCCGTCCTCCATCAGCTCCGCCAGGTTCACCCCGCGCGCCTTCACGGTGGTCTCCTGCGTGCGGAACGTCTTGAGGTTCGCGTCGCCCGCCACGTCCAGCGTCGCCTTGCCCGCGGACGCGCCCAGCTTCGCCCGCGCCAGGTCGCCGTCCAGGGACGCGGTGCCCTTCGCTTCGATGGGCACCACCAGCGGGTACGCGGGCACGAACGCCTTCACGGGTTCAGGCGGCACGAACAGCCGCCGCAGCTCCACCGTCGCCGCGGTCTCGCCCGTCTGCTTCGCGCCCAGGTCCGCCTCCACGCCCGCGAGCCCCAGCTGCACCTCCACCGTGCGCGCCAGCTCCTGCCCGGAGCCCTTGAGCGAAAGCCGCACCGGGCCCGTGAGCGGACGCGTGAGGCCGCCCGTGGCCTCGATGACGCCCGCGAAGTCCTGCGTCGCCAGCGCGTAGTGACCCTCGCCCTTCGCGCCGAACTCCTCCAGGCGCACCTGGCGCTCGCCGCCGTCGGGCAGCTCCTGCTGGAAGTCCACGTAGCCGTGGCTCAGCACGAAGTCCTTCAGGTTGAAGCGCAGCTTGCTCTGGCTCTCGGTGGCCGGCTCCTCCGGCTTGGGCTCCCGGGGCGCCAGGGCGCGCATCAGGTTGAGGCCGCGCTCGTCCTGCACGAGGTACAGGCGGGGCGTCTCGATGCGCACCTTCGTCAGGTCCACCTCCTGGCCCAGCAGCGGGGACAGGTGCAGCCGCGCCTCCACGCGGGCGATCTCCGCCGCGAGCTCGCCTTCGGGCGTGTAGATCTTGATGCCGGTGAGGACCGCGCCGTCGCGGTCCAGGTCGAACCCGCCCAGCTCCAGCCGGCCGGCCAGCTGCTTGTTCGCCAGGTCGACGCCGAAGCGCGCGATGCGGGCCGAACCGGCGGCGCTGGTGGCGTAGACGAGCGCGCCCACCACGAGCAGGACGACGAGGCCGACGAGGCCCAGCAGGCCCCACAGCACCCTCCGACCCCAACGCGCGCGCCTGGTCAAAACGCCTCTCCAATGGAGATATGGACCGCGCACAGCCCTTCAGGGGCACCCGCGAACGCGGCTTCCGGGGAGGTCGAGGACTTGTCGAACTTGCGTCCGAAGCCCAGACATCCACCGGAGGACGGATAGATGTATCCGGGATCGCTGACGGGCAATCCCTGCCCGATGTTCAACCGTCGGGCGATGTCCAGTCGGATGGGTCCCACCACCGTGAGGTAGCGCAGGCCGGCGCCCAGGGCGTGGTAGTGCTCGGGACCGAACAGCCTGGGCGCGTTCTTGCCCAGGAAGTTCTGCACGCCCACGAGGCCGGAGTCGTAGAAGACGGCGAGCATCAGGCTCTTCGTCAGCAGGTAGCGCACCTCCACGGTGCTCTCGAACAGGCTGTTGCCGCCCACGGGCACGGTGTCCCAATCGTCCAGGATGGGGTTGCCGTTCGCGTCCAGCAGCCGGTTGCCGTCGTCGTCCTCTTTGTAGGTGGGCGTCAGGGGCGTCATGGGTGACAGGCGCTGGCCGTTGAAGCCGCGCATGGCGGTGGCGCCGCCGGAGAAGAAGCGGGTGACGATGGAGCTCTGGCCGCCGCCCGCCGGATCCAGCGTGCCCATGCGCAGCTTCACCGCCAGCGTCAGGTCCTTGTTCTCCCCGATGGAGTGGTAGTAGCGCAGGTCCGGCAGCAGCCGGACGTAGTCGTAGTTGCCGAAGAACGGCCCGCCGCCCTTCTGCACGGACAGCGCCAGGTAGTAGCCGTCGCGCGGCTCGGTGCGGTCATCGCGCCGGTCCCAGGCGAACGCCACCTCCAGGAAGCTCAACGCGACGTCGCACTTTCCCTCCGGGTTGTTGCAGCCCAGGATGATGGGCGGGACGCTCTCGTCCGCCGACACCTGTCCCTTCAGCCGGTAGAGCTGGAGGTTGTACGAGGGGAAGACGGAGAAGGATTCGTGCGGCTGCCAGATGACGCCCGTCTTGAGGTAGCCGCCATAGAACGAATACGCCTGTTCGAGGCCCTTCTCCGCGGTGACGGAGGCCTGCAGGCGCACGTCGCGGAAGAGGAAGCGCGGCTGTTCGAACTCGGTGGTGAACTCGAACACCGGGCCGTCCTGCGAGCCCTCGTCGTTGCGCAGGCTGGACAGCACGTTGGGGATGAACGCGTAGCCCAGGCGCCCGCGCAGCGTGAGGCGCCGGAGGCCTCCGCGGAAGTTGCGGTTGCTCCACTCGCCCAGGATGCGGCCTTCCTGGCGCGCGGCGTCCACGCCGATACCGCCGCCCAGCCGGATGGAGTGGAAGGGTGACTCGCGCACGTCCACCACCACCGGCACCGTGGCGTTCTGCCGGTCCGGCGCGCCCCGGTTCACCTTCACCGCGCCGAAGACGCCCATGCGGAACACGCGCGCCTGCGCCTCCGCCAGCGCCGTCTCGCTGAAGTAGTCGCCCTTGTGCACGGCGCCCTGCGTCTGTTCGATGATGCGGCGGGGCGGCACCTGCGGGTTGGCGTCCGTGGCGATGAAGATGTTGCCGAAGCGGTAGCGCAGGCCCGGCGTCACTTGCAGGTCCACGACGGCCTTCTGCGTGGCCACGTCCACCCGCACCTCGCCGCCGACCTCTGCTTCCGCGTACCCCAGGTCCTTGAGCCGCTGCTGCACCAGGTCCTTGGTGACGAGCCACGTGTCCTCGCGGAACACGTCGCCCGCGTGCATGGGCAGGTCCTCCAGGATGCGCTCGCGCTGCCTTTGCGACGGTGCGTCCGGCCCCTCGCCCAGCGGCTCCAGGCCGTGGGGCTCGATGCGTTCGATGACGGTGGGGGCGCCCTCGTTGACGACGACCTTCAGCCGCACGGCCTTGTCGCCGTCGGGCACCACCTCGTTGGACTCCACCTGCGCCTGGTAGAAGCCCTGCGCCTGGTAGAACCGCTCGATGCGGCGCAGGTCCG
This sequence comes from Corallococcus sp. CA053C, assembly GCF_003611675.1. Classification (GTDB taxonomy): domain Bacteria; phylum Myxococcota; class Myxococcia; order Myxococcales; family Myxococcaceae; genus Corallococcus. The sequence continues at coordinate 7,911 of NZ_RAWA01000262.1, forward strand.
CCTGCCACGCGTTGGTGTCGAAGTAGTGCGCCTTGCCGAACGGCCAGAACGCGTACCAGGGCGTGGCGGACGTGAGGATGCGGTCCTTGATGTCCCCGTCGTCCACCTGCTTCGTCCCCTCGATGTCCAGGGACTTCACCTTCGGCCCTGAAGGCGGGGCGGAAGACGTGGTGGCACAGGCCGTCAGCAGGACGACCAGCGCGAGGGGCACGGCGGAGCGGAAGCGGAGGAGTCGGACGTCGGCCACGCCATGTTTCTTAGCGGAACACCAGCGCCGGACGCGTTTCCCAATGTTTCTTTGTGGCAGGAGTGTCGCATTCCGCGACCTCCAGTCCGGGGGCAATGTCCTTTAGGCCCCGGCCGTGGTCGCGGCGCGTGCAACCGGGCCCGGGGTGCGCCAGATTCGGGGGTCTATGGTCCGGCGAATCGCGATGCTGTTGTCGGCCACGCTGGTGCTCGTCACCGGCTGCGGCGTGGACGAGGACGAGGTGGTGAAGCTCAAGGAGGGGGAGAACCTCTCCGACACGCCCTACTGCGGCTCGCTCGGGTGCGCGGATCCCTTCCGCTTCTGCGCGGAGCTGTTCCTGGACTTCGGACGCTCGCCCCCGCTGTGCGTCGTGGAGAACATCTGCGACCGGCTGGAGTGCGCGAAGGCCGGCCGCAAGTGCGCCGTCTTCGACGGCTTCCCCGGCCAGGTGAAGTGCATCGATTGAAGTGCATCGCCTGAAGTGCATCGCCCGGGGGCCGCGACACCCGGAGCGGCTGGACCTCCAGCGGCTCCGGGCAGCGGGCGTCATCCCAGCGCGGTCAGCGGCGTGACGAGGCGGTGAGCCACGCCAGGCGCTCCGCGGCGTCCTTCGTCTGCGGCTCCTGGAGGAGCGCGTCCGTGTTCTGGGCGATGCGGTAGGCCCAGTTGGCGTCGCCCATGGTGCCCGGCAGGTTGATGCGGTCGCGGGTGCCCAGCACGTCCTGCCACGGCAGCACGCACAGGTCCGAGCCCGCGTTGAGCGTGGCGGCCAGCGTGGCGCGGTGGATGTCCGGGGTGAACTCGCGCGTCACCGCCACGCCCTGGAACTCCGGCCACACGCGGGCGGCGTTCTGGCGCTCGTCCTCGCGCGCCTGCTCCCACCACTCCGCCTGGGGCTCCGTGTCGTGGGTGCCCGTGGTGACCAGCGACACGGCGGGGAAGCCGTGCGGGTCGCGGTAGGTGTTGTCGTCGCGCTCCCAGCGCAGCACGCGGTAGCCGGGCAGCTTCAGCTCCGCGAGGATCTGCCGCACGAAGGGCGGGATGACGCCCAGGTCCTCGGCGACGATGCCCGCGCCCTCCGACAGCAGGCGGAAGTGCTTCTCCCCCTGGCGGCGCCACGTGGGCTCGTCCGCCGGCACGAAGTAGCCGGTGGGGTTCTTGTCGTCACGGATCCACTGGCGGAAGTAGCCCACCGCGTGGTCCACCCGGCGCAGGTCGTAGTAGCTGGCCGCCTTGGCCGCGCGCTTCTTCAGCCACGCGTAGTCGTCCTTCTCCATCGCCGCGAAGTCGAAGTAGGGCAGGCCCCAGTCCTGGCCCGTGGCGGAGAAGTCGTCCGGCGGCACGCCCAGGCGCGCGTCACGGCGCAGGATGTCCGGGTGGGCCCAGCAGTCGGAGCTGTCCTGCCCGATGATGAAGGGCTCGTCGCCGCACAGCAGCACGTCCTTCGCCTTCGCCTGCTGGCGCACCTGGTTCCACTGCGCCTCGGCCAGCCACTGGAGCCAGGCGTGGTAGCGCACGCGGCGCTCCACGTCCGGCGTCTGCACGGCCCTCAGCGCCTCCGGCTTGCGCGTGCTCAGCCCTTCGGGCCACTGCCACCAGGGGCGGCGGTCCTCCCGCTCGCTCAGGGTGGTGAAGAGGGCGTAGCTCTCCAGCCACTCGCCCTGGGCCTCGCGCCACTGCTGGAACTCCTGGGCGCGCTTCGTGCGGGGCGTCCACTCGTGCTTCTCGAAGTGGTCGAAGGCGCGCGCGAACGCGGCGTCCTTCAGCGGGAACACCAGGTCGTATCGCACGCGCGGCGCGGCGCGGGCCTCGCCCAGCTTCTGGCGCTGGGACGCATCCAGCGCGGCCTCGCCGCCGGTGGCCTGGAACTCCGGCACCTGGTTCAGGTCGATGAAGAGCGGGTTCAGGCCGAACGCGGAGCGCGTGGCGTAGGGGCTGGGGTCGCCCGGCGCGGTGGGCAGCAGGGGCAGTAACATCAGCAGCCGCTGGCGCGCGGCCTTCATCCAGCCGAAGAGGCCTTCCATCGCGCCGAAGTCGCCAATGCCGAAGTCCGTCTTGGAGCGCAGGGAGAAGAGGGGCAGCAGGAGACCGGAGAGCCGGCCAGGAGTGGACATGCGGCGCAATCTGCCCCAGCCACGGGCCGGTGTGAACTGCTGTCGCGGGGACTGTCGCGCGTGCCTGCCTGCAGGGCGCGGAGACCCTCCAGTATTGGACCTGGGGACATGGAAAGCGCTCAGCGGTTGACGAATACCCCCCGGAGGCGGGAAGGACCTCGCTCGTGCAAAGGCTCCCTCTCTCGTTCTACGCCCGCCCCGCGCTGCAGGTGGCGCGCGACCTCCTGGGCACGCTGCTGGTGGTGGACGGTGTGAGCGGTCGGCGTGTGGGCCGCATCGTGGAGGTGGAGGCCTACCTGGGGGAGCAGGACCTGGCGAGTCACTCGTCCAAGGGGCTCACGCCGCGCACGGAGGTGATGTTCGGACCGGCCGGGCGCGCGTACGTCTACCTCATCTACGGCATGCACCATTGCTTCAACGTGGTGACGGACGCCGAAGGGGTGGGGGCCGCGGTGCTGGTGCGCGCGGTGGAGCCGGTGGAGGGGCTGTCGCCGGGCGAGCGCACGGACGGGCCGGGCCGGCTGTGCCGGGTGCTGGGGCTGAACCTGAATCACAACCGGCAGCGGCTGGACTCGGATGGGTTGCACCTGTTGTCCGGGGCGCCGGTGCCGGAGGCGCTTGTGGAGCGGGGGCCACGAATTGGCGTGGAGTACGCGGGGGCGTGGGCCGCTGAACCCTTCAGGTTGTGGGTCCGGGACAGTGGACACGTCAGTCGCTTCGTCTCCCGGCGGCCTCGCCGTCGGCCTTGACGCGGAACGTTCCGGCTGGTTGGGTGGAAGGCGTCATGTCCCAAGAGGCTTCCCAGGAAGAAGACCGGCAGGAAGAAGACCGGCTCCTGTTGGGGCGGGCCCAGGAAGGGGACGTGTCCGCGTTCGAGGCCCTGGTGGGGTTGCACCAGGACCGGGTGTACGGCCTGGCGCTGCGGATGACGCGCTCGGAAGCGGACGCGGCGGAAATCACCCAGGACACCTTCCTGTCCGCCTACCAGCACCTCAAGGACTTCCGGGGCGAGGCGGCCTTCGGCTCCTGGGTGCACCGCATCGCGGCGAACCACGCCCTCATGCGTCTGAGGCACCGGCGGGTGGCCCAGGCGGCGGAGGCGGAGCTCCAGGCGCCGGAGTTCACCGAGCGGGGCACCCTGGCGGACTACCCCGTCACGGACTGGAGCCGGGACGCGGAGGTGAAGGCGCTGGACGCGGAGCTGGGGCAGGCCATCCAGCAGGCGACCGACCGGCTGCCCGAAGGCTATCGGGAGGTCTTCCTCTTGAAAGACGTGGACGGCCTCAGCTACGAACAGATCGCAGAAGTGACGGGGGACTCCATCCCCGCCATCAAGAGCCGCCTGCATCGGGCGCGGCTCGCGCTGCGAGAAGCCATCGACCTGTTCTACAACCGGGACAATCGCGGGGCGTGAAACCCCCAGGGCGCCTCGGCATCTTCGAACAGTAGCGAGGGGAGCCGCAGCCAGCCGAGGTTCGGATGTATACGTGCAAAGATTCCATCAACCTCCTGCTGGAATTCCTCGAGGGTGAGATGCCTGCTGACGAGGCACGTCATCTCCAGGAGCACCTGTCGGGCTGCAAGCCCTGCGAGGAGTTCATGAGCACCTATCGGGCCACTCCCGGGCTGTGCAAGCGCGCCATGGCGCGGCAGATGCCCAAGGAGGTCTCGGCGAAGCTGACCGAGTTCCTCCGCTCGAAGATCAAGTCCTGCTCGTGAACCTGAAATCACTGTCGCTGCCGGAGCTGGAAGCGGCGCTCGCGCCGGCCGAGCCCTCTGCTGTCGCGGTGCGCAAGGTGTTCGCGGGCGTCTTCGCCCACGCCCGGCCCACCGTGGAGGCCGTCGCGCAGGCGCCGCAGGTGCCGCGCCGGGTGGGAGACCTGCTCCGGGCCCAGGCCCAGATGCCGTCCCTGACGGTGGTGGAGCGGCGGCAGGCCGAAGACGGCTTCGTGAAGTACCTCTTCGAGTCCCCGCTGGGCGGCCGCATCGAAGCGGTGCGCATCCCCATCTTCGAGGAGAAGTACGTCGTCTGCGTGTCCAGCCAGGTGGGCTGTGCGCTGGCGTGCGACTTCTGCATGACGGGCAAGCTGGGCTTCCAGCGCAACCTCCAGACCTGGGAGATATTGGACCAGGTGATGCAGGTGCGGGCGGAGGCGGACCGCCGGGTGGGCGGCGTGGTCTTCATGGGGATGGGTGAGCCGCTGCTCAACTACAAGGAGACGCTGCGCGCGGCGCAGATCCTCTCGCACCCGGCGGGCTTCTCCATCTCCGGCACGGCCATCACCTTCTCCACGGCGGGGCACGTGCCGGCCATCCGGCGCTACACGCGCGAGGGGCATCCGTTCCGGCTGGCGTTCTCCGTGACGAGCGCCATCCCGGAGAAGCGCGCGAAGGTGCTCCCCATCGAAAAGACGCACCCGTTGCCGGAGCTCATCGAGGCCATCCGCGAGTACAGCGAGACGCGTCGGGAGCGGGCGATGATCGCCTACGTGGCCATCCAGGGCTTCAACCTGGGGCGCGAGGACGCGGAGGCGCTGAAGGTCGCGTTCGAGGGCATCCCCATCAAGGTGGACCTCATCGACGTGACGGACCCGACGGGCAAGTACCTGCCGCCCACGGCGGAGGAGCTCAGCGCGTTCCGCGACCACCTCCAGATTCTGAAGGCGCCCATCGCGCGGCGCTATTCGGGCGGCAAGGAGATTGGCGCCGCGTGCGGCACGCTGGCGGCCAGCCAGTACGGCGGCACGGTGCTGCCGTCGCCCGGGCCAGCGCCCCGCTAGTTCCAGCTTTCGGGGCCGGCGTGTTCACCGCCGCGTGTGGGGTGGGGCCTCCAGGGTTTCCCCGGGCGCGGATGCGACTTAAGTCTCGCGCGGAGTCCTCCAGGCAAGGGTGTCCCGCGGATGTGGATCGAGCACGTCGACAAGCTGATTGGGTCGCTGGGGCCGTTCGGGTTCCTCGTGCTCGGCGTGGCGGCGCTGCTGGAGTACGTCGTGCCGCCATTTCCCGGGGACACCATCGTGCTGCTGGGCGGCGTCTACGCCGTGCGGGGTGAGAAGCCCTGGTGGTTGGTGCTGGCGGTGGTGACGGTGGGCAGCGTGCTGGGCGCGGCCATCAACTACGCGGTGGGCCAGTGGTTGGCGAAGCGCTTCGAGGCGAACCCGGGGCGCTCGTTCTTCGGGCTCACGCACGCGAAGCTGGAGTCGGTGCAGGCGCGGATGCGGCGCGCGGGGCCGTGGCTGCTGCTGGTGAACCGGTTCCTGCCCGGCATCCGGGGCGTCATCTTCATCGCGGCGGGGGCGGCGCGCGTGCCCCGCGTCAACGCGCTGGCGCTGGGGGCGGTGTCCGCGCTGGCGCACAGCGGGCTGGTGCTGGCGCTGGGCATGGCGGTGGGCGGCAACCTGGAGCGGCTGACGCTGCTCGTGTCGCGCTACCAGTACG
>NZ_RAWA01000263.1 GCF_003611675.1 Corallococcus sp. CA053C
CCCTCCACCCCCTCCTCCGCGAGCGCGGGTGCTGACAAGAGGCCGAGGATTCCCACCGCGACGAGCTGCCGTGCGTCCGCCATTCCCCCAGGGTGATCACGGCCCTGGCACTCCGGGGCCCCCCTGCCGCGGGAGCTGAGGCCTGGCTGCCCGGCTGCTGACGGTTGGGGAGTGAACCGGACAGGCGCTCGCGGTGGAGGCTTGCATCACCGGGTGTGAGGGTGACAGGAGACCGGGGCACTCCTCACAAGGGACCGCCATGCCTTCTGGAATCAACCCCGCTCCTGTCTCCGCGCGCCGCGCCGTGCTCCTGCTGTCCCTGGGACTGGCGGCCTGCGGCAGCAAGGAGGTGCGCAACGACGACCCCAGCGATCCCGGCGACACCGCCGGGCTGGATGTCTGCGCCACCGACCTGCCCGGGACGGACCCAGCCAGCGGCACGTGCGCGCCGGTGCGGTTGCAGTGTGATCAGGACCTGGGCGGCTTCCGGACGGACCGCTACGTCTGGCGCGACCACGACTGCCGCCTGCGCTCGGTGTCGCTGGTGCGCAACAACGCGGCGGATCCAGCGGGCTGGAATGGCGGCTACGTCCGCCGCTACACCTACGAGGTCGCCGGGGCCCCTCGCATCTGCGACGGCCAGAACCCGCAGGTGCCCGGCTGGGGCATGGTGACCAGCCACCTGAATAACGGCCAGACGTGGGGCGCGTGGACCCAGGACGCGCGCGGCACCGGGCGCACCGTCTTCAAGGGCGCCCACCACGCGCTGCACGAGCTGAAGTGGCCGCTGTCATTGGACGGCAACGTGGTGCAGGTGACGGTGCAGTACCTCTTCGCCACCGGCCGCGACCACCCGCTCTACGCCATCACCCATGACTCCTCCGGCTTCCCCGCGGACCGGATTCAAGCCGACGTGCGCTCGCCCTACGGAGACCTGGGCTTCGACGGCAACGCCAACGCGGACATCGCGGGCCTGGGCTGGGGTGACCGCTACCGCTTCGTCACGCTGGGCTCGCCGGTGACGATGGCCACGGGCTGGGATTACCGCGAGCCCAACGTCGTCCCCTACACGCGCATGTGGACCGCCGCGCCGGACGCGGAGATGGGCGCGGTGCAGACCCAGACGTGGCAGCAGAAGCCCGCGGGCGGTTACTGGCTGTATCCCGAGTGGGGCACGCGCCACGAAGCCGGCCCCATGCCCGTGGACTACAACTGGGCCTACCAGCTCAACCAGTACGAGCTGCCTTTCGTCACCAACTCCCACCGGCTCGCCTGGGGCAGCAACTTCGGTGCGGTGGGCATGCGGCAGTACCCGCGCCTGGGCGATGACGGCGTGATGCTCTCCGGCTACCCGTACCAGAGCTACTCCGTCTTCATGGTGCTGGGCACGCATGCGGCCAACCCGGTGCTGTCGCTCGCGTCGGAGGTGGAGGCGTGGCAGGGCGTGAAGCTCACCGCCACCGAGGGCACCGTGCGCACGCGCGGCCCGGGCGGCGTGGGTCGCACGGACGAGGTGACCTACGACGTCGCGGGCTACAACCCCGTCCATGCGACGTGGGAGGCGAACGCCGCGTCCAACCGCGTGGCGCTGGCGTTCGACACCGCGGGCCGCACGCTCGTGCACCCGATGCTGGTGGTGCATGACTACACCGCGACGGCCGCGCCCGGCGCCGTCACGCTGAACGGGCAGAAGCTCACCGCGGACACGGACTACTTCGCGTCGGTGGACACCGAGGGCAAGGCGCTCTGGCTCACGCTCCAGCGCGACCTGAAGGGCGCCGTCACGCTGCGCGTGGAGTGAGCGCCGGACACGAGGACAGGCCCCTGCACGCAAGGTGCGAGGGGCCCGTCCCGTTCGAGCGGTTCATGACGTCAGCAAGACGTCCGCCCTGGACGCGTCAGTCCGTGGAGCCGCTGCCGCCGAAGGCCTGCGGGGTCTGCGAGCGCAGGCGCTCCCACTGGGCGCGGGCTTGCTGTTCCGTGCGCCTCTGCTCGTCCACGCGGCGGCGCGAGTCCTCCACCTCCCGCTTGGCGTTGGCGATGGCGGACAAGAAGTTCGACTCGGACATGTCCTTGGTGCGCACGTCGCCGGACTGCTCCAGCGCCTTGTACTGGGCCAGGTTCAGCTCCGCTTCCGCCACCTTCAGCTCGGCGTCGCGCAGGTCCTTCTCCGCCTTGAGCGTGTCCGTCTTGCGCTCATTCCAGGCGACCTGGGCCTCGGCCGAGGCTCGCCCCGCCTCCGCGCCCTGGAGCCTCGACTTCGCCTGCGCGATGGGGCTCGACTGGCCGGTGGCCTCCGCGGCCTTCACGGCGGCCTGCTCGGCCTCCACGCGGCTGCGGGCGGCGTCCCCGTTGCGGCGGGAGACCTCCGCGGCACGCTCCGCGTCACGCACGGCCACCTCGGCCCGCGTCACGTTGTCGGCGGCCTTGGTGCGCACCTGCTGCGCCTCACGCACGTCCCCGAGCTGATCCTCGGGGACCCGCGCCATCATCTTGTCGTCTACCTGAGCGGCCTTCGAACCTCCGCAGCCAGCGAGGAGCACCAGCGATGCCCCCATCGCTAACCCTGTCACCCAATGACGCTTCGTCCTGTTCTGGATCATGATCTGGACCTCCCGTACGAAGATGACTGTGGGGGAACCTAGGCACTGTCGCAGCGGAGGGCAGGAATGACGGCCGCTCCAGACGCCATCTCCCCTCTTGGGGGAGCACCTGAAAATAAAGCTGCCTGGGGGGCAGGCAGGCGGGGTCCTTCACGGCGGTAGGGGTTGCCCGGTTCCAGTGCCTTTTTGAAAACAGCCATGTCCCAACCTGGCGGGCGAGCGTGTCTCAACGGCGCGCGGTCGATGCGCAACCAGGGAGGGAACTTGAAGCGAGCCGCTTGGGGAGCCGTGTTGGGAATGGGCTGTGCGCTGCTGGGCGCGGCCTGTCAGCCCGGAGAGGGCACCGGGCCGGAGGGCAAACCCGGGGAGGAGGCCGTGCAGATGCGCATCTCGTTGCAGGGGGATGCGTGCGGCGTCGCGAGCGCGGACGCGACCGTGTCCGCCTCGGACTTCCCGACCATCGGGCCCAAGGCCCTCTCCGTGTGGAACAGCTACATCCAGGGCAGCATCAACGCGGTCCCCGTCGGGGAGGAGCGCTCGGTGACGGTGCGGGCCTACAACACCGCGGGGCTCGTGGTGTACGCCGGCAGCGCGTTCGTGGACGTGTACGAAGGGTCTGTCGCGTACACGCAGATCACGCTGATGCGCAACCCGCACAACTGCCCGGGCACTGGGGGGACCGGGGCCATCTCCATCGTCGGTGTATTGGAGGGCCGCCACGGCGAGGTCGACGCCGGGACGTGGGACGCGGGCCCCGCGTTCGATGCGGGTCCGGGCCCCAGCTGGGATGCGGGCCCTGTCCTCGGTTGGGACGCGGGCTAGGCGCCCCGGCCGTAGAACCAGGCGGTGAGGGCCAGGCGGGTAGCGTGCGAGGGCAGCACCTCGTGCTCCAGCCGCTCGCTCAGGAACACCACGAGCCGGTCCAGCACCGGTGCCACGTCCACCGGGGTGCCAGTGTCCTCGGGATGGAGGCGCAGCATGCCGCCGTCCTGGGGCGTCCAGCCGGCATTGGCATACCAGATGGCGGTGAGGCGCCGGTTGGACTGGCCCGGGAACGCGTCGCGGTGCCGCGCGTAGTGCGCGCCGCCCCCGGGGTAGCAGGCGAGCTGCACGTCGAAGCGCCCCAGGCCCAGGTACGCGGCCGAGGACACCGCGTCGCCGAGCTCACGGAAGTGGTGCCACAGGGTCTCCAGCGCGGCGTCCGAGCCGGGCAGCACCCATTCGATGTGGTCGCCGCGCACGGAGGTGTCGAGCGAGTGGTCCGCGCCGCGCCGGATGCCCGCGGGCCGGAGCACGCCCGCCGCCACGCGAGCCAGCGCCGCGTCCCGCACCGCGAGGGCCCGGGGTTCGCCGAGGAAGCCGTCGCGCAGGAAGTATCCGTGCGTGCCCAGGGCCTCCACCTCCGCGTCCGTCAGGTCCATCCTGCCTCCGAAGCCCGCCAGGGGCTCAGGCGACACGCTGCCCCAGGACGCCGGTGCAAAGGAAGCGGGTAGACTGCCGGGCCATGGCGAACCTCTCGCGAGTCCTCTCCGTCCTCGCCGCCGCCGCGCTCGGCGCGCTGGTCGCGTGGGTGCTGCTGCGCCCGGCCGCTCCGAAGTTGCCGGACAGCGCGGTGGTTGTGGAGCAGATGCGGGAGGTGGCGAGGCTGGAGACGTTGGACGTGGCCCTCTACAAGAAGGTCGCGTTCGCGCCGGAGCCCGAGGCCACCGATGCCCTGTGGAAGGACGTGCTGCTCTGGGCGAGCTACACGCTGAAGAACCCGCACGGGCGCGCCATCGTGTTCGCGGACGCGCACCTGGGCTTCGACTTCCAGCGCTTCGACGCAAGCCACCTGCACGCCACGGGAACGCGGGTGGACGTGCTCCTGCCGCCCATGGAGGTGACGGTGGCGCTGCGGCCGGGGGAGACGGAGATCATCGACTCCAACCTGGACAGCGCGCAGACGGCGCAGCTGCTGGAGAAGGCCCGCCTCGCCTTCGAGCGAGAGGTCCGTCAGGACACGCGGCTCCAGGACAAGGCGCGCCAGTCCGCGGAGCGCTCGCTGCGGGGACTGCTGCTGACGCTGGGCTTCCGCGAGGTGCGCTTCGTGGACACGCTGCCGTTGGGCACGGCGGGCTGAGGCCCGCGAAAGGGCTTCGCGATGACGTCTCGGTTAGAGTTGGTGCAGGGCGACCTCACGCAGGTGAAGGCCGATGCCATCGTGAACGCAGCCAACTCCGCGCTGTCCGGAGGCGGTGGTGTGGACGGGGCCATCCATCGGGCGGCGGGACCGGAGCTGCTCGCGGAGTGCCGCACCCTGGGCCGCTGTCCCTTTGGACAGGCCCGCATCACCCGGGGCTACCGTCTGCCTGCGGCCCATGTCATCCACGCAGTGGGGCCCGTGTGGCAGGGCGGAGACCACGACGAAGACGCGGTGCTCGCCACGTGCTACCGGAATGTCTTCGCCCTCATGGAGCAGCACGGCCTAAGCACCGTGGCCTTTCCCTCCATCTCCACCGGGGCCTACGGCTTCCCCATCGAACGGGCCGCCCGCATCGCGCTGAAGGAGATTCGCGCCGCCCTGGAGCGTCTGCCTTCACTCCAGCAGGTCACGGTGGTGCTCCACAGTGAGAGGGATTTGAAGGTGTATCAGCGGGCGCTTGAGACCTGAGCGCACGGCCTCATTCCAACCGCAGCCCTTCACCCTCCAGCAGCAACAGGCCGGGGACTCCGTCCGGTGCATGTCCCCACGCCGTGAGCACCTGCACCGAATCCGCGTCCGACGCCCGGCACAGCAGCGCCACCTCGCGGCGGCCCAGGCTCACGCGCAGGCGTCCCCCGCCCGTGGCGGCATCGAGCCACCGACGCTGCGACATCGTGAGCAGCCGTGCGCCGTCGTATCCGTCGCCGCCCGTCACGGCCCACACGCCGGAGAAGGCCTCGGCCAATCGCACCTCACCCTGGTCGATGACGACAGGCCGCACGTCGGCGGGATGCGCTTCCAGGTTGCGCCACGCCGCCGCGTCCACGGCTTCGAGCGTGAGCCCTGAATCCACCAGCGCGCTGGCGGGCAGGTAGCGCACGAACTCCGCGTCCTCCAGCACGTAGAAGACCTCCAGCCCCGCCGGCCCTGGCCGGAACAACGCGCCCTGGGCCGTCGCCGCGAAGCCCGCCGGCCTGAGCACGGGCCGCAGCGCCTCCAGCGCCACGCCCGTCGGCCCCACGCCCGAGGACAGTCCTCCCAGCCGTGCCGCCAGCGCTTCCGCGTGCGCGGTGAGTCCCTGGGCCCCGGGCGCCTCGCGATACGCGGCATACAGCGAACCCACGTCCACGCGGCCCACGCCGCCCGAGGCCAGCTTCACCAGCAGGTCCTTGCCCTGGCGTCGGAAGCCCACGCCCGCGCGACCCAGCGCGGCGGTGAGCGCGGCGGTGAACTCCGGGCGCAGCACCTGCTCCTGGGGCGCAGGAGACGGTGGCAGGTCCGCGGCCTCCAGCTCCGCGCGCAGCAGCTTCGCCTCCGCGTCGAAGGGGTCGCGCTCCACGGCTTCCGCCACGTAGGCACGGGCGCGAGCGGCCTCGCCCTGCCGCAGCGCGAGCACGGCGAGCACCTTGAGGGCCTCCGGGTCACCGGGACTCAGGACCAGCGCCTCGCGCAGCTCGCCTTCCGCGTCGCGGTGCCGCTCCAGGCCCAGCAGCGCGCGCGCGAGCCCCAGGCGCACCTGGAGGTCCTCCGGGAAGTCGCGCCGCAGGGCCTGCATCAGCGGCAGGGCCTCGCGCTCGGCGTCGGCATTGACCAGCGCATGCGCCACGGCGAGGCGCAGCGTGGGTCCGGGGCTCGATGCAGCCTCCGCGCGCAGCGCGTCCAGCTCCGCGTCGCTGAGCACGTCTCCCGCCTCCACCTTGCGGCGCAGGCGCTCCAGTTCCGCCAGGGGCATCACGCGCGGGGACTCTAATGGCCTCCGTCCGGAGCGCCCAGCTCTTCGGCGGGCGGTTCCTCACCCCGGGTCTGCGCGAGGAACTCGTCCAGCGCTCCCACGTCGATGGGCTTGCGGAACACCGCGTCCACCAACGCCAGACTCGCGCGGTTCTGTCCTCGCACGTCCATGCCGGTGACGATGGCCAGCAAGGTCTGGGGCGAGCGCTGCCGCAGTTCGCGCGCCAGCTCCCAGCCGGTCATCTCCGGCATCACCGCGTCCAGGAGCGCGGCGTCGAAGGGATGCTTCTCCCAGATGCGCAAGGCCAGCTCCGGGCTGTGCGCCACCTGCACGTCGTACCCCTCCTCACCCAGGACCTCGGCCATCATCCGCGCGTTGTCCAGGTCGTCGTCCACCACCAGCACGCGGCGCGCGGGCCGCGTCAGGTGCGGCACGCCTCCCGGGGCCATCCGCACCGGCTCGTGGGAGGCACCGGTGCCTGCCACCGTGTCACTGAAGCGCGGCAGCCGCACGACGAAGCTCGCGCCCGGACCGTCGCGCCGGTTCTCCACCGTCAGCTCTCCGCCCCAGCGCTGCACCTGCGTGCGCGCTACCGCCAGGAACAGCGAGAACTGCGGCGCGCCCGGGTCGCGGCGCAGCGGATCAAACAGACGCGCCAGCTCCTCCACCGCGTAGGGCGGCCCTCCGTCCTCCAGCTTCAATGACAGCCATCCCTCCCCTTCCGGACGGGTGTGGACCTGGAGCGTGCCGCCTCCCTCCATCCGGTCCCGCGCCGACAAGAGCAGGTTGACGATGAGCTCGCGGAAGAAGCCCGCGTCTGCCTTCACACCCCACGGGAAGCCCAGGTCCAGCTCCGTGTGCACCGGGTGCTCGCGCTGCTCCAGTTCGCCTCGCGCCAGCTCCAAGGCCTCGCGCACCGTCTGGTCCACCGGCACGTTGGCCAGGCGCTCCTCGGTGCGCTGCACTCCGAACTCCTGCAGCCGCGCGACCAGCTCGCCCACCTGGCGCACGGTCTTGTCCAGGGCCTCCACGTGCTCGGGTTTGTATTCACGTTGCAGCAGCGTGATGCGCAAGCGCAGCACATTGAGGAAGTTGTTGAGCGCGTGCGCGGCGCCGCTCGCCAATTGCCCCAATGCCTGCTGCCGCGTGCGCCGCAGGAGCTGCCCCTGGAGCCTGCGCACCTCGCCGTGGGCGCTCTCCAGCGCCTTGGTCTTCACCGCCGCTTCGGTCCGGTCGCTGAAGGTCTGGATGACGCCAGCGAGGACATGGTCCTCCTCCCACACCGGCGTGGCGCTCATCTCCAGCGTGGCGTCGGTCCCGCCGGGGCGCTCCACCACCATCATCACGCCGCGCACCGGCCCCTTCTCGCGCAGCGCGCGCAGGAACGGCATGTCCTGCACGCGGAAGGGCTCGCCCGTCGGATGCCGCGCGTTGACCTGCGTGAGCACGGGCGACAGCGAGCTGGCGGCGCGCGCGCCCACCACCGCGCGCATGGGCACGCCCATCAGGCGGCTCACCGGCGGCGAGGCGAAGGACACCATGCCGTCCGTCTCCGCGAGGAGGATGCCCACCTCCACATGGTTGAGCACCGACTCCATCACCGCGGCCTCGCGGAAGCGGACCTCCTCCGTCTTGAGGACGCGCGCGTAGGAGGCCTGCGCGGACGCGTCCGCCTCCCACACCAGCTCCGACACCAGCTCCGCGACGTCCGCGTCGATGAGGCCCCCGTTGCGGCGCGCGTAGACGTACAGCAGCACCTCCTGGAGCGACTTGAACTCGCGCGTCAGGTCCTCGGGTTCGAAGTTCTGGTCGTACCGGAACGCCCCGTGCGAGCGCACCACCTCCGGCCACAGCCGCACCGCGTCCTCGCCCCGGTCCCGGAGCAGGCGGGCAAGCTCCTCCAGCAGGTGCTGCAGGGGGGCGCGCAGGTCGCGGCCGGGCACCTCCACTTCATAGGTCTCCGCCCGCAGGCGCTTGGCCCACAGGCGGGTGATGCGCTCGCCCTCGTCGGAGAGCAGGCCTGACAGTGCGGTGATGGCGGTATCGGAAGGCACGCTCAAGGGCGGACGATGCGCACTCCCCCTGCTCGCAGCCACCCGGCCCCCCCGGCGGCGGCGCGCGCGAGTGTCCGCCCTCGCACACCGTCAGGCCCCGCCACGGAGCACGAGGGCCCGGCTGGCTGGCTGCCCTGGCTGATGGCTCGGGTCATCCCCACCTTCCCTGGCACGGATGAGTGTGAAAGAGCGCAGGCCGAATGATCTGGAGCAGCCCCTGGTCTCCCAGCAGGCCATGGCGCAGCTGTTCCGTGGGGAGCTGAGCCGTTCGGACACGTGGCGCACGCGCCTGGACACGACGACGAACTGGGCGCTCACCACGACGGCGGCGGTCATCTCCTTCGGCTTCGCGACGCCGGAGAGCTCGCACGTGACGTTCCTGGTGGGCATCTGGATGGTGGTGTCGTTCCTGCTCATCGAGGCGCGCCGCTACCGCTACTACGACCTGTGGAACCGCCGGGTGCGCCTGCTGGAGGACGGCTGGTGGGCGCCGATGCTACGGCGGGAGCCGGTGGATCCGGATGCGCTGCGGGAGCTGGCGGTGGAGATGTCCAGGCCGCAGATCCAGCTGTCGCTGCTGTCGGCCATCGCGACGCGGCTCAACCGCGCGTATGGGCCCATCCTCATCGTCCTGTTGGTGACGTGGTTCTTCAAGGTCTACAGCCACCCGCGTCCGCCCCGGGATTTCAGCGACTTCGTGGAGCGGGCCCACGTGGCGTGGATTCCCGGTCCCATCGTGATGGGTTCGCTGCTGCTGCTCACGGTGGCGGCGGCCTACCTCTTCACCGCGTCCTTCTTCATCCGGGCACCGCTGGGAGAGCTGCGCACGCGTCCCCGGGGCCGCCGGGCCGCGATGTGGGAGACCTTCTACCGGCCCTACGCCATCCAGCGCCGCAAGCGCACGCGCCGCACGGCCACGGCGGGCAACCGCTCCACCCCGGCCCGGCCGCCGTCTCCGTTCGACCACTGAGCCAGAGCCCCGCCCTCTCCCTGGATTGAAGTTGATTCTGCTCTATCGTGTTCCTGACCTAGAACACGCTGGAGATGAGAGCGCGGCTTCCCCTTCGTTGGCTCCTGCCCGTGTGGCTCTCCGCCTGCGCGGGAAGTGCCTATCGCGTGAACAACGAAGGACGGCTGTTCGGACGCACGGGAAACACCGTCTGGGTCCAGGGCCCGTGGGAAGCCATTCAACCTTCCAGGGATGTGGATGAGGTCATCGACCAGCTCTGCCCCGCCATCATGAAGCTGGAGGGCGCCGCAGCCAACGACCTTGGCCAGGAGTACTGCGGGGCCATCTATTCACTGGGTGAGGGCGTCTACTACGCAAGCCACGGCTCTCCGCTGGGAAAGACCGTTCCGGTGGGAAGCACCCGGCGCAAGCAGTGCACTCCCCCCAGCCGTGTGGTGGACGCCCGGGGACGGACCTCGACGCTGGCCGACTATCACAGCCATCCCTGGGCGCCTTCACCCCTGTCCATCTTCGACCTCAAGAATGACAATCAACTCTGGTTCATCCGGATCCAGTTCGACCGGGGTTGCACGGTCATGAAGTACCTGCCGTACAGACATGCCCCCCGGCCGGGAGAGGTCTACGTGCGACGGAACGGGACGTGGATCCTGATGGGCCTCCTGGAGTCGGACCTGGACAAGGACCTGGGAGTCGTCACCCCGGTGGAGGCGAAGTAGCGTCTCCGACGCGAACCCCATGAAAACACCCGCCCTGCTGCTCATGGCCCTGTCCTTGACGGGGTGCGGCCTCTTCCAGCGCCCGTTCCGCCCAGCGCATGCACCAGCCGCCGAGGCCGCCGCGTTCCAGTTTCCGCTGGGCTTCCCACCGGGCGAACACACCTTCATCCCGAGCACGCTCTCCGCGGCGGTCCAGCTCGCCATGGATGACTTCCTGCCCCGGGACGCGAGGCCCCCACGAAACGCCACCCCGGACGAGGTCTGCCTCATGCGCCGGGACTCCTACGACGTCCTCGCCAAGAGCCTGTCCGAGAAGGTCGTCCTCGTGGCCTTCACGCCCGGAAAGGGCGCCTGCACAACAGAAGGCCTGACACTGGACGTGGGCGCCACCTACGCTGTGGACGTGAGGAACTGGCGCATCCTCGCGGTCCAGCGATAGCCCCTGTCCCCCTCCCACAGTCACGGAGGGTCCGGGTCCGTCCAGCGGGGCTCCTCCTCGCACACCCGGGAGGCGGGGGAGCGGGCCGCCCGGGGCTGATGGCGACCATCTGTCCCGATTGAAACGAGCCCGCTTTCGTCCTTCCGGCCCCCCCGGATTTGTGGTGTGAACCGCCCCCATGGCGAACACGCGCACTGTGACGGTCATCAACGGCGACGGCATCGGTCCCGAAGTTTCCGCGGCCACCATTCGCGTCCTCGAGGCCCTCAAGGTCCCGCTGGAGTTCGAGTTCAAGGACGCCGGCACCGAAGTGGTGGCCAAGTTCGGCACCAACCTCCCCCACGAGACCGTCGAAGCGGTCCTCAAGAGCGGTGTCGCCCTCAAGGGCCCCACCGGCACCGTCGTCGGCGGCGGCCTGCCGTCCGCGAACGTGGGCCTGCGCAAGCGGCTGGACCTGTACGCGTCCCTGCGCCCCGTGAAGAGCGTCCCCAACGTCAAGACGCGCTACGAGAACGTCGACCTCGTCGTCGTGCGTGAGAACACCGAGGACCTCTACGTCGGCCTGGAGCACATCATCGTCCCGGGCGTCGTCGAGGCGCTGAAGATCATCACCGAGAAGGCCTCCACGCGCATCGCGCGCTTCGCCTTCGAGTTCGCCAAGAAGAACGGCCGCAAGAAGGTGTCCGCCATCCACAAGGCGAACATCATGAAGCTGTCGGACGGCCTCTTCCTGGACTGCTGCCGCAAGGTCGGCCGCGAGTTCCCGGAGATCCAGTACGACGAGGTCATCGTCGACAACCTCTGCATGCAGCTCGTCAAGGACCCGACCCGGTTCGACGTGCTCGTGACGGAGAACCTCTACGGCGACATCGTCAGCGACCTGTGCGCGGGCCTCGTGGGCGGCCTGGGCATGGTGCCGGGCGCCAACATCGGCGAGCGCACCGCCGTCTTCGAGGCCGTGCACGGCACCGCCCCGGACATCGCGGGCAAGGGCATCGCCAACCCCACCGCGCTGATGATGTCCGCCGTGATGATGCTCGAGTGGCTGGACATGAAGGACGAAGCCCGCCGCATGCAGGGCGCAATCCAGAAGGTCTACGGCGGCGACGCCAAGGTCCGCACCGGCGACCTGGGCGGCAGCGCCACCACGCGCGAGTTCACCGACGCCATCATCGCCGCGCTGTAGTCCTCCCCAGCGAGCGCGGCCTTCAGCCGACGATGACCTTGCGAACCCCCCGCGCTTCCAGGAGCGCGGGGAGCCGCTCGCGCTGGTCGCCCTGCAACACCAGCGCGTCCTCCTCCACGACACCGCCGCAGCCCAGGCCGCCCTTCAGCGCCTTGAGCCAGGTGTCGAGCTGCGAGGCCGGCAGCCCCAGCTGCTCCACCACCGTCACCTCCTTGCCGCCCCGCCCCTTGCGCTCCATGCGCACGACGGCGCGCGCGGGCCCCTTGGGTTCGGGCTTCGCGCGGGGCTCCGGCGGAGGTGGCCCCGCGGGCAGGGCCTCGCGCTGCGCGGACAGGGCGGCGAAGGGGTTGTTGAAGGGCCCCGGCGCAGGCGGGGCCTCGGCCTTCTTGTCGCGCTTGCCCATGACGTGCGGCCCTCGTCCCTACGGGTGGGCGTGGCCCTCGTGGCCGCCACCGGACGGCGGGGCCATGGCCGGCGGAAGGACGCTGAAGGCGGGGTGGTTGGGGTTCCCCCGGGCCAGCACCAGCGCGTAGATGAGCGTCGCGGACGGCAGGATTTCGTGGCCGTTCAGCAGCACGAGCGGCGTGCCCTGGATGTTGTACTTCAGGGCGTATTCGACGTCCTGGCGCAGCTTGCCCACGGTCTCCGGCGCGGACATGCACGCCTCCAGCTGCGGGCGCGCCATGGAGCCGGAGCTGGCGATCTCCATCACCTTGTCGGTGTCCAGGAAGGCCTGGGCGGCGAACAGCTTCTCGCGCAGCTCCCAGAAGTCCTTCGCGCCCTCCAGGCACACCATGGCCCGGGCCGCGTCACAGCGCACGCTGGGCGCGTCCAGGCCGCGCTTCGGGATGGCCGGGTTGCATGCGCCGTCCAGCGGGAACTGCCGCGCCTCCACGGACAGCGAGCCCTGGGGCGCGTGCTGCTTGATGAGCGCCAGCTCCTCCACCAGCGCCTTGCAGTGGGGGCACTTGCTGTCGGTCCACTCCAGCACCTTCACCGGCGCCTCCACCGGGCCGAAGAGCCGGCGCGCGGGGAAGGCGGCCGGCTTCGGCGTGCCCTCGCGGTACAACGCGAGCGCGTTCGCCAGGAACTGCAGCTGGTCGCGGGGCAGGCTCGCGAGGAAGGCGTCCAGCGTGGCCGGCGGCGGGGGCGCGGGCGGCACGTTGGACGTCGAGGCCTCCGCCGGCTGCGACGACGTCGCCACGGGCGGCGGCAGGAAGGCGCCGGCCTTCGGCGCGTGCGGGGTGGCGCGGCCCGGCATCAGCATGGCGACGAAGGCGACGGCCGCGATGCCCACCGTCCACTTGAGCGTGTCGCCCCACTCGCCCGCCTGGGGCAGGAGCGCTCCGGGCAGGCCCCGCCACGCGACGGCCGCGAAGGCGAGCACCAGCACGTAGGTGCCCAGACAGGTGGGGCACACCACGCCCACCCGGGCGCTGGCGGCGGCGAACACGGCCACGGAGACCACGCCCGCGAGCGCCACCAGACGCAGGCCGCTGGCGGCCGGACGCACGGAGCGCTTCGCCTTCGCCCACGCGAGGTACAGCGCGGAGAGGCCCACCGCGGTGAGCCCCCACACAAGGCCCAGGCCGGCGATGGGGATGCCCAGCGTGTCGTGCACGGCGCTGGCGAAGTCCGAGTTCCAGACGGTCTCGCAGTTGATGTGCTCGTTGATGCCGCAGGCGGTGGCGCCGCCCGCGCGCAGCGTGAGCAGCTCCATCCACTGGTAGACGGCGAGCCCGCTGGTGGCGATTCCCAACAGCAGCAGCGCGAGTGCGCCACGGGTGGGAACGGGGGCGGCCGGGGTCGGGGCC
>NZ_RAWA01000264.1 GCF_003611675.1 Corallococcus sp. CA053C
CGGAGCATCCAAGGGTTGGCGTGGTGGGTGGCCCTCGTGGCCCTCGTGGCCCTTGGGGTGGCCTGCGGCCAGACGCTGCCCTACGACGCCTCCTCCGGCCTGGCGCTGCCCACCTCCTTCTGCATCCCGATGACGTGCGAGTCCCAGGCCCTGGACTGCGGCTTCGCCGTGGACGGGTGTGGCGGCACGCTGGAGTGCGGCACCTGCGCGGACCCAGAGGTCTGCGGCGGTGGCGGCGTCCCCAACGTCTGCGGCCCCGGGCCCTGCACGCCGCTCACCTGCGAGGCGCGAGGCGCCACCTGCGGCCCCACCCCGGACGGCTGCGGCGGCCTGCTGGAGTGCGGCACCTGCGCGGCCCCGGAGGTCTGCGGCGGGAGCGGCGTGCCCAACGTCTGCGGTCCGCCGCCCTGCGTCCCCACCACCTGCGAGGCGCTGGGCAAGGACTGCGGGCAGGTCGCGGATGGCTGCGGCGCGGTGCTGGAGTGCGGCGCGTGCGGCCCGGGCCTGACGTGCGGCGGAGGCGGCGCCGCCAACGTGTGCGGCCACGCCCCGTGCGTGCCCGGCACCTGTGAGGTCCTGGGCAAGGACTGCGGGCCGGTGTCCGACGGCTGCGGCGGCGTGCTGGAGTGCGGCGCATGTGGCCCGGGCGAGGCCTGCGGCGGGGGCGGCGTGGCCAACGTGTGCGCCGCGGGCGCGTGTCTGCCCTCCACCTGTGAAGCCCTGGGCCTGGACTGCGGCGAGGTGCTGGACGGCTGTGGCGGCACGCTGGAGTGCGGCGCCTGCGCGGACAACGCGACGTGCGGCGGCGCCGGGCTGCCCAACGTCTGCGGCCCCGGCACCTGCGTGCCCGTCACCTGTGAAGCCCGGGGCCTGGACTGCGGCCGCGTGTCCGACGGCTGCGGCGCGGTGCTGGAGTGCGGCGGCTGCACCGGGCGGGAGACCTGCGGCGGCGCGGGCGTGCCCAACGTG
This sequence comes from Corallococcus sp. CA053C, assembly GCF_003611675.1. Classification (GTDB taxonomy): domain Bacteria; phylum Myxococcota; class Myxococcia; order Myxococcales; family Myxococcaceae; genus Corallococcus. The sequence goes on from NZ_RAWA01000264.1 coordinate 970, forward strand.
TGCGGACAGGCCCCGTGCACGCCGGCGACGTGTGAATCGCTGGGGAAGGACTGCGGCACGGTGGCGGACGGCTGTGGCGGCACCCTGTCCTGCGGCGCGTGCGCGCAAGGCCAGGCGTGCGGCGCGGGCGGCGAGCCCAACGTGTGCGCGCCCGCCGCGTGTCGGCCGGCCACCTGCGGCCTGCTGGGCAAGACGTGCGGCGCGGTGCCGGACGGCTGCGGCGGCACGCTCGCGTGTGGAAGCTGCGCCGCGCCGGAGACCTGCGGCGGTACGGGCGTGCCCAACGTGTGCGCCACCTGGGAGCCCGTGTGCGCGGACCGGGACCTGGGCCGCGCGCTGCCCGTGACGGTGAAGGGCTCCACCGTGGAGGCCAACGACGACCACGCGGGCTCCTGCGGGGGCGCGGGCCCGCCGGACCGGGGCTTCCTCTGGACGGCGCCCCGGACGGGCACCTTCACCTTCGACACGGCGCGCTCGGCGGTGCGGTCGGTCCTCGCCGTGTACGGCGGCGGCTGCGGCGGCCCGGAGCTGGCGTGCGCCACGGGCGGCATCAGCTACGGCGGCGGGGCGCGGGTGGCGGTGCCCCTGGCCGAGGGCCAGCAGGTCCTGGTGACGGTGGACGCGGTGGACGGCGCGTCGTTCACGCAGGGCTACTTCGAGCTCCACATCGCCGAACTGCGCCCCAGCGAGGCCGGGGCCTGCTTCGACGGCACGGACAACGACGGCGACCGCTGGGTGGACTGCGCGGACACCGACTGCCGCGACCTCCCCGGCTGCAAGGGCCAGGGCTGCGCGCACCACGACCTGGGCAGCGCCCTGCCCGTCACCTTCCTGGGGGAGACCGCCGCGTCCGGTGACGGCTTCCAGGGCACCTGCGGCGCGCTCCTCCAGCAGGACCGCGCCCACCTGTGGACGGCGCCCCAGGCCGGCACCTACGTCTTCGACACCTCGCCCGGCGACGAGGCCACCCCCGCCGGCAACGCCCTCTACGTCCTCACTGGCTGCCGGGGCACGGAGCTGGGCTGTGCCTCCCACCTCCACCCCACGAGGAAGAGCGCCCCCGCGGTGAAGCTCACCCTCGCCCAGGGGCAGACGGTGCTGGTGGTGGTGGACGGCATGGCCCGCCCGGATCAGGACACCCCCCTGCGCTACACCCTGCACGTCTCGCGGTGGGCCGCCTCCGAGGCCGGCCACTGCCAGGACGGCGCGGACAACGACGCGGACGGCGCCGCCGACAGCGCGGACCGGGACTGCCGCTGACGCAGCAAGCCAACGACAGACACTCACCTTTCGGCATGGGTTTTCCCCCACCTTCTCAGGAGATGTGGGGGTGCTACGCAACTGATCGGCGGGTGGTGCGATAATCGGGCAAGGCATTTCGCAGCCCTTTCCAATCTTCTCCTCGCCCACCCCCGAGGGAGTCCCCCATGAGCTTCATCGACGCCGCCCGCCGTTCCGTCAGCAACACCATCCGTCAGGTGAAGCAGGACCCCATCAAGGCGGCGAAGGACATCGGGACGCAGGCGAAGAAGGGCTACGACACCTTCACGAAGGTGAAGACGGCCGTGAAGGACGGCTTCGACAACGTCAAGAGCCTGAAGACGGACGGCTTCAAGGCGACGCTGAAGGGCAACGTCGACAAGCTGGTCTCCAAGGCGACGGACCCGAAGACGAAGCTGGACCTCAAGGGCAAGCTGGGCATCGCGGGCAAGGCGTTCGGCACGGTGCTGAGCGCCGCGAAGCTGCCGGGCCAGGTGGGCACCGCGTTCAGCGACGTGCGCAACGCCGTGCGCAGCGGCAGCAGCGAGGACTGGAACAAGGCGCTGGGCTCCGTCGCCACCGCCGGCAAGGGCGCGGTCTCCACCGTCAAGGGCGGGCTGGAGATCGCCCGTGACGTGCAGAAGTTCGGCAGCTCCTACAAGGCGGCGAGCGCCGCCTTCAAGGCCGCCGTCCCGGGCGCCGGTCCCAAGCTGGCGCGCGCCGCCGCGGGCGCCGCCGCCAAGGCCGCCTTCGAGGGTGGGGCCAGCCAGGCCATCAAGAGCGGCGTGCGCACCGCCGTGAACACGGCCGTGAAGAACAGCGGCCTCGCCGCCAAGGCCGTCACGGGCACCGCGACCCGCGCCGCCGCCCGCGCCGCGCTGACCGAGGGTGGCAAGGCCGCCGCCAAGGCCGGTGCGACCGCCGCCGCCCGCGCCGCCGGTGGGACGCTGGCCAAGGCCGCCGGCCGCTTCGCGCCGGGCGCCAACATCGCCATCGCCGCCTTCGACACGGCCAACGCGGTCTCCACCGTGCGTGACCCGAACGCCAGCACCACCAAGAAGGTCACGAGCGTCATCACCGCCGTGGGCTCCATCGCCGCCGCCACCAACATCCCGGTGGTCAGCCAGGTGGGCGCCGCCGTCTCCGCCGTCTCCAGCTTCGTCGGCGGCCTGTTCGGGTAGTCGTCGCCGTCATCGTCACTCAAGAACCCCGGACCGTTCTTTCCGGGGGTTGTCACTGAAGAGGCCTCTCCGGGGTTGTCACCGGAGGGGCCTTTTCTGCTAGGCACGCCGTGTGAGACGCGCTCGTTTCAATCCCATCTGGGACCACGGTCGCTATCTGCCAGGAGGCCCGCCGGTGGCCAGCAAGAAGAATCCCCCCGCGAATCCGCCCGCCGCCAAGGCGTCCGGCAAGCCCGCAGCGTCCTCTACTCCGGCGAAGAAGCCGGGGACCGCCGCCAGCAAGGCTCCCGGCAGCAAGGCTCCGGAGGTCGCCCTGCCGCAGGTGCCCCCCGTGCAGCAGCTGGTGCAGCGCCTGCCCGTCGCCCCCGGCCTGGGCCACGCGGCGGACCTGCCGGAGGTGAAGGCGCCCTCGCTGGAGAACCTGGCCATCCGGGTGCCCGTGGGGGACGACCTCACCGAAACCGACCTGCTGGAGCGCTTCCACGAGCTGGCGCGCGCGACGGCGGACGTCCGGCCGCGCGCGGAAGGCGAAGCGCTGGCCATGGGCGACGACGTGCAACTGGACATCCTGGGCTACGCCAACGGCCGCCTCATCCCGCTGAGCACGCGCCTGGGCTACTGGATGGAGCTCGCGCCCCAGCTGATGCTGCCCGGGTTCTCGGAGGTCATCGCCGAGGCCAACGTGGGCGACAGCGTGGAGGTGGCCCTCATCCTCCCGGACGACTACCCCGCGGAGCAGCTGCGCGGCATGCCGGCGCGCTTCCTGGTGGACGTGCGGGCCGCGCGCGAGGTGCGCATGCCCGACACGGAGTCGGACGCGTTCCTCCAGAAGCTGGGCCGCGGCGCCACGCACGAGGAGGTCATGGGCTCCATCGTGGAGGAGATGGAAGGCGAGATGGCCGACCTGCTCTGGGTGGACGCGCGCAACATGGTCCTGGATGAGCTGGTGGCCCGCTCCGGCGTCACGGTGCCCAAGGCGCTCGTGGACGAGGAGATCCGCCGCCGCTGGCTCCAGTTGGAGGGTGAGACGCTCGCCCAGAAGTTCTTCAGCCTGGAGGAGCAGCAGGAGGCGCTGGACGGCTGGCTGCACCACCCGGGCATCCGCGACGACGTGGAGCGCCGGCTGAAGATTGCCCTCGTGCTGCGCGCCATCGCCCAGCGGGACAAGCTGCAGCTCACCCCCCCGGTCGCGCTGGAGCTGCTCAAGGAGTCCTCGGAGCCCTTCGGCATCACGGAGGCACAGCTGCGCGAGTCCATGCTGGATCCCGCCGCGGCCGCGCAGATGAACGACGTCGCCTGGCACCTGCTCGCCGTGGAGCACGTGATGACGCAGGCGAAGGTCACCTTCGAGGGCGCCGAAGCAGGGATGTCCCAGGGCTGAGGCCTGGGCCTCTTCTTCCGGAAGCGCCCTACGGCTGGACGGCCGGGGGCGCCGCGGGAGGAGCAGCCGGTGGGGCGGCCTGGCCCGGCGCGAGGAAGGCGCCGGTGGTGGGGTCCACCTGCCAGGCGGAGTACTGGTGGGCGAGCACGTCGCGCACCTGCCCCTGCTCGTAGCAGACGGAGTAGACGACGAAGACGTCGTTCTGGAAGTTGGGCCGGCCGTAGCGGTAGCAGTCCTGGTCGCCCTGCTTCTGGAGCGTGAGGGGACGGCCCAGCAGGCCGTGCACCTCCTGGACGGACATCCCCGCGCGCACCATCTTGATGCCGTGCGGCGTGATGACGGAGAAGGTCGTCCCGTTGACGCGCCACAGGGACACGAAGCCCACGGCCAGGATCAGCGGCACCGCGGCGGCCACGAACCAGGTGAAGCTGAAGAGGCCGTGCTTCTTCGAATGGGAGTCCTCCCGGAAGGCCGTGAAGAGTGCGTCCGGGGACGGGTCCGCCGGCACGCCGCCACCGGGGATGAGTTGCAGGGGGGGGTGGGGAGCGCTCACGCCTTTCTGAATGCCGCTCGCGCGCCCGGGATGCAAGTGAGTCCACACCCGTCATGCCCTACCGGTCGCTTCCCGGCGTCGGCCGGGGTGGGATACGTCAGGATGTCCGGTTCCGGGCCAGCCGTGCGAGTTCACAATGGACGGCGGACGGGGCTGCTAGAGGACACATCCTGCGGGTCTTCCCCCGAGCTTTCCGAGCTTTCTTCGAGGAGTCACACGTCATGGCGAAGCGCGCCGCCGCGAAGGGCGTCACCCAGAAGGTCCTGGAGCGGGATGCGCTTCCGCCCGGGGCCGAGGTGCCGGACAGCGGGCTGTTCTTCAACCGGGAGCTGTCGTGGCTGGCGTTCAACGACCGGCTGTTGCAGCTGACCGAGTCCTCGGAGCTGCCGCTGATGGAGCGGCTGAAGTTCATCTCCATCTACTCGCGCAACCTGGACGAGTTCTTCATGATCCGCGTGGCGCGGCTGCACGAGCAGATCGCCGCGCGCGTGGGCCGGCTGGTGCCGGACGGCGCGTCCCCGGGTGACACGCTGGACAAGCTGCACAAGGGCATCCTGGAGCAGGGCCGCCGCCACGCGGACTGCTTCGAGAAGGTCCTCCGGCCCGCGCTGGCGGAGAAGGGCCTGCGCATCCTGTCCATGAAGGAGCTGGACGCGGACCAACGCGCGCAGGTGGATCAGCGCTTCCGCGAGCAGATCTTCCCGGTGCTCACGCCGCTGGCCATCGGGCTGGGGCGGCACTTCCCGTACATCTCCAACCTGTCGCTGAGCCTCGCGGTGCTGCTGCGCGACCCGGTGGCGGAGGAGGAGAGCGTCGCGCGGGTGAAGGTGCCCAAGGAGATCTTGCCGCGCTTCGTGCCGCTCAAGGGGGGCACGCTGTTCGTGCCGCTGGAGGAGATCATCGCGCAGCACCTGGGGGACCTGTTCCCGGGGATGGAGGTGCTCAACTGGAGCCTGTTCCGCGTGACGCGCGACGCGGACTTCACCGTGTCCGAGGACGCGGAGGACCTGCTCAAGGCGGTGGAGACGGAGCTGAGCCAGCGCCGCTTCGGGGACGTCATCCGCCTGGAGGTGCAGGCGGGGATGAGCGCGAAGCTGCTGGAGCCGCTGGTGGAGGCGCTGTCACTGAACACCCTGCAGGTCTACGAGGAGCACGGCCTGCTGGACCTGGCGGACGTGATGTCGCTGGCGATGACGCCGGGCTTCACGGAGCTGCGCGACCCACCGTGGACGCCGGTGACGCAGGCGCGGCTGCGCACGGACAGCGAGTCCCCGGACGGTGGGGGCACGGTGATGTCCGCGATGCGCCGGGGGGACCTGCTGGTGCACCACCCCTACGAGTCCTTCGGCACGTCGGTGGAGCGCTTCGTGAGCGAGGCGGTGGAGGACCCGGACGTGCTGGCGCTGAAGCAGACGGTGTACCGCACGTCGGACAGCTCCCCGCTGGTGCCCGCGCTCATTCGCGCGACGGAGCGGGGCAAGCAGGCGGTGTGCATGGTGGAGTTGAAGGCGCGCTTCGACGAGCGCGCCAACATCCGCTGGGCGAACGCGCTGGAAGAGGCGGGCGTGCACGTGGTGTACGGGATTCCCAGCCTGAAGACGCACGCGAAGGCCATCCTCATCGTGCGGCGCGAGGGCGAGCGGGTGCGGCACTACGTGCACATCGGCACGGGCAACTACAACCCGAAGACGGCGCGGCTCTACACGGACCTGGGGTTGTTCACCACGGATCCGGACATTGGCGCGGACGTGGCGGATGTCTTCAACTTCCTCACGGGCTTTGGCCGGCCGCGCTCCTTCCGCAAGCTGTTGGTGGCGCCGCTCACCATGCGCGAGGGGTTGATGGAGGAGATCAAGAAGACCATCGCGGCGCACACGCCGGAGACGCCCGCGCGCATCCTGATGAAGATGAACGCGCTGGTGGACCCGGGCATCATCCGCGGGCTCTACGACGCGTCACGCGCGGGGGTGCGCGTGGAACTCAACGTCCGGGGCATCTGCTGCCTGCGGCCGGGGGTGCAGGGTGTGTCGGAGAACATCCGGGTGGTGTCCAACCTGGGCCGCTTCCTGGAGCACCCGCGCATCTACGCCTTCGAGCGGGGCGCGACGTCGCGCACGTACATCGGGTCGGCGGACATGATGCCGCGCAACCTGGACCACCGCGTGGAGATATTGGCGCCGGTGGAGGAGCCGGGCCTGAGCGCGCAGGTGCGCGACGTGGTGGAGCGGTGCATGGTGGACACCAGCGGCTCCTGGGATTTGTCCTCGGACGGCTCCTGGCGCCGGCGCATCCCGCCCACCAACGGAGACAAGCGCTCCGCCCAGGGCGAGCTGATGGAGCGCGCCATCCGGATGGTCCACGTGCAGAGCGGCCGTCCGGTGACTTGAGGGCGCTTTCAGCCCCGCTCGCCCAGCGTGCTCCGGGCGGCATCCTCGCGGCGGTGCGCCTCCACCTCGGGCACCTCCTCCCAGCGGATCCACCCGGCGCGGGCCGCGTGCCTCGCGGCGGCCACCGTGTCGTCCACCACCACCAGCTCACTGCCCGCGGCGCGGATGTCCTGGGCGATGGTCGCCATCTCCTCGCCGCGCTTCGCCTTCCCCTGCACGTTGCGGATGTAGACGCAGCGGATCCGGCCCGGGTACTCGCGCACGATGGTGCGGTAGTGCTCCGCGTCCTCCTGCCCGCTGTCGCCAATCAGGATGAACGGCAGGTGCGCGAGCGTCTCCAGCACGCCCCGGATCTTGTCCAGCTTGTGCCCGTGCCCCCCGCCCGGCGCGAAGCCATGGCGCGACAGCCCCCAGTCGCGCAAGAGCAGCGGACCGATGGGGATGCGGTGGATGGAGAGGAACTCGTCCAGGTGCTCGTAGAGGTTCCACGGGCTGCTGGACACGTAGAAGATGGGGTTGTCCGCATCGCCGCTCGCGCCCGCCTGGAGCGCCGCGTAGAACGCGTCCACGCCCGGGAAGGGCAGCCGCCCCCGGTGCTCCGTGAGGAACAGCGCCCACGCGCGCTTGAGCGGATCCGTCACCCCCGTGGCGATGACCGTGTCGTCGATGTCGCTGATGACGCCCAGCTCCGCGCTCGACCCCGCCACCCGCACCGGCGCCGACACGCGCGGCACCCCCTCCGCCTCCGGCGACAGCAGCTCCAGCTCCACCATGTGCCAGCCCGAGCGCACCCCCGCCGGCGGCGGCACCCACAGCTCCAGGAAGCCCTCCTCGTCCGTCGTGCCCTCCCAGTGCTTGTCCCCCCAGCGCACCGCCACGTGCGCGCTGGCGATCTCCCGCGTCATGTAGCGCTTGTAGGACGCGACGGCGCTGCTCAAGAGCGTGTGCCGCTGGCGCGAGGGCTTCACCTTGCGCTCCTCCAGCACGCGCGCCTTGATGACCACGCGCTCCGGGGTGCCATAGCCCCGGTACGGCAGGATGCGCAGCGGCGGGGCGATGCCCAGCCCCTTGCGCACGCGGCGGCTGAAGACGTCGTAGTGGGCGTCCGCCTTCACGGCGAACTTGAACAGCAGCGGATACAGGTCGGGCATGGCGGGTGGTGGCACTCTACCTTCTCAATCGTGACGCCCCAACGTCCGGTCCAGGTTGTACGCGGCGCTGATGAGCGACAGGTGCGTGAGCGCCTGCGGGAAGTTGCCCATCGCCTCGCCCGACATGCCCGTCTGCTCCGCGTACAGCCCCAGGTGGTTCGCGTACCCCTGCATGCGCTCGAAGATGAGCCGCGCCTCGTCCAGCAGGTCCGGCCTCGCGGCGCTCGCGCGCGTCATCGCCTCCACCAGCCAGAAGCTGCACAGGTTGAAGGTGCCTTCACTCCCCTGAATCCCATCCAGCTTCTCATCCGCCTCGTAGCGGAACACCAGCCCGTCCGACGTCAGGCCCCCCTCCCGGGGTGACTTCCGGATGAGGTCCAGCGTGGAGAGCATCCGCGGATCCACCGGCGACAGGAAGAACACCAGCGGCATCAGGAGGTTCGCCGCGTCCAGCGCGTCGTGCCCGTAGGCCTGGATGAAGGCGCCCTTGTCCTTGCAGAACCCCTTCTCCATGATGTCTTCGAAGATGGTGTCGCGCGTGGTCAGCCACTTCGTGCGGTCCGCCGGCAGGCTGCGCTTGTCCGCGAGCCGGATGGCCCGGTCCACCGCCACCCAGCACATCAACTTCGAATAGACGAAGTGTCTGCGCGAGCCGCGGATCTCCCAGATGCCCTCGTCCTCCATCTGCCAGTGGTCGCAGACCCAGTCCACCAGCCGGCGCAGGTGCCGCCAGAAGTCATACGAGATGGGCGCCGCGTACTTGTTGGACAGGTACACCGAATCCATCAGCTCGCCGTAGATGTCGAGCTGCAGTTGATTCGCCGCCAGGTTGCCAATGCGCACCGGCTTCGCGCCGCCGTAGCCGGCCAGGTGCGTGAGCTGCTCCTCCTTCGGCACCGGGCGGCCGTCCAGACTGAACATCAGGGGCAGCGGCCCGTCTCCCGACTCCGCGCACCGCGCCTCCACCCAGCGCATGAACGCGGCGGCCTCGTCGTCGAAGCCGATGCGCATGAACGCGTAGACGGTGAAGGCCGCGTCCCTCAGCCAGCAGTAGCGGTAGTCCCAGTTGCGCGTGCCCCCGGGGGACTCCGGCAGGCTGCACGTGGGCGCCGCGACGATGGCGCCCGACGGCTCGAACGTCATCAGCTTCAGGGCCAGCGCCGAGCGCTGCACCATCTCCCGCCACCGCCCGGTGTACTTGCACTTGGACAGCCAGTGCCGCCAGTAGTCCACCGTGTCGCGGAAGAGCCGCTCCGCGGAGTCGTGCGTGTGCAGGCGGTGGTGACAGCTCTCCACGCCGCCCTCGCGCAGGGTGAAGACCGCGGACTCGCTCTCCCTCAGCGTGAAGTGCGCGACGACGCCCGTGCCCTCCTGCTCCAGCGGCACCGGGGTGACCAGCTGCATGCTCAGCCCCGGGGACACGAAGGCCGCGCCACCCTTCACCAGGTGCGTCTCGTGCGCGTCCCGCGCGTAGTTGAAGGCCGGGAAGCACTCCATGCGGAAGGACATCTGCCCGCGCACCACGCGGATGCGGCGCAGCACCTCACGCCCCTCCGCCCGCGCCCCCTTGCCCAGGGGCATCAGGTCGATGAGCTCCCCCACGCCGTCCGGCGTGTAGAACCGCGTCACCAGCACGTTGGTATCCGGCCAGTAGAACTGGCGCTTCATCACCCCGTCCGGCTCCGGCGCCACGCGCCAGTACCCGCCCTTCTCGGGATCCACCAACGCGGCGAAGACGCTGGGGCTGTCGAAGTGCGGGTAGCACAGCCAGTCGATGGTGCCCTCGTCGCCCACCAGCGCCACCGTGCGCAGGTCCCCGATGACGCCATGGTCTTCAATGGGCACTCCGCCCTTCAGGTCCAAATGATGGGGATTCACCGGTTGTGCCCCTGGAAGGTGATGACGTGCTTGATGCCGCCCTTCTCCTCCACCACCTTCGCGAACTCGGACGGCGGATGGCGCTGGGTGATGAGCTTCTCCAGCTGCCCGGGCCAGCGCGCGCGGAAGCGGGCCAGGTCCTCCAGCGCCGCGCTGAAGTCGCTGTCCGCCGCGTTCACCGTGCCGAACATCACCCGGTTGCCCAGCACCAGCTGCCCCAGCACCTCCTCCCCCTTCAGCTCCAGCGGCTCCTCGCGTCCGGGCACGCCGGTGAAGATGAGCACGCCGTTCTCCTCCAGCACCTTCAGCGAATCGAACGCCACCTTCGACGCGCCCGTCGCCTCGTAGATGAGGTCCACGCCGCCCAGCCGTTTCTTCAGCGCCTCCATCGTGACCTCCTTGGAGGAGATGTACGGGGCGCCCACGGCCTCGGAGGCCTCCGCCTTCACGTTGGGCTTGGGGCTGCGCGAGTACACCGTCGTCTCATAGCCCGCGCGCATCAGCGCCATCGCGCCCAGCTGCGCCACCGGCCCCGCGCCCAGCACCAGCGCCTTGCCCGGCGTGGGCTTCCAGGGCAGCCGCGTCTGGATGTGCGCCACCTCGCGCAGGCCCTTCTCCGCGATGGTGAGCGGCTCGGTGAGCACGGCCACGTCGCGCAAGCCATCGTCCGTGCGGTGCAGGTAGGCCGCGTCCTCCACGAAGAACTCCGCGCAGAAGCCGTGCGCGCCCTGGATGCCGCGCTCCGTGTAGTCCCCCGTCACGCAGAAGTCCGGGTGGCCGTGGCGACACGCCGGGCAGCGCGTGTGCGGACAGGGCCTGCGCACGCGCGGCACCACCAGGTCCCCGGGCCTGAGGCCCTGCACGTGCGCGCCCACCTCCACCACTTCGCCCAGGCACTCGTGGCCCGGGATGAGGTGGTCCTCGCCCTTCGGTGCCGCGCCGTGGTGGCCCTTCAGGATTTCCTGGTCGGTGCCGCACACGCCGACCTCCAACGTGCGCACCTTGACCTCCGTCGGGGAGTGCAGGCGCGGCTCGGGTACGTCGAGGACGCGCACTTCGCGCGCGGGAAACGTGATGGCCACGGCCTTCATGGGCGACTGCCTCCTTCGGGGACATCCCAAGGACAAGGGGTGCGGACCCCCGACCCATGTCGCAAGTGCCTTTCAGGCGTCCCGGGTTTCGCGGCTCCGAACCGGGGAGGCTCCCGGCGCTGAACAGCCCGGCCCGGCCGCCTGCCTGGAGGGCGACACTTCACGGGCGCGTGAAAGCACTGCCCCCCAGGGGACGCGCGGGTCTATGACGGGGACCGTGCGTGCGCCCCCCGCCTCCCGTCGCAGCCGCGCCACCGCCATCGGTGCCACGGCCTTCCTGTTGCTCGCCCTGCCCTTCCTGGTGCTGGGCGTGTTCTTCCTCGGCCAGATGGCGCGGCTGGACCTGCGGTGCGAGCCCCAGGCCGCGTGCGTCCTCACCAGCTCCAGCTGGCTGTCCCAGGCGGAGCTGGGCCGCTACGCCCCCCAGGACATCCGCCGCGTGGACGTGGCCCGCAGCCGCAGCACCCGCAGCGGCGCGGCGCCCATCTTCCGGCCCCGCATGGAGACGACCTCCGGCGTCCAGCCGCTCGCCTACCAGTGGACGGAGAACGAGGCGGAGGCCGCCGCCTTCGCGGACACCGTGCAGCGCTACCTGTCCGGTCCCCGCACGGAAGGACTCCACGTGTTCCGGGATGACCGGCGGGCCTCGCTGCGGGTGGGCGGCGCCTTCACCGGCGTGGGCCTCGCGGTGCTGGCCCTCTGCCTGTGGCTCGCCGCGCGCACCGTGGCGCATCTCCGAACCGAGCGAACCGAGCGAACCAAGCGGGCCGAGCGCGCCCTGTCGCCCTAGCGTGTCGTCCACCCCGCGAAAGCAGCCAGGCAGGCGTCGAAAGCCACACCACCTGTCCTAGAGTGGGAAGTCGCCTGCCCGCTCTCAGGTCCTACCTGTGCGACTTTGGGGCAGATGGATAGGTTCTGGCGAATGGTTCGACGCCTCATCGAGCGGTTGCGCGGTCTGCGTCAGGTGGCTCCCCACCTGCTGCGGCCGGCGCATGTGAACGCGGACCGGGCGAAGATCTCCATCGCCCAGCTGGACCACCACTACGCGAACAAGGTCGTGGCGCTGAAGGACGTGAACCTCAACGTCCGCTCGGGCGAGTTCGTCTGCCTGCTCGGCCCCTCCGGCTGCGGCAAGTCCACGCTGCTCTACGCGCTGGCGGGCCACGTGGTGCCCACGGGCGGCAGCGTCGCCATCGACGGCAAGCCCATCCACGGCCCCGGGCCGGACCGGCTCCTGATGTTCCAGGAGGCCGCGCTGTTCCCCTGGCTCACCGTGCGCGGCAACATCACCTTCGCGCTCGCGGCCCGGGGCGTGCCCCGCTCCGAGCGCCGGGAGCGCGCCGACACCTTCATCCAGCGCGTGCGCCTGGAGGGCTTCGCGGACACGCTGCCCCACGAGCTGTCCGGCGGCATGAAGATGCGCGCCAGCCTCGCCCGCGCGCTCGCGGTGGACCCCACCGTGCTGCTGATGGACGAACCCTTTGGCGCGCTGGATGCCCAGACGCGCGTGCACATGCAGGAGCTGTTGCAGTCCATCTGGATGCGCGCTGGCAAGACGGTGGTGTTCGTCACCCACGACGTGCAGGAGGCGCTGATGCTGGGCACCCGCGTGGTGCTGATGGCGCCCCGGCCCGGCCGCGTGGTGGAGGACCTGGAGATCCACCTGCCCATGCCGCGCTCGCTGGAGGACCCGTCGCTCGACGCGATGGCGCGCGACCTGCCCGCTGAAACCGCGCTGGACTTCTTCGACTGGGCCGCCACCCCCACCCAGGGCACCGAGCCGTCCGAGGAGGAGATGGAGGCGCTGTGGTGCTTCTTGGAGGAGACGGTGCATGTG
>NZ_RAWA01000265.1 GCF_003611675.1 Corallococcus sp. CA053C
ACGCCGACCCCTACCTCCAGGCCGTGCGCCGGGAGCTGGAGCGCTAAGCCATGCAGCCCGAGCCCACCAACTGGTTGCCCGGAATCATCGTCCTCTCGGTCGCCTTCGTGCTGGCGGCCGCGTGGCTCCTCTTCCAGCGTCGCAAGGGCGGCGCATCCCCTGCCCCTGGCGCCGTGGCGAAGGCGGACGGGACGGCGGAGGACCTGACGCAGCGGGCGCAGTCGCTCATCGAGCAGCTGCGCACGTTGGAGGCGGAGAAGCACCACTTCACGCCGGAGCACTACACGGCGGAGAAGTCGCGCCTGGAGCACGAGGCGGCGGCGGCGCTGCGAGCCCGGGACGAGCACCAGAAGCGTCAGGCGGCAGGCACGGTGCCGACGCCCGCGCGCAACGTGCCGACGCCCGCGCGCAACGTGCCGGCGCCCACGGGCTGGGCGGCGCGCAACCCGCAGATGGTGGGAGCGCTGTGGGGCGCGGGCGTGGTGGTCTTCTTCGGAGGGCTGGGCTACCTGCTGGTCTCCGAGCAGAAGCCGCGCGAGGAAGGCCAGATGGGCACGGGCGCGACGCCGCCGGGCATGGGCGCCCCGATGCAGCAGCAGGCGAGCGGCATGCCCCAGGGTGAGAACGACGAGATGGAGGAGGCGCGCAAGCGCTTCGAGTCGAACCCGAACGACGTGGAGGCCGCGTCGATGCTGAGCCACGAGCTCATCCGCCAGCAGGAGTTCGTGGAGGCGCTGAAGGTGACGCAGAAGGGGCTGGCCGTGGACCCCTTCAACGTGGAGCTCCGGGTGCACCGGGGCGTGCTGCGCGCGACGTCGCAGGGCGACCTGCCCGGCGCTGAAGAGGAGTTGGTGGAGCTGGTGAACACGTGGCCGGACGCGCAGGAGGCGCTCATCTTCCTGGGCAGCCTGGCGCTGCGCCGCGGAGACAAGGCTGGAGCGCTGGCGCACTTCGAGCGTTTCACCGTGGAAGTGCCCAAGAACATGCAGCCCCCGCAGCTCGCCCCCGCCGTCGCCCAGCTCCGCGCGGAAGTGGGCCAGCAGTAGCCGTTGGCAGCAAGGGGCCGGTGTTCCCGGCCCCGCGGTGTGTCACCCCTGGAGGTGGGCCATGGGTGGCGCTTCCAGGAACAGGTGAAGCGGCGTGGCAAAGGGCCCGGTGGTTGGAGGGCCTCCTGTCTCCACGTCGACATCGCCTCGACCGAACAGGCGCAGAGCCTCTCCGCGAGCTGCGCCAATCAGGCCGCCAAGGCAACGTTCTCCACGGCAACACCCGCGACCCCCATTGGCATTGCCTGCGAAGAGTTCAAGCAGTTCTAGGACCTGACGCTCAACCGAGCCATCGCGTGAGCCCACGTGACGGTTCAGGACTCCTGGCCGTCACGGGAGGATGAGCACCAGGAGCCTGGCCCTGAAGCGCATCGGCGTCGGTCCCTCTGGAACCAGAAGCTCCAGGAACGGCAGTCCTGGGACGCGCTGCTCGACCAGATGGAAGCGGCATTTCCGCACGACACCGTCGCGGACATCACCGCGACGCTCGATGCCTGTTTCCGTTGTGCCGTGTATCCGCGGAACGCTCCGGGAGCACCCGCCTCAAGATGGGTCACGGTTGGCTGCGCCAGTATCATCGCGCCCGTCTTCACGGTGTTCCGCCTTCAATTCGAATACGGAGCGGAGCGGAGCCTCCGGCAGCTCGATCTGGAGCCGCCCTTGAGCACGGAGCCTGGACGAACACTCTCCCTCGACGCACTCCACAACCCGAAGTCCGACAGCCTGTGATTCACGCATCACCCAAAGCACAGAACACAAGCAAGCCAAACCCAGGCAAAATCTCCACAACCCTTGCCTTGATCAACGCAGCCAGAGAAGCATGGATGCGACGCGCAGGACGGCGAGGTCGCTGGTCGCCGCCTTGTCGTAGCGGGTGACGACAGCCCGAAAGCGCTTGAGGTCGTGGAAGAAGCACTCGACGCGCTTCGACGACGTCGACGGGTTCAACGACAAGCCGTTCCTGGGCGTGTCGCCCCACGGCAGACGGTACTGGCCGCCGAGGTCCAGCTCCTCGCGCTGCGGGTTCCAGTGGAAGCGCATGTCGTGGTGCACGTTTCTGCCCGCGCTGTTCTTGTGTGTCACGTGGGCGCTGAAGTGCGTCACCCGCGCGCCGCCGGGGGTGCAGGTCCATCTCCAACACCGGGGGCGGAGCCCAAGAAGGAGCGGACGCTCCGAGTGGACTGGGCCGGGAGGGTGCGCCCCATCTCTTTTGTGTGCATGCATTTATCCTCATGCGCACGAAAACCCTCTACACAGACACGTATGCGCATGTGCTGTTTGTGTGCCACGTCCTCGTGAAGCCAAGGGCCACCACTCATACATTTCACAGTAATTCCGATTAGTCATTGTCCGGGGTGCACGGTGCCATGGATCCATGCAGGTGTTCGAACCCTGGAGTAGAGGCGTGCCTTCCGTCTGACACGGTGGATTATTCCAGTTCAATCCGGACTATCGCTGGGCGCTACCCCGTCGTCACTTGCATTGGCTTTTACTCCTTGCTACAGATTGACTCACAGTAAGGATTGATTCACGGGGAGGCGATATGAATAAAGTTTGCGCGTCATTGGAGCAACCCAGGTTCATGGGTTGCGCTCCTCGCGCCTCGCTCCTCGTGGCTTGCGATTCCGCGGCCAGGCCCTTCCCGGACAGCCAGGCCGTGGATTCACGGCAGGATGAGCTCCATGGCAATCCCGCCGGTTACTGGCCCTTGAACGCGGCGGGCTTCACCGTGGATTAGAGCGGCCCGCGATCCATCGGCACCCGGCACCGGGTGTTCCCGGTGGACGCCTTCCTGCGGCGGCTGACCGCGCTGGTACCTCCGCCCGGCAGCAACCTTGTCCGCTTCCATGGCCTCTTTCCCCCGGGCACGGCGCTGCGGAGGTGCGGAGGAAGCAGCGCGCTGCGCGGTGGGACCGGGCGACGCGGCTGAAGCGCAGTTTCGACTTCGACGTCCACACCTGTCCTGGCTGCGGCTGGCGCCGGACAGGCAAGGAGTGCGCGCAGGCCAGCGGCGGGGGCCGCGCAGGACGCCGATACGTCATGTCGCAAACATAGTCATTCAAGAATTTCAGCAGGCTGTGCCTGCTGAGACGGCGACGTCGTTCCTTGAAAGGCGACGTCGTTCACCGGCGCGATGCGCCATTCCAAGCAAGGAGAACACCATGGCAGATGGCACTGGCATCATAGCAGCCTTTTCACCCGCAACAGACGGCAAGAGCCTGAGTATCAACGTTGCAGAAAAGACAGGAACTTCATCACTGGCCTGGCAACAAGGATGGACGGCGTTTGAGGTCAACAGTATTGCGAAAAATCCGCCAGCGGTAGCGTCATGCAACGGCCAGACCTACGTGTTCTACCCAAGCACGCCCGCGGACACCCAATACCTGTTCTACAACACCTGGAATGGGACCACGTGGTCGGGTCAGACGGAATTGAACGTCGCTGAAACCGCCACCGGTGCCGGTGCGGCGACCTTCAATGGTCAGGTGTATGTTTTCTGGCAGGGCGTGCAACTGCAAGTCTCGGGGGCCTTCGAGCCGAGTGGCTCGCTGTTCTACAGCATCATGGGCCAAAGCTTTTACTGGCAGGTCGGCTCAGGGCCGGTCATGTCCGACTGCCCCTCCGCGGTGGTCTTCAACGGTGAGCTCTATGTCTTCTACCAGGGGACCGATAACGACGGGGGCCTCTGGTATACGAAGTCGAGCGACGGAAGCGTTGGCTCTTGGAGCAGCAGCACCCAGGTACCCAACGTCGGGATGTCGACATCCCCCGCGACCGCGGTGTTCACCAATCCTTCCACCGGCCAGGACGAACTCTATGTCTTTCACCAAGGGGGATCGACTGATGGCCAGCTCTGGTACAACGTCCTGGATACGGCGGGAAACTGGGCCGGCGACAAGCAGATAACGAGCGTGTCCATGTCCAATGTGCCGGGCGCCACCGTCGTGGACGGCATCCTCTACGTGCTCTACGAGGGGGGCGGGAATGACGACCTGTTCTATTACATCAGCTCATCGGACGGAAGCACCTGGAGCACCCCGATTTGGGTCAAGGGCACAGCGCTATCAGTCGCTCCGTCCCTGGCTGTGCTGAACTCCCAGCTCTATTGCATGATGCAGGGGCCCGGAAACGACAGCCAACTCTTCTATGCTCCGATCTCGCCGCAAAGTTCCGGCGGGAATCTGAGCGGACCGTATATGAGCGCGGCTCCGTACACGCTCTCTGAGTCACCGGGCCTCCTGACCTACAACAATCAGATCGATTGCTTCTTCCAAGGGGCAAGCAATTCCGGGTGCCTGTGGTGCGCCACGTACGACCAGAACGGCTGGGCTCCGACGGTACCGCTGCTGCCCGATGGCGGTATGACTGGCTCACCCAGCGCCGTCGCATTCAACAATTCGCTCTATGTGTTCTACCAGAAGCCTGGCAATGCACTTTGCTACTGCCAATCCACCGATGGTGGAGCAAGCTGGGCGGACTCGGGCCCGATCCCCAATAGAGCCCTGTGGAGCTCACCAGCGGCAACGGTTCTGGGCGATAACCTCTACGTCTTTCATGCGGCTGCGAACAACAACGACAAGCTGTACTGCTCGGTGCTCAACGCCAGTTCTGGATGGGGCTCAGATACCGAAGTGAACATCACCGCCCTGACGAGTCTGTATGGGACGTACAGCACATATACCTCGCCAGCGGCGTGCACGTACGGAGGCAACGTCTACGTGGCGTACACCACCGGAAACTATATTTGCATGGTGGCATACGCACCCAGCACGACCGAATACGTCATCGACGTTGGCAGCTCTCCGACAAACATCGCCTTTGTTTCGTATGACAACGGCAGCGGGACTCAACTCTACTGCTTCTACCAGAGTGGCACGAGCGGGGACCTGTTCTACATTTCGTCATCCGATCCGCTTTACAACCAGTGGTCTGCACCTGTCGAGATCAGCAACCTCCCACCTACCTCCAGCCCGCCTGGCATCTTCACAGAGGCTCTCAGTGTGGGCACTGCTTGCCTGGAGATGTTCTGACAGGAGAGGGCCATCCTCGAGGTGAGTCGCTACATCGGACGTGTTGACCACCTCATCGGCAGTCATTTGTGGGTGCTGTAAGGCGCAGCTGGGGTGCGCGTGCTCGACGTCGGGAAGTCGAGGGTCGCGGACGTTGCAATCCAGTTCGGGCGGCATGGCGAGTCCGGTGCGGATTCGCAATGCCGCCCACCTGCGGTGCACGCTCGTGGACGAGCTCCGGGCCTGGTGCGCACCGCCGCGCACCAGAATTGTCACTTCGTGGCGCTCCCGGGGGTTTTCTGCCGTGGCGGGAAGGGGTGCACGAGGTGCCACATGCCCGGTCTCAAGCTGCGCCCATCTCTCTGGTTGCTGTTCGTGGTCGCCTCTTCGGCGATGGGCGGCGCCTGGCTGTATCACTGCTACCGGGACTCGGACTGGGAGCGCCGTGAGGCGGAGTATCAGCGGCAGCTCAGCGGCCACCTCACCGCGCGTGAGCAGGAAATCGAGACGCTGAACACCCGGCTCGGGACGGCGCACTCGCAGCTCGTCACCCAGGCGGACCTGGATGGGAAGTACCGCGAGCTGCTCACGTCGCGGGACGCGGACTTCGAGAAGTTCAGCAAGGAGCATGCGCTCAGACTGAAGAGCCTCTCCACCGCCATCTTCGACCTCCAAGAGAAGGTCCAGGGCGGCACCGAATCAGCCCACGTGGTGTCGTCCGCTCCAGCGCAGCCAGGTCACGGCGCGGCGCCAGCAGGCCCGCCCGTCATCGCCTACGAGTACGTGGACAAGGAAGGCCGCTTCCAGCTCTCGGACCCCAACATCTGGGTTGAGGGCGACGAGGTTCTCCGAATCAAGCAGCTCTTCCGCGTGCAGGGCACCGTGCTGCGCCAGGAGGACGGCTCGCTGAGGAGCGAGCGCATCCTGCTCCAGGAGGTCTCACGGGAGGCGCAAGGCAAGTACCGGGAGCTGGCGGTAGCGCAGTTGGTGGACGCGAACTTCACCTACGCCAATCCGCCTGTGGATGCACCGCCGCCTGGCCGGGGCGTGTCATACATGGCAACCGTGGGGACGTCCTTCCGCTCCGCGGGGATGTTGCGCTTTGGCGCCGCTGTGCGCTTGCTGCGCCTGAGCCACGCGGGATTCGCGGGCGGGCTCACCTCCGACCTCAAGTCCCTGGAGGGCAGCGGCGCAGACGCCTTCCTCACCTACACACCCACCCTTGGCGGGCGGGAGCTGGGCTTGATGCTGGGCGGTGGCGTCCACCTGCCAGTGGGCGGCAAGACGCGAGTGCGTCCCAACCTGACCCTCAACTTCGTCGTCTACTGATGATTCAAAAAGGATGGTGTGGCGATGTCACCCTTGATTCATGGGATGAGGCCTTCGGCCGTGTTGGGCTCCGTGGTGCTGTCCCTGGCCTGTGCGACCACTGGCACCACGCTGACAGCGCCAGCGGCACCTGCGGCGGCGGAGTTGGCCAGCCCGGAGGAGGCGGCTTCCGCGCCCTCCCCGGCTCCGGCTCCGGCTCCGGCTCCGGCTCCGGCTCCCGCTGACGTGCCTGAACCCGCGTCCCCGCCGGCCACCGTTCAGGTGGCTGTGACGGGCACGGCCAGGGCCACCGTGAAGCCGGCCATCGCCGAGGCTCCGGGCAAGACCCGGTTGCAGGGCATCGACATCTCCCACTACCAGCCGTCCGTGAAATGGGAGTCCATCAACAAGGCCTCCGCCGCGTTCGTCTTCATCAAAGCGACGGAGGCAACGAGCGAGGACACGCACTTCGAGAGTTACTGGCGTGGCGCGAAGAAGGCGGGCATCCCGCGCGGCGCCTACCACTTCTTCCACCCGAACATTGACGTGCAGGCGCAGGTGGAGAGCTTCACGAAGCGCGTGCGTCCCGACCCCGGCGAGCTGCCCGTGGTGGTGGACGTCGAAGAGTACAAAGCGCTGTACGCAGGCCTCAGCTGCGAGCAGGCCGCGAGCAAGCTCCGGGCCTTCTCGGAGGGAGTGGAGAAGGCGCTGGGCCACAAGCCCATCATCTATACGAACCACGAGACGTGGCAGCAGAGCTTCTGCAGCCACCCCTACTTCCGCGATCACATGCTCTGGCTCGCGAAGTACACGCGGAGCACGTCCGAGCCGAAGCCCCCGACGGGTTGGAAACAGTGGCAGTTCTGGCAGTACACCGGCAGCGGGGAGGTGACGGGCATCCCGGGGACCGTGGACCAGAGCTACTTCAACGGCTCCGCGGAGGAGCTGAAGGCCCTCTTGAAGATGGAGTAGCCCGGTGAGCCTCCCGGAGCCTGTGACAAGCGGGTGAGCACGCCCGGCGGGGAGCGCCCGCCATGGCTCAACCAGGGAGAGTTGGAGGTTTCCCTCGCACTTAGTGCACCGCCGCCTTGCGGCGGCGCAGCCGGCGGACCTTCTCCACCAGCTCATCCGACAGCACGCGCTTCACCGCGTTGCGCGTCTGCCGCGCCAGCTCCTCGGAGCGGGTGAACCACGCGCCGCCCATGCCCGCGCCGTGCACGCGCAGCGACACCGTCTGGCGTTGCTTCGTCACCCAGTCGGCCTTGTAGGACTCCGTGCCTCGCAGGAAGTCGTACTCCGTCAGGCCCATCTCGATGGCGTCCTTGAACGTCTCGCCCACCAGCACCAGGCCCACGCTGCGGTTGCGCCACGCCGGGTCGTACCCGGACTGGAAGTACACGAACGAGCTGCCGTGCACGATGCCGTACACGGACGCCACCGCCTGGCCTCCCACCTTCATCGTGTACATCCGCAGCCGGCCCCGCTCCGCCAACAACTGCGTCGCATCCCGGTGGAACGCCTCCACCCCTGCGCCCTTGATGCCCTGCGACCCTCCATCCGAGGACCAGCGCAGCGCATGCAACCGGAAGAAGTCCGTCATCGGCCCGGCCAGCGCCCCCGGCGCCTCCGTGCGCTCGATGCGATAGCCGTCCTGCTTCTCCAACCACTTGCGCCGGCGCAGGTAGTTGTCCCGGCGGCCCGTGCGCTTCAGGAACGCGTCGAACGGCTCGCCCGGCACCAGCGTCTCGTACGGGCACACGTAGCGCTCCGTCTGGCGCACCTCGCCGAACACCTCGCGCGCCACGCCCAGCGTCACCGAGCCCTCGCGCAGGTCCGTCAAATCCAACACGTCCCACTCGTCGCGCAGCCCGTTGAGCACCTGGAAGAACGCGCGGCCCACCTCCGCCTCGCGGCCCTTGCGCGCCACCACGTCCAGGTAGTCGCTGCCCACGTGCGTCTCACCCAGGAACCCCAGGCGCCGCACACGCACGCCGTTCACCCAGCGGTGCTCCAGCCCCAATGGCAGCAGGCCCACCAGCGTGCCCAGCCGGTCCCGCGCCGTCAGCACCAGCGGCCTGACATCCGGCGAGATGCGCCGACACCACGGGTACAGCCACTCCCAGGCGTTGAAGGGGCCGGCGGTGCTCGCGTCCAACAGCGCGTCCCACTCCGCCCGCATCCCCGACATCTCGGAAGCACTGCCCACCGCGGCCACGTCCAACCGCGGCGCGACCTGCGGACCGGACCTCAACTCATCTTCGCGGATCACCGCCTCACCCTGATGCCTTTCCCGAAGCACTGCCCCCTGGCTCCCGTCTGCCATTGCGTCCGCCATTGCATCCTGGAAGCCAGTCCCCATCCCACTCACCCGGTGCGCTGGCTGGGCCGGCGCTCCGCCTTCAGTGCATCCCTCACCGCATCCGCCACCTGGGCCATCACCTCCGGCGTCAGGTCCTGGTGGCAGGGAATCTCAAGAATCGTGCGCCGCAGCTGGGCCACTTCCGGGAACTCCGACGGATCACACGCCGGATGGAAGCGCTTCCAGAAGTCGATGGCGTCGATGCCCCGCTCGCGAAGCCTCGCCAGCAGCGCTTCCTTGTCCTGCACCACCATCGGGTAGAACAGCGGGCTCACCCCCGCCGGCAGCTGGTTGAACAGCGGCGGCGACACATCCCGCAGCCGGCCCAACAGGAAGAAGTAGTTGCGCCTGCGCGCCTCGACGATGGCCTCCAGGTCCTGCGCCAGGGCAATCCGCTTCGTCAGCGGGCTCATGCCCAGGTCCACGTGCCGCCGGTCGAAGTGCTGCGTGCCCGTGGCCACCCGTTCGATGCTCGCGGCCTTCACCGTGCCGTGGCCCACCGAACGCACCAGGCCGCGCAGGGCCCGGCCCGCCGCCCCGCCCCGCAGCTCCAGGTTCTGCAGGAGCGCGGACACGGTGTGGCTGAAGGTGGACGCCAGCGGCGGCGCCGGGGGCTCCGGCAGGCTGTACTGCCGGGGGCCGTTGACGACCAGCGCGCCCCCATTGGGCACCGGCAGCGTCTTGTAGAGACAGAAGATGCCCACGTCACCCGTGGTGCCCAGCGGCCTCGAGCCGTCCGACGACAGCAGCGACAGCGCGCAGTCCTCGATGAGCGGCAGCCCGTGCTCGTCCGCCAGCTTGCGCATGGCGTCCACCGGCCCCGGGAAGCCCGCGTAGTGGATGAGGTAGAGCGCCTTCGTCTTCGGCCCGATGCGCTTCGCCACGTCCGCCACGTCCACGTCCCAGCGGGCGCCCACGCGGTAGAAGCGCGGCGTCGCGCCCGCGTCCACCACCGCCTCCACCTCCACGCCGTGGTGGTAGGCGGGCATCAGCACCTCGCCACCATCCAGGCGCAGCATCTTCATCGTCAGCCAGACGGCGTTGCGCGCGAAGTAGAAGTAGCGCGCGTTGGGCGACGAGAACGGCGGCAGCGAACCGGGACGCGCGCCGGACAGCAGCATTCCCGGCCACAGCGTGGGCAGGGACGGAACGAACAGCTTGTCGGACGTCTTCACCGCTTCCATCGCGCCACCACCTCTTTCGCCGCCGGCAACCACCGGAACTTCGCCGCGCACAGGGCCCGGCCGAAGGCGGTGTCATTGAACACGTAGAGCCAGGTGTGCTTGCGGACGCGGTCCGTCCAGTCGCGCTTCCACACCATGTCCGGCCCCAGGAAATCGAACTCGGTGAGCCCCCGGTCCAGGCAGTCCCCCAGCACCTCCTCCATCAGGAGCTGGCCGGGGCTGCACTCCTTGAGGCTCTCGTCGTAGCCGGGCTTCAAGAGGAAGTAGCGCTCGCCGTATTCCAGGCCGTACTGGAACGCCACCGCGCGCCCGTCCAGCCGCAGGTAGTACAGCGCCAGCCGCCCCCGGTAGGCGGAATCCCGCGCCAGCTCCGTGTAGAAGCCCCGCGTCTTCCCGTCCTGCGCCATGGCCGTGCCGCGCTGGCCCTTCCAGCCGCTCTGCTCCAAGAGCAGCCCCTCCTCCAGCGAGCCCTCCAGGTCCAGGCCGCCCGACACGCGCTCGAAGGTGACCTTCCCCTTCTCCTCCAGCTTGCGGCGGCGGCGGCGGCAGTTGGCCTTGAACTTGGACGGCAGCGACGCGAAGTACGCGTCCTTCTTCACGGGCAGCGGCACGTAGGGCGACTGCAGGGACTCCCACTCGCCCACCGGCATGTGGAGGCGCCTGGCCTCCTCCAGCAGGTGGAAGCCCGCCCCGCCGTCCGGCACGTCCGTCAATCGCAGCACGTCCCAGCCGCCCGTGCGCTTCAGGTGTGCAAGGAATGCGTCCGCGGCGACTTCGGGGTCCTTCGCCACCACGTCGAAGCGGCAGGAGTGCGCGTTGGCGGCGGAGGTGAGCTGCCGCACGGGCACGCCGTACATCGACGTGCGCTCCTCCACCAGCGGCAGCGCGGCGCTCAGCGTCCCGTCCGGGCCCCTCAGCAGCAACACCCGCATGCGCGAGGTCGCCGCGAAGTTGTCCAACCACAGGCGCAGGAACTCATGCCGGTAGAACAGCTCGTTGGAGGTGGCCTCCACCAGCTGATTCCACTCGGCTTCCAGGGACATGAAGGCCGCCCGGTCGTTGACTTCCACGACGTGCGGGTCGGCACGGAGGTTTCTGGCTTCCATGATCGCGGGCACCAAGGTGGTGACGGGCACGGGCGGCTACAAGCCGCTGCGGGCCATCTTCAGCAGGCAGGCAGCGACCTTGCGGCTGTCATGTCGGATCTTGGACCCATCCTTGAGCAGGTCCGCCTGCACCGGGATGACACCGGACGACAGCAGCTCCCGCGTCTCCGCCGTCACCACGAAGGAGCCCTTGCGCGCATAGCGCTGGATGGACTCCTCGGTGGGCTGCCGGCCATTGACGAGCACCGCGTCCAGCACCGGTCCCACGTGCTCGATGACGGCCTGCACGTGGTCCAGGCAGTTCATCCCGTCCGTCTCACCCGGCTGCGTCATGAGATTGGCGACCATGACCTTCAGCGCGCGCGTCTCCTTGAGCGCCTGGGCCACGCCGTCCACCAGCAGGTTCGGCAGCACGCTCGAGTACAGCGAGCCCGGTCCAATCGCGATCAGGTCCGCCGAGTAGATGGCCTCCAGCAGGCCGTCCACCGGGGGCGGCGAGCGGGGGCTCAGGGACACGCGGCGCACGCGGCCGTGGGCGCGGCAGATGTTGCGCTCGCCCACCACCTCCGTGTCGTCGTGCATCTGCGCCACCAGCTGCACCGACGCGAGCGTGCTCGGCAGCACCTGGCCCTGCGCGCCCAGCAGCTCCCCGGACAGGCGCACCGCCTCCAGGAAGTCACCCTTCAGCTCCGCGAGCGCCGCGATGAGCAGGTTGCCCACCGCGTGGCCGGCCAGGCCCTTGGCGCCACCGAAGCGGTACTGGAACACGTCCTTCAGGGCGCTCTTGCCTCCCGCGAGCGCCACCAGGCAGTTGCGGATGTCACCGGGGGGCAGCGCGCCGTGCAGGCGGCGCAGGCGGCCGGAGCTGCCGCCGTCGTCGCTCATCGCCACGACCGCGGTGATGTCCACGCCGGGCTGACTGCCCTTGGGCGTCGCGCGGCGGGCCAGCCCGCGGAGCACCATGGGGAGGCCCGTGCCGCCGCCCATGGCGACGATGCGCGTCGGGCGGTCCTTCGGGGCCTGCAGCAGCTCGTTGCGTTCGGCGTTCTGCTGCTTGCGCGCGTCGTCCTGGTTCCACGACTCCGCGAACGGCGCATCCACATCCATGCCCACCATGTTCCGACCCCCTCGCCCAACCCAATCCATGGCCCACCCTTGAGGGTCCCGGCCTCCCCCGACAACCGGAGGCCGCGGACCGTTGCTTCAATCCAATCAATGACAACCGGAACCGACTACCGGGCGCCCCGCCCCAACAACACGTGGCGCACCGTGTGGAAGATAATGCCGACATCCAGGAACAGCGACCCGTTCTTCACGTAGTAGAGGTCGAACTCCAGCTTGTTGCGCGCGTCCTCCACCGACGCTCCGTAGGGGTAGCGGATCTGCGCCCAGCCCGTGATGCCCGGCTTCACGGCCTCCCGCACGCCGTAGAACGGAATCTGCTGCTTGAGCTGCTCGGTGAACACCGGGCGCTCGGGGCGGGGCCCCACGAAGCTCATGTGGCCCAGCAGCACGTTGAACACCTGGGGAATCTCGTCGATGCGCGTGCGGCGGATGAACCGGCCCACCCGCGTGACGCGGTCGTCGTTGGAGCGCGCCCACACCGCGCCGTTCTTCTCCGCATCCGTGCGCATGCTGCGGAACTTCCACAAGGGATACGCCTTGCCCCCCAGCCCCACGCGGTCCTGCCGGTAGAAGACGGGGCCCTTCGAGTCCAGCTTGATGGCCAGCGACACCAGCACCAGGAAGGGCGAGGCCAGCAGCAGCAGGAGCGACGCCACCGCCAGGTCGAACACGCGCTTGAGCGCCCGGCGCAGCGGCGACACCGTCATCTCATCCGCGAAGGCGAAGTCGCTGGCGCGGAGGAACTGCACCGGGATGCGGCGCAGCACGCGCTCGCAGAAGCCGGCCGCTTCGTACACCCGCCGCCCCTCCAGCCGGCAGCGCAACAGCGACTCCACCCAGTTGGCGCCGCGCATGTCGTCCGCGGCCTGCACCACGTAGGCGGCATTGAGCCGCGCCGCCATCGCATCCAGCGGCTCGTCCACCTGACGCGGATCCACCAGGGCCACCACGCGGAAGGAACCCTCGCCACCGGCCTCGATGGCGCTCGCCACCGCGCGGGCCTTGCGGCCGTCACCGACGATGAGGACCGCGTCGGGCTCGCCCACCAGGGCGCGGATGGAGACCCGCACCGCCAGCGTGCCGGCCAGGGCGCCCATCGCGCCACCCAGGAGCGTCCCGGGAGGCAGCGTCACCGGCAGGGCCAGCGGAAGGATCAGCATCACCCCACCCGCCACCATCGCGGTGACGCCCGCGGCCTTGAGGAAGCGGTAGCCGCGGGTCCGGTCCTCCGCGGCGACGCGAAGGTCATACAGGTCCAACAGGTACAGCGTGAACTGGAAGGTGACGACGAAGGCCAGCCCCAGCCCCACCAGCGTCGGCCACAGCGTGGCGAGCGGCGGCCAGGTGCCCGGAGGCGCGAAGAGGGCCGCGCAGGCCGCGGCACCCGCGACACAGGCCAGCGCGATCGCCGAGCTCTCGGCGAGGAAGAACGTCAACTTCTTGGCTGAAAAGTAGTGATGAAAAACGCGAAGCACGTGACTCCTCCAACCCCAACCCGCCGCCGCTCCAGGCC
>NZ_RAWA01000266.1 GCF_003611675.1 Corallococcus sp. CA053C
GTTCGGGGCGCTGGTCGTGACCGGCGGAGGCTGGGGATTCGTGCCGGTGCCGGTGGAGCCACCCGTGCCCTGCGGACCCGTCACCGTGCCTTGCGGATCCGTGCCCGTGATCCGTGCGTCCGTGCCTTGTGAGCCCGTGCCCTTCACCTGCGTCGTGGACGTGCCGGTCGTGCCCGCCTTCACGGGGGCCACGTCCGGGTCCGCCGGATGCGAGCGGTTCCACTGCCAGCCGCCCAGGCCCAGCGCGAGCGCCACGCCCACCCCCAGGCCCATGCGCACGCCGCGCCGCCGCCAGGTGCGCCGCCGCTGCTGGCGCTGGAGCCCCTTGAGCAGCCCGAGCGCCCGCTCGTTCGTCGCATCCAGCGCGAGCACGTGGTTGAGGCACGCCAGCGCCCGCGGCGTCCGCTTCTCCTGAAGCTGCCGCTCCCCGCGCTCCAGGAGCGCCGCGACGATGCGCTGGCGCGCGAGCCGCTGGTACGACGGCGGATCCGCGAAGAAGGAGATCAGCTCTTCACCGACGCGAGAGAACCCCAGCCCCGCGAGCGCGTCCGCCAGCGCGTCGCGCAGCTTGCCCGCGTTGGGGTAGCGCCGCTGCGGATCCCGCTGGAGGCACGTCGCGCAGATCTCCGCCAGCTCGTCCGACAGCGTGGGCACGCGGCGGCGCGGATCCTCGTACGTCCCGTCCAGGATGCGCTTGAGCGTCGCGGTGGTGTTGGACGCGGTGAACGGCAGCCGGCCCGTCATCAGCGCGTAGAACATGATGCCCAGGCTGAAGATGTCCGCTTCCGGCCCGGCCTCCAGGCCCTCGATGATCTCCGGCGCCATGTGCGCGGGCGAACCCACCAGCGCGCCCGTCACCGTCATCCGGTCCTCGATGTCGAGCAGCCGCGCGATGCCGAAGTCCATGAGCTTGAGGACCCCGTCCTCGCGCACCATGACGTTCTCCGGCTTGAGGTCGCGGTGGATGACGCCCGCCTCGTGCGCGTGCGCCAGTGCCGCCGCCAGCTCGTGGATGATCATCGCCGCCAGCTCGGGCGGCTCCATCGGGCCTTCATCCAGGTACGTCTTGAGGGTGCGGCCCCGGATGTATTCCGTGACGATGAAGGCGTCGTGCGCCTCCGCCGAGGAGAAGTCGAACACCTCCAGGATGTTGGGGTGGTGCAGCTTCGCGACGGCGCGCGCCTCGCGGGCGAGCCGACGGCGGGACTCGTCCTTGCCGGCCAGGTGCGGGTGCAGCACCTTCACCGCGACCTCGCGGTCCAGGGCGGTGTCGAGCCCCTTGTACACGACGCTCATGCCCCCGGAGCCCAGCTCCTCCAGGATGCGATAGCGACCGATATGGCGGCCGACGAGCGACATGGCGTGGTGCGCTTCTCCCTCAGTCCCCGAAACCGATGCCCATGCTCCGGGCGAACCGCACCAGGTCTCCCTGGGGATCCACCCGTCGCTCCTTGCGCGACTCGCTCAGCGGAACGCTGACAATCTCGTTGTTCCGGAGCGCCACCATGTGTCCCCACTGGTCATCACGGATGAGGTCCAGAACCTTGCAGCCATAACGCGTGGCCAGCACGCGGTCCGCGGCGCTCGGGCTGCCTCCGCGCTGCAGGTGGCCGAGCACCGTGACACGAATCTCCGCATCGATGTGGCTGGCGAGCAAATCCGCGCACACCTTGCCTGAACCGCCGAGCCGCACCACGCCCCGGCCCGGAATCTCCGACGCCTGCGCCAGTACGGACAGCGTGCCGCCCGCCGGGTACGCGCCCTCGGAGATGGCGATGATGGAGAAGCTGCGGCGGCGCGTGGCCCGGCGGCGCAGCGTCTCCAGCACCGCCTCCACCTTGTACGGAATCTCCGGGATGAGGATGAGGTCCGCGCCGCCCGCGATGCCGCTCTCCAGCGTGAGGAAGCCCGCGTTGCGGCCCATGATCTCCAGCACCATCACGCGATCATGGGACTCCGCGGTGGTGTGCAGCCGATCCAGCGCTTCGGTGACGATGAGCCGCGCGGTGTCGAAGCCGAACGTCTGGTCCGTGCCGCACAGGTCGTTGTCGATCGTCTTGGGACACCCGACGACCTTCAGCCCCTTCGCGGCCAGCCGGTCCGCGATGGACAGCGTGCCGTCCCCGCCAATGGCGACCAGGCCGTCCAGCCGCAGCTCCTCGCAGCGGCGCAGCGCCTGATCCGACAAGTCCCGCTCCACCCAGGCGGCGCCCTCACGCACCGGGTAGGCGAACGGGTTCGCCTTGTTGGACGTGCCCAGGATGGTGCCGCCCTTGGGCAGGATGCCGCGCGTGTCCTCCACGCCAAGCGGGCGGACGAGCTCCGGCTCCATCAACCCCATGTAGCCGTTCTCGATGCCCACGAACGAGTGACCGAACTCGTGCGCGCCCCGTCGGACGAGGCCCCGGATGAGGGCGTTGAGCCCCGGGCAGTCGCCACCGCCGGTGAGGACTCCGAGTCGGAGAGGTCTTGTCATAGGAACGCGGGAACGGGAAAAGTCGGACGTGGGTGTCAGTGAAGGCTCGCGACACTATGACAGCAACGTCGGTGCGGATTGTAGGTGCCACCTCCAGGGTGCGCAACGCACGAATCACGCGTCGCGTCGGATCTCCGCTCGCAAGGACGAGGGGGACACCCCTCAGTCGCGCTTGAGGCGGCGCCGGGAGGCCAGGCGGTCCAGGAGGGCCTGGAGGGCGTCTTCCTTCTCGGGCGGCAGGGCCTTGTCGGTGGGAGACTGCACCGGCATCTCCTTGGCCATCCGGTACAGCTCTTCCAGCCGCTCCTGCACCAGCTCGTTGCCGGGGCGCTCCTGGAGCGCGCGGCGGTACGCGGCGGCGGCGCCCACGTAGTCACCCAGGGTGAAGAGGCGCTCGCCCTCCTGCATGGCGGACTGCGGGCCCAGGGGCAGGCGCTGGGGCTCCTTCACGCGGTTGCGCAGGTGCTGAAGCTCCTGGGGCAGGAGGCTGTCCCGCAGGTGGGCGAGCTTGAGGGCCAGGGCCTCCTCGGAGGGGAAGGCGCGCAGCAGGTGCTCGAACAGCTCGAACGCTTCGGCCAGCTCACCCCGGCGCAGGGCGCGGTCGGCACGTGCTTCCATGTCGGCCCGGACGGCAGGAGTCATCTCGGACGCGAGCGTAGCCGGTGGCCGCCCGGGATGTCACACGGGAAGCAGGAGCGCTCGCCGGGTCGCAAGGCTTCCACCGCTCCGGGCCGGCGAGCGGGGAGGCAGCCTGGCGGGCGCACGCGTGACGGACGTGTTGAGTTCAAGTCTCGGGCCGGGCCGCCTGGACGAGCGCCTGGAGCGTCTTGACGATGACAGGCGCCACGTCCGGATCCGCGGCGAGCGAGTCCTCATCCACCTTCCGGCCCGTGAGGGGGACCGTGAGCAGGCCCTCGATGACGTCCGTGGAGCTGATGGTCCGCAGCACCTCCATCAGCGACGCGTGCGCGTGGTGGGCGCGCGGCGAGACGTTGATGAGCGCGGTGGGCTTGCCGGAGAACTCGCCGCTGCCCACCAGCCAGTCCAGCGCGTTCTTCATCACGCCGGAGACGCCGTGGGCGTACTCGGGGCTGGAGATGAGCACCGCGTCGCTGGCCTGGAGCGCCGCGCGCAGGGCCAGCACGCTGGGAGGCGCGATGCCGCGGTCGAGGTCGTCGAGGTCCGGGTTGAAGGGCGGGATGTCGCCGAGCGCTTCGTAGAGCGACAGCTCCACCCCGGGCGGGACCAGCTTGAGGGCGGCCCGCAGCAGCACGGTGTTGGAGGAACCCTTCCGCAGGCTGCCCGAAATGGCGAGGATCTTCATGGGGTGATCACGTCTCTCCAGCAGGGGCGCGCTCCGGGGCGGCGGACCATGCCACGGGCCATGGCCGAAAGGGCACCGCGACGCGCCAGCGATGGGCGCGCTATCTTCGACAGGCATGCTTCTGCCCGTGCTCACCGGTGTCTGGCTGTCGCTGTCCGGTGCGCTCGGCACGGAGCTGCGCCGGGATGGCTACAGCTTCCGCCCTCCCGACTCGTTCCGGATGACGCGCTGGGAGCGCTACGCCGGCTCGCACGCGGGCGCGGTGTCGGAGGACGGCGCCCGCACGCGCGGACTTTCAGCGGCGCTGGCGGACGGGGAGGGGCCGGACGCGGCCACGTTCCTCATCGCCGTGGTGGACGGAGGGTTCTCCGCCAGTCCCTCCGAACGCGACGCGTTCTCCACCGCCGTGGTGCAGCACTTCCAGCGTGAGTTGGGCGTGGCCCTGACGCCGGAGCGGGTGGACCGCGTGGGCGGGCCCGTGCCCCGGGTGGAGCTGCTGGGCACGCTGCGTGAGGCAGGACAGGTGCGCACGGTGCTGGTGACGGGGCTCGCGTCCGAGGGGCGCCACGCGGTGGTGACCGTGAGCGTGCCGGCGGATCGCTGGGAGGCCATGGCGCCCCGGGTCCGCGCCTCGCTGGAGACCTTCCGCATGGACGCGCCGGTGACGGGGGTCATCTCCAAGCGGCTCGCGGGGGCGCTCGCGGGCACCCTGGCCGGGGCGCTGCTCGTGTCCTACGCCGCCTGGCGACGGCGCCGGCAGGGCGAGGGAACAGCCTTGTCGTAGGGGCCCGCAAGGCATCCCCTGGAGGGCCCGTGGTGGGATACGGTGCCGCGCCCATGTTCTCCCTCCTCCTTGTCGCCGTGCTCGCGCAGGGGCCCGCCGCGGTTCCTGCTCCGGGGCCGTTGGGGCCGCCAGGGCCGCCGACCGTGCCGGTGCCAGTGCCGGATGCCGGCGTCGCGGACGCGATGGTGCCGCCGTTGCCGGTGGCCTCGCTGCCTCCCGCCACCCATGAGCTGTTCCGCCGCATCCAGGGCCGCGTCGCGCAGGTGCGCATCATCGAGCGCCGCTCCGGCACCAAGTCCTCCATCGGCTCCGCGTTCTTCGTGAGCGCCAAGGGCCACGCCCTCACGAACTACCACGTGGTCTCCGACCTGGTGCTCCACCCGGAGGACTACACGGCGGAACTGGACCGGGGCGACTCCACGGTGCCGGTGCGCCTGCTCGCGGTGGACGTGGCGAGCGACGTGGCGGTCATCCAGGTGGAGGCGCCCGTCGCGGACTTCTTCAAGCTGGAGGCCGACGAGCCGCCGCAGGGCACGCGCCTGTTCGCCATGGGCAACCCGCGCGACCTGGGCACCACCATCGTGGAGGGCACCTACAACGGCCTCGTGCGCGACGCCCTCTACGAGCGCGTGCACTTCACCGGCGCCATCAACCCCGGCATGAGCGGCGGGCCCACGCTCAGCGGCGAGGGCGGCGTGGTGGGCGTCAACGTGGCCACCATGGGCAACCAGGTGGGCTTCCTCGTGCCGGTGGCCAAGGCGCGGCAGCTCCTGGACGGCGCGCTGAAGCTCGAAGCCCCGCCGGACTCCGCCGCGCTGATGGTGTCCGTGCGCGAGCAGCTGCTGGCCAACCAGCAGCGCATCACCGACCGGCTGATGGCCACGGACCTGCCGAAGCAGGCGCTGGGCGAGTACCGCGTCCCGGGCCGCTGGAGCCCGTTCCTCAAGTGCTGGGGCGACACGCCGCACGACCCGGAGACGCCGTACACCGTGACGAGCTACCAGTGCTCCTCCGAGGAGGACATCTTCCTGTCCTCCAGCCACCGCACGGGCGTGGTGGCCTACCTGCACCAGCACGTCACGAGCCAGAAGCTGGGCGCGATGCGCTTCTCCGCGCTCTACAGCACGCTCTTCTCCCAGGATCCGGATCCGGTGTCCGCCACGCGCGAGGACGTCACCAACTTCCGCTGCAATTCGGAGTTCGTGGACGTGGGCGGGCTCACGGTGCGCGCCGCCATCTGCCTGCGCTCCTACCGCCGCTTCCCGGGCCTCTACGACCTGGTGCTGCGCGCGGCCACGCTGAACGCCTCCACGCACGGCGTGGACACCAGCCTCACGCTGGGCGGCTTCTCCGCGGAGAACGCGCGCAAGCTGGCGCGCCGCTACCTGGAGGGCCTGTCGTGGACGAAGTGATCTTCCTGGAGGTGTTGGAGGGCGACGCCGTCCAGGCCCGCCACCGGCTGGAGAAGCTGCCCGTGACGGTGGGGCGCGGCTACGGCAACGACGTCATCCTGGACGACCCGAAGGTGTCCGCCGAGCACCTGCGCCTGGAGCGGCGCGAGGACGGCGCGGTGGTGCTGCACGACGTGGGCAGCGTCAACGGCACGTTCAACGTGCAGCCCTGGGCGCGCCTCCAGGAGCTGGTGCTGACGCCGGATGCGCGCGTGGCCGTGGGCGACACGGTGCTGCGCTTCCGGCCGCGCGGCTTCGAGGTGGAGGACACCGTCGTCAACGAAGCCGTCCCGCGCGAGCGCCTCTTCGAGCGCCCCCGGGCCTTCGCGCTGACGCTGCAGGCGCTGGTCGCCGTGGCCTTCATCTCCGAACGGGTGACCCAGTTCCAGAAGACGGACTGGGGCGACCTGCTGCTCGCGGGCGTGGTGCCGCTGGGGCTGGCGCTCCTGTGGGCCGGGGGCTGGTCGCTGGCGAGCCGCATCGCGCGCCGGAGCTACTACTTCCGAGCGCACGCCACCATCGGCGGGATGGTGCTGCTGGGCTTCGCGCTGTCGCCGCCGCTGTTCGCGCTCCTGAGCTTCAGCTTCGCGCTGGGCTCGGGGCTGGCCGTCGTCCGGACGCTGCTCATCCTGGGCCTGGTGGGGTGGGGGCTCTACTGGCACCTGCGCTACGTGACGCGGTGGAGCAGCAAGCGCGTGGTGCGCGGGCTCGTCATCGCGTCGGTGGGCGTGCTGGTGCTGACGAACGTGTCGGTGATGCTGGGCAACGAGGACTTCAGCGAGGCGCTGGAGTTCCCCCGCTCGCTCCTGCCGCCGGTGCTGCGCGTCGCCCCGGCGCACTCGATGGATTCGTTCTTCGAGGAGCTGACCCCGCTGGCGGAGGACGTGGACGCGCTGGCGAAGGAGGACTGAAGGCAGCGCGTCCGTGGCCTGGGGGCCCTCTACATCCCGCGCACCGCGTGGGGCTTGTAGGGCGCCTCCAGCGCCTTGAGTTCCTCGGGCTGGAGCTTGAGGGTCACGGCCTTCACCGCGTCCTCCAGGTGCTCGAGCTTCGTCGCGCCGATGATGGGCGCGGTGACGACGGGCTTGGACAGCAGCCACGCCAGGGCCACCTGCGCGGGCGGGGCCTTGCGCGCTTCCGCCACCTGCTTGAGCGCCTCCACCACGTCCCAGTCCCCGGGTTGGTTGTAGAGCCCCGGCGACAGCGTGTCGGTCTCCGCGCGCGTCGTGGACTCGCGGTCGTCCAGCGACTTGCGCGTGCCGGTGAGCAGCCCCCGGGCCAGCGGGGACCAGGGGATGACGCCCACCCCCTCGGCCTCGCACAGGGGCAGCATCTCCCGCTCCTCCTCGCGGTAGACGAGGTTGTAGTGGTCCTGCATGGACACGAAGCGCGCCCAGCCGTTGCGCTCGGACACGCCCAGCGCGCGCGCGAACTGCCACGCGTACGAGGAGCTGGCGCCCAGGTAGCGCACCTTGCCCTGACGCACGAGCTGATCCAACGCGGCCAGCGTCTCCTCGATGGGCGTGTTCGGATCCATCCGGTGGATTTGATACAGGTCGATGGTCTCCACCCCCAGCCGCTTGAGGCTCGCCTCGCACGCCTGGGTGATGTTCTTGCGCGACAGGCCGCGCTCGTTCTGCCCGCTGCCAGTGGGGAAGTAGACCTTCGTCGCCAGCACCACCTCGTCCATCTTCGCGTAGCGGCGCAGGGCCCGGCCCGTCACCTCCTCGCTCACCCCGTCCGAGTACATATTCGCGGTGTCGAAGAAGGTGACGCCCAGCTCCACCGCGCGGCGGAAGAAGGGCTGCGAGGCCTCCTCGTCCAGCACCCAGGGGCGCCACTTCGGGGTGCCGTAGCTCATGCAGCCCAGGCAGATGCGGGACACCCGCAGGCCGGTGTGTCCCAGGTTGGCGTACTTCATGGGGTGCGCTCCTCTTGCGTGCCAGTTCGCGGCGCTGCTTGCGTATGACCCATCATGAGCGTGCGCTTCAACCTCTTGTCGCCCGAAGTGAAGGCCAATCCCTATCCCACCTACGCCCGCATGCGCCGCGAGGCTCCCGTGTGTCAGGTGGATCCGGGTGGCATGTGGGCGGTGTCTCGCCATGACCACGTGCTGCGCGTCTTGAAGGACCCCCAGCGCTTCTCGTCCCAGGGCTTCCGCGTGGCCACCAACCCGCCCTGGCTGGGCGGCAACCCCTTCTCGGAGTCCATGCTCACGATGGACCCGCCGCAGCACGGCCGCCTGCGCGTGCTGGTGCAGAAGGCCTTCGGCGCGGCGGCCATGGCCCGGCTGGAGCCGCGCGTGAGGGACCTCTGCCGGCAGGCGGTGGCGGACCTGCCCCGGGGCCGCCCGGTGGACATGATGTCGCCCTACGCGCTGCGCATTCCGGCCGCCGTGATCAGCGACCTGCTGGGCCTGGACCCCACGCGCTCCACGCGCCTGAAGCAGTGGGCGGACCTCATCACTGGCGGCGTCACCACCGTCCGCCCGGAGGAGGAGGACCGCAAGCAGCGCGCCCGCGACGCCGTGGCGGAGCTGCGCGCCTACTTCGGCGAGGTGCTGGACGCGCGCGCCCAGCAGCCGGGCACGGACCTGATCAGCGAGCTGCAACAGGCCCGCGTGGACGGCGAGGCCCTGTCGCGCGACGAGCTCATCGCCTTCATGGCCCTGCTGCTGGTGGGTGGCATCGAGACGGTGGTGCACCTGCTGGGCGCGTCGCTCGTCGTGCTGCGCGAGCACCCGGAGGTCTGGGCCCAGCTGCGCGTGGATCGCTCGCGCATCCCCGCCTTCATCGACGAGGTGCTGCGCTACGAGCCGCCCGCCCAGGCCGCGCCGCGCCTCACCACCGAGGAGGTGGAGCTGGGTGGCGTGCGGCTGCCCAAGGGCGCCCCGGTGCTGGTGCTCCTGGGCTCTGCCGCGCACGACGAGGCCCACTTCCCGGACGGCGATCGCTTCAACCTGTCCCGCCCCGGCCCGCAGAACCTGCCCTTCGGCCATGGCATCCACTTCTGCCTGGGCGCCCAGCTGGCGCGCATGGTGGGGAGGCTGGCCCTGGAGGCCCTGCTGGACGCCTTCCGCCACGTGGAGGCCGGCCCGGAGCCCATGACGTGGCACCGCACGCTGGTGGTGCGCGGGCCCGCCACGCTGCCCCTCGTCCTGAACCCGGCCTGAGCCAGGACAGGGCAGGACAGGGCAGGGCAGGGCAGGGGGCTTCCGGAAAAGACGACGGGCAGGTCCCCTGGAACCAGGGAACCTGCCCGCGTCACTTCAAGCCTTCGAACCGCCGTCCCGCGAAGCTACGCGCGGACTTCCGGAGGCGTGTCCGTGGTGGTGGGCACCGCGGCGGGCTCCTTGAACGGCGACGTCTCCAGCGCGGCCTTGAGGACCTCATCCATGTGCGTGGCGAAGATGAACTCCAGCTCGTTCTTCGCCTGATCCGGCACGTCGATCAGGTCCTTGCGGCAACGCTCCGGCAGGATGACGCGCTTGATGCCCGCGCGGTGCGCCGCCAGGACCTTCTCCTTGATGCCACCCACCGGCAGGACCAGGCCGCGCAGCGTGGCCTCGCCCGTCATCGCCGTGTCGTGCCGCACCCGGATGCCCGTCAGCAGGCTGGTGAGCGCGGTGAGAATGGTGACGCCGGCGGAGGGGCCATCCTTGGGGATGGAGCCCGCCGGGAAGTGCAGGTGCAGGTCCGTCTTCTCGAGGAAGTTCGGGTTGATGCCGAGCGACTCCGCCTTGCTGCGCAGGTAGCTCAGCGCCGCCGTGGCGCTCTCCTTCATCACGTCACCCAGCTGGCCGGTGAGCGTCATGCCGCCCTTGCCCGCCATCTTGGTGGCTTCGATGAAGAGCAGGTCGCCACCCGCCGCGGTCCACGCGAGGCCCGTCGCCACACCGGGAACCTCCGTGCGCTCCGCGACCTCCGAGTAGAACATCTCGGGCCCGAGGATCTCCTTCACGCGCTCCGTCCCGATGGTCTGCTTGTCCAGCTTCCCACCGGCGACCTCCACCGCCACCGCGCGGCAGATGTCCGCGATGCGGCGCTCGAGGTTACGCACGCCGGCCTCACGCGTGTACGAGGTCGTCAGGATGAGGAGGGCCTCGTCCAGGATCTCGATGTGGTCCGGCGACAGGCCGTGCTCGCGCAGCTGCTTGGGCACGAGGTGGATGCGGGCGATGGCCTGCTTCTCCTCGAACGTGTAGCCCGTCAGCTCGATGATCTCCATGCGGTCGCGCAACGGCCCGGGGATGGGATCCAGCTGGTTCGCCGTGGCGACGAACATGACCTTCGACAGGTCGAACGCCACGTCCAGGTAGTGGTCGCTGAACGTGCTGTTCTGCTCCGGGTCCAGCACCTCCAGCAGCGCCGCGCTCGGGTCGCCGCGGAAGTCCGCGCCCAGCTTGTCGATCTCGTCCAGCATCATGACCGGGTTCTTCGTCCCGGCCTTCTTCATGCTCTGGATGAAGCGGCCCGGCAGCGCGCCCACGTAGGTGCGCCGGTGGCCGCGGATCTCCGCCTCGTCACGCACGCCGCCCAAGCTCAGGCGCACGAACTTGCGGCCCGTGGCCTTCGCCACGCTCTGGCCCAGCGACGTCTTGCCGACGCCCGGGGGACCGACGAGGCACAGGATGGGCCCGCGCATGTCGTTCTTCAGCTTGCGGACGGCCAGGTACTCCAGGATGCGCTTCTTCACCTTCTTGATGCCGAAGTGATCCTTGTCCAGCTGCTGGCGCGCGTTCTCGATGTCGAGGTTGTCCTCGCTGATCTTCGACCACGGCAGGTCCGCGATCCAATCCAGGTAGGTGCGCGCGACGGTGTACTCGCTGGAGGCCGCCGGGATCGTCTTCAGGCGGTTGAGCTCCTTCTGGGCGACCTTCTCCACTTCCGGGGGAAGGGCGGCCTTCTTCAGGCGCTCCTGCAGCTCGTCGAGCTCCTCCTCCTCCTCGCCCATCTCGCCGAGCTCTTCCTTGATCGCCTTCAACTGCTGGCGCAGGTAGTACTCGCGCTGGGTCTTCGACATCTCGCCCTTCACGGCGGAGTCGATCTTGTTGGAGAGCTTGAGGATCTCGCGCTTGCGGTTGAGCAGCTCCAGCACCAGCTTCATGCGCGCCTTGAGGTCGACCGTCTCCAGCACGGCCTGCTTCTCCTCGATGGGCACGTCCACGTTCGCGGCGATGAGGTCCGCCAGGTGGCCCGGGTGCGTGATGCTCTCCACCAGCTCCGTGGCGGCGGCGGGCAGCTCGGGCATCAGCTCGATGACCTCGCGCGCCAGCTTCTTCAGGTTGATGCCCAGGGCCTCCACTTCGACGTTCTCGGAGGAGGTCTTGTCCTCCACGGCGTCGACGCGGGCCTTGAGGTAGGGGGCTTCCTGCACCAGCTCCATCACGCGGAAGCGGGCCAGGCCCTGCACCACGAGGGAGTAGTTGTCCTCGCCCATCTTCAACAGCTTCACGATGCGGGCGACGGTGCCCATCGTGTACAGGTCGGACGCGCCCGGATCCTCTTCTTCAGCGCGGCGCTGCGTGACGACACCGATGACCTGGTCGTCGCGAACGGCGTCCTTGATCAGCGCGATCGTCTTCTGGCGGCCGACGGCCAGGGGGAGCACGCCCCCGGGAAAGAAGACACTGTTGCGCAGGGGCAGGATGGGCAGCACCTGCGGGATGTCTTCCTTGTTGATGAGCCCCGGAGGGGCCATCGCGGTGGGCATGGCGCTGGCCGCGGTGCCCTTCTTCTTCTCGTCAGACATGGAGTTCGGCCTCTTCCTTGCTTGAACCCGGTCAGCAAGCGGCCGGGCCGGTGAACCATCCGGTTGATTTCTGCGACGGATGAACCAACGTAACAACCAAACCGGACATGGCAAACGCGATGTGCGTTATTTCCGTGCCTCGTCGGCTGTACGACGCTCATCCTCTAACGGCCCAGAAGTCTCGCGTCTTACGGGGGGGTGGGGCATGCTCGCCCCCTCTCTGCTTGATGCGATGCGCGAGTGCGCTCGCCGTACTGGAGGTCGACGTGAAGGCCCACACCTGTGCCCACCTGCTGACGCTGTCCGCGCTCCTGGCGATGGGGTGTCACTCGCCCGTCGACGAAGCGGGCTCCACGGTGCCGGACACCTGTGAAGCGACCCCTCCGGTGGTGGCTCCGCAGAAGACGGATCTGCTCTTCGTCATCGACAACTCGAACTCCATGCAGGAGGAGCAGCAGGCCATCGCGACGGAGCTGCCTGCCTTCCTGGCCGCGCTGAAGGCGGGGAGCGGGGTGGCGCAGGAGTTCCGCGTGGGGGTCATCACGACCTCCGTGTATCAGCGCCTCGCGTTGGAGAACGGCTCGGACAGCATCCGCTCGTTCCCGGATCAGGAAGGGCGCCTGCAGCCCGTGAAGGACGAAGCCGGGAAGCCCACCGACGAGCGCTTCATCGACAGCTCGGATCCGCTGCTCCTGGACAAGTTCCAGCGCCTGGTGGCCCAGGGCACGTCCGGCAGCGGCCAGGAGACGCCCTTCGAGGCCGTGCGGCTGGCGGTCAGCACTCCGCTGGCGGAGCGGCCCATCGCCGAGGGAGGCAACGGGGGCTTCCTGCGGGACGGCGCGCGCCTGCTGGTGGTGGTGGTGTCGGACGAGGAGGACTGCAGCTCCATCGAGCGGCCGTCGCCGGTGGCGCTGAGCCTGGACTCGGGCGTGGATGCGTGCAGCGACAACGCGGACAAGCTGACGCCGGTGGCGGACTACTTCAAGACCTTCCAGGGGCTGCATGACAGCAGCGGGGCGTCGCGCGAGGTGCTGTGGGCGACCATCGGGCCGGTGGGGCTGACGGACAAGCAGGTGGGGGCCGTGAAGGAGACGGTGGGCGGCGCGACCTACGTGCGCAACATCGACTGCCCGACCTCCTATGGCCCCGGCTTCCGGCAGAGCGCCATGGCGACGGAGTTCGACGCGACGCGGGCGAACCTGGATTCCATCTGCAAGAGCGACTACCGGGAGACGCTGATCGACATCGCGGAGCTGGCCACGGTGGCGCAGAGCATCGACGTGGTGAACCTGCCGGATCCGCGGCTGGCCATCGTGAACGTGACGCGGGCGAATGGTTCGGTGCAGACGTGCTCGGTGGCGAACGGCGACCTGCGCTACGAGCCGTCCGGCGAGGACCGCTCCGCGCGCCTGTTCTTCCTGGGCCCGTGCCTGCGGCGCGTGGGCGACACGAAGGTGGAGGTGAAGGTGCTGTGCGCCGGCTAGCAGGCGGCTGATCCGCGCTGCGCGGCGGTGTGCACGGTGGAAGGGCCTCGCGGCGACGCGGGGCCCTTTTTCGTTGAGGGCAGGGTGACCTGGCATGTCCGGTGCCATGTGAAGACGCACGCGCGGATCCGTGCTTGCTCCCCGAGTGGAGGGCCCGACCTGACAGGTTGATCCGTGCATCCTACCTCACGCTCGGGTGTCAGACGGCTCCCCATACTGGGCGGACATCCGCACCGATGGCGGGTGGGCATGCGAGGAGGCGACATGAGCGCGGCGGTGGAGCGGTCGGCGGTGGGGGTGGTGGAGGA
>NZ_RAWA01000267.1 GCF_003611675.1 Corallococcus sp. CA053C
GCCTCCACCTCCTCGTGGGACGCGCCGGTGGTGATGAGGCGGTACTTCTGCGACGCGTCGCGGTCGTGCTGGGCCTGCGCGGGATCCAACCGGGCGATGAGCTGCCAGAAGAGGGCCGCGTGCTCGCGCTCCTCGTCCATGACGTGGCGCAGGATGGCCTTGGCCTCCTCGTTGTCCGTCGCGTCCAGGTGGGCGGCGTAGAGGTTGATGGCGTCCAGCTCCGCCTCGATGTTGAGCCGGATGGAGCGGGCGAGTTCGGAGTCCGTCAGCTTCCGGGGCACCAGCGAGTGGAACGGGTTCGTCTGCGGCATGCGGACCTCTGCGACAGGGTGACCCGCCACCGGGCGTGCGGATGGTTCCCGACCCGGATGGAAGGCGCCGCGAGCATCCGTTCGCCGGGCAGCCGGGTCAACCGATTCCCGCCGGGGGTGCGTTGCACGTGGACACCCGCCTCCGTCATGCTCCCCGGCATGGAGACCCCCTCGCCGCTTGCTCAACTGCTCCAGGCACTGGAAGCAGGAGACCTGCCTGCGGCCAGACTCGCGGCGGTGGCCCTGCAGCGCGCCAACGCCCATACCCACCAGGTCGCCGCCGAGGTCCTCCACGAGCTGCGCCAGCCCCTGCTGGGCGCCAAGGCGTACGCCCAGCTGCTCGCCGAGGAGGGAGGCTCCAGCGGCCCCTTGAAGCTGCTGCTCGCGCAGGTGGAGCGGATGGAGCAGATCGTCTCCGACTTCATCCGCCTGGCCAGCGAGCGGCCGGCCCCGCAGCAGCGCCAGTCCCTCGCGGCCCCCATCTGGGCGGCGGCGAAGGTGTTCAGCGTCAACCCGGACTCCGCGCGCATCTCGTTGGAAGTGGAGGCGCCCGAGGACCTCACCATCCAGGGCAACGCGCGGCTCATCGAGCAGCTCACGCTCAACCTGCTCAACAACGCGCGCGACGCCATGGCGGGCCGGGGCCGCGTGAAGGTGACGCTCGCGCGCGAGGGCGCCTCCGTGGCGCTGTACGTGTCGGACTGGGGCCCGGGCATCCCGGCGGAATTGCGCGAGCGCATCTTCGAGCCCTACGTCACCGCCAACAAGCGCGGCACCGGCCTGGGGCTCGCCGTCTGTCGGCGCATCGCGCAGGAGCACCATGCGCAGATTTCACTCGTGTCCCCGACGGTGCTGCGCGAGGTGCCGCTCCCGGCCACGGTGTTCCGCGTGCTCTTCCCTCCCACGGACGCGCCCCTGCCGCAGCGCAAGCGCCTGCTGGTGGTGGACGACGAGGCCATCATCCGGACGGTCTTCAAGGACCTGATGGAGAAGGAGTGCGAGGTCATTGAAGCGGCCACCGGCGAGGCCGCGCTGGAGCTGCTGCGCTCCACCCCGGTGGACCTCATCGTCACCGACAAGAACCTGCCGGGCCTGTCCGGCCTGGAGCTGGCCCAGCACGCGCGGCGGCTCGACCCCGCCTCGCGCGTCATCCTGATGACGGGCTACCCGTCGCTGGTGACGACGCAGCAGGCGCTGCAGCTGGGCGTGGTGGACTACCTGCTCAAGCCCTTCGACGACATCCGCCAGGTGCGCGCGCTGCTGCGCCAGGGGATGGCCGCGCCCCCGGCCGCGCCCGCGCCCACCGTGAGCCCCACGACCCGCCGGGTGGACGTGCTGGAGGACAACCCGGCCATCGCGCGGCAGATTTCAGAGGCGCTCACCCTGCTGGGATTGGAGGCGCGCATCCTCTCCAGCGCGGAGGTGGCGGCGCTGGAGGCGCCCGTGGGCGTGGTGGTGTCGTGGGACTTCGCGCCGGCCTACGGGAAGAAGGCGCTGGAGCTGGCGAAGGCCCTGGGCCAGGGCGCGCCCTTCGTCGTCCTCGCCGAGCACCTCACCATGGAGACGGCGCTCGCGAGCCTGCGCGCCGGGGCCGCCGCGTGCCTGCCCAAGCTCATCTCCGACGCGTCGGCGCTCAGCCGCGAGCTGGGGCTCGCCTTCAAGAAACCCCTGCCCTGAAAAAGGGTCCGGCCCCGGGCACCCCGCGCTGCTTGCGCGAGGTCCACCGGAGCCGGAAGATCTTCGGATGGCGGGGTGACGGGCCTTGAGAGCCCGCCTCCCGTCAGCCGCTACGGAGCCTGTTGGCTCAGTAGTCCATGTCGTCGCCGCCGTAGTCCGGCGCGCCGGCACCACCGCCGTTGCCGCCCTTGGACTTCTTCTTCGGGCGCTCGGCGATCATCGCCTCGGTGGTGAGCAGCAGGGACGCCACGGAGGCGGCGTTCTGCAGCGCGGTGCGCTCGACCTTGGTCGGGTCGATGACGCCCGCCTTCTCCAGGTCCTCGTACTTCTCCGTGCGGGCGTTGAAGCCGAACGCGCCGGTGCCTTCCTTGACCTTGTTGATGACGACCGCGCCCTCGACGCCGGCGTTGCTGGCGATCTTGCGCAGGGGCTCCGTGAGGGCCTTGCGGATGATCTCCACGCCGAAGTCCAGCTCGCCGCCCAGCTTCAGGCCTTCCAGCGCCTTGAGGCTGCGGATGTACGCCACGCCGCCGCCGGGGACGATGCCCTCTTCGACGGCCGCGCGGGTCGCGTGCAGCGCGTCCTCCACGCGGGCCTTCTTCTCCTTCATCTCCACTTCGGTCGCCGCGCCGACGTTGATGACCGCCACGCCGCCCACGAGCTTCGCCATGCGCTCCTGGAGCTTCTCGCGGTCGTAGTCGCTGGTGACCGTCTCAATCTGGCCGCGGATGAGCTTGATGCGGCCCTCGATGTCCGCCTTCTGCCCGTTGCCGTCCACGATGGTGGTGTTGTCCTTGTCCACCGTGATGCGCTTGGCGCGGCCCAGGTCGTTGAGGGTCAGGTTCTCGTACTTGTGACCCAGCTCCTCGCTCACCACCATGCCGCCCGTCAGCGTGGCGATGTCCTTGAGCATCTCCTTGCGGCGGTCACCGAAGCCCGGCGCCTTCACCGCGGCCACGTTCAGCACGCCGCGGATCTTGTTCACCACGAGCGTGGCCAGCGCCTCGCCCTCGATGTCGTCCGCGATGATGAGCAGCGGCTTGCCCGAGCGCGCGACCTGCTCCAGCACGGGGATCATGTCCTGCATCGACGAGACCTTCTTCTCGCTGATGAGGATGTAGGGGTCGTCCATGACGACCTCCATGCGGTCGCGGTTCGTCACGAAGTACGGAGACACGTACCCGCGGTCGAACTGCATGCCCTCCACCACGTCGAGCGTCGTCTCCAGGCCCTTGGCCTCTTCGACGGTGATGACGCCCTCCTTGCCGACCTTCTCCATCGCGTCCGCGATGGTCTGCCCGATGGTCTCGTCCCCGTTGGCGGAGATAGTGCCCACCTGCGCGATGGCCTGCTTGTCCGTGGTCGTCTTGGACATCTTCTTCAGCTCGGCGACCACCACCTCCACGGCCTTGTCGATGCCGCGCTTGAGGTCCATGGGGCTGTGGCCGGCGGCCACCAGCTTCAGGCCCTCCTCGTAGATGGCCCGCGCCAGCACCGTCGCCGTCGTGGTGCCGTCACCCGCCTTGTCGGAGGTCTTCGACGCGACCTCCTTCACCATCTGGGCGCCCATGTTCTCGAAGCGGTTCTCGAGATCGATCTCCTTGGCGACGGTGACGCCGTCCTTGGT
The DNA here is from genome assembly GCF_003611675.1 of Corallococcus sp. CA053C. Classification (GTDB taxonomy): domain Bacteria; phylum Myxococcota; class Myxococcia; order Myxococcales; family Myxococcaceae; genus Corallococcus. The sequence goes on from NZ_RAWA01000267.1 coordinate 3,616, forward strand.
GATGGTGGGGGAGCCGAAGCTCTTCTCGATGACGACGTTGCGGCCCTTGGGACCGAGCGTCACCGCGACCGCATCCGCGAGAATACGGACGCCGCGCAGGATGGAATCACGCGCGTTCTGGTGGAAGAAGATTTCCTTCGCTGCCATCGCAACCTCCGATAATACTTGGGGAATTTCTATGAATGGGGATGGCCGTTAGCACTCGGCCATGTCGAGCGCCAACATAAGGGTCGCATCGACGATGTCAACGGAAAGGGGCAAACGTGTGGCCCCGCGGACGCCTTCCGGCCCGCCCGGGTGGGGGGCGTGGCGACCTGCCGGGCGCTCTACTCGGCGAAGCGCACGAGGTTCAACAACTGTCCCATGTCCAGGGGCTTCTGGAGGGTGATGGCCACACCCTTGCGCAGGCCCCGGTCGGAGATGGTGTCGTCGTTGCTGGCCGTCATCATCAGGACGGAGATGGACTGGAAGCGCGGATCCGCCTTCAGCATCTCCGTGAAGTGGATGCCGTCCAGGTGGGGCATGAGGTAGTCGGTGATGACCAGCCCCACCGGGTGACGCTCCATGATGTCCAGCGCCTGCAGCGCATCCGACGCCGAGAACACGGTGTAGCCATGCATCTCCAGGTAGCGAGAGAGCATGGTGCACAGCTCGAAATCGTCGTCTACGACCAGGATGTTCACGGGGACTTGGGCAAAACGGGGGCGCTGGAAGCTAACAGCGACGCCGGTCGTTGACAACGCGAAGCACGGCTTCTTAGCTGCCCGCCGCATGATGAAGCGCACGGCGAAGCAAGGGGAGGCGCAGGGCGTGGACGCGCGACTGGACCGGGTGGCGGACGCCTTCGAGGCCACCGACTTCGAGGCGGCGCTCGCCGGCGCCGAGGCGCTCCTCAAGGACGTCCCGAGCTCCCCGGAGGCCCTGCACTACCGCGCCGCGGCGCTGGTGGAGGTAGGTCGGCTGGAGGACGCGGGCCGGGCCTACGGGGCAGCCTTGAAGGTCGCGCCCGAGGACCTGGAGATCCTCTTCGGCGCCGCCGAGTTCCTGGTGTGCCGCACCGGCGAGGACCGCGAGGCGGTGGAGGAAGGGCTGGAGTGGTGCGTCCGGGGCCGGAAGCTGGCGCAGAAGGCCGACGACGTGGAGCTCGTCTACGAGTTCCTCCTCCTGGAGGGGCTGGGCCTGAACCAGTTGGGCGAGTGCGAGGCCGCGCTCAAGAGCCTGGACGCGGCACTGGAGCACATGCCGCGCTCGCCGGACGCGCAGCTGGAGCGGGGCATCGCGCTGTTCGAGTTGTGCCGCTTCCCGCTCGCGCAGGAGTCCTTCGAGCGGGTGTTGAAGGACGCGCCGGAGGAAGCCTGGGCGCACCACTACCTGGGGCTCATCGCGGAGCGGCGGGGGGATGCGCGCGAGGCGAAGAAGCGCTTCGGGCGGGCGCAGGCGATTGCTCCCGAGGAGCTGCCGCCGCCGGTGGCGCTGGAGGAGGAGGCCTTTGATCGCGCGGTGGAGGACGCGATGCGCGCCCTGCCGGCCCAGGTGAAGCAGTACATGGACAACGTCACGCTGGCGGTGGAGGACCTGCCGTCGGACGAGGACCTGATGGGGCAGCAGCCGCCCCTGTCGCCGTGCATCCTGGGGGTGTTCCGGGGCACGCCGGTGGGCGAGCGCAGCGTGATGGACGTGGCGGACCCCTACCCGCCGTCCATCGTGCTGTACCAGCGCAACCTGGAGCGCTTCGCGCGCACCCGCGAGGAGCTCATCGAACAGATTGGCATCACGGTGATGCACGAAGTGGGTCACCTGATGGGTCTGGATGAAGACGACCTGTGGGAGCGGGGACTGGACTAGCGCTGGACTCCCCTGCCCTGATGCGCGCCATGCAAGCATGGATGAAGCTGGGGCTGAGCGTGGTGGCGGTGCTGGGACTCGGGGCGTGCACGGGGGGCGGCGACGACGAGCCGCCGGAGTCGTGTCCGCAGGTGGTGGTGTTCGCGCGCTCGTCGACGGGGACGTGCCAGAGCTACCCGACGCCGTGTGACGTGCCGGAAGGGTACGTCGCGTGTTGCGGTGGGCTCTTCGGGGGCTGCATTTCGGGCGTGTCGGGGACGACGTGCGTGGATGATCCGGCGGACTCGTGCACCCCAGGCGCGGGCGCGGACTGCCCGGGCATCTGCCAGAACACCACCGGGGGCTGAGGCCGTCAGGCGGCGCGCGTGCCCCTGTCCTCGAAGTAGACGCGGCGGGCGCGGGCGCAGGTGGGGCACTGCCACTGGACGAGCGTGAGCTGGCGCTCGCCCAGGACGATGGGCTCCTGGCGCAGGGAGTCCGGTGGGGCCTCTCCACTGGCACCGCAGGCGCAGCGCAGCCGGCCCAGCGTGGACAGCAGCTCATGCGGGCCGGTGATGGGGATGGCGGCCCCCGCGCTGTCACCCTGGTGGACGGGTTCGAACTTGCGCGAGAAGTCGCGCCTGCGCGTCCTCGCGCCGGCCTTGCGCCAGAGCTCCACGGGGCCTCCCTGGTCGATGACGAACCAGAGGAGGCCCGAGAGCACCATGACGGCGATCAGGAAGAGGCCCCCGCCGGTCGACGGTCCCCGCGGGGCGTTGAGGCGGGCCTGGCGACCGCCGAGTTGGACGTAGTACCCGCGCTCCTCTTCGGACTGGCGCAAGGCCTTCAAGTGATCGGGGATGCGGTCCGGGGGCACGGCGTCCGCGACGCTGCGGTAGCGGTAGTCCAGCACGAGCGTCTTGCCGTCGGAGCGGGTGTCGGCCTCCAACTGGAACGCGGGGCCGTCCACGCGACCGCGGCGCGAGGTGACGAAGAGGGGCGTGCCAGACTGGAGCGTGATGCGGTGGCGGATGAAGACGGGGTGCTCCACCGCCAGCGGGAAGGTCCGGTGGGTGATGTCCGGCTTGGAGAGGTACTCGCGGAGCGCGTGCGCGTCGAAGTCGCGGCGGCCGTCGTCGGACCAGAAGTTCTCGATGCGGTAGTGCTCGCGCACGACGAGCACGTTCTTCGCGGGATCGTCCTCCACCGTCATGGGCCGCGCGAGGGAGATCTTCGCGTCCGTCTTCGCGTAGTAGTTGAAGTAGTAGCGGGACAGCTCCGACAGGGACGTCCGCGCCAGCGTGCGGCGCATCCCGTTCGCCATGTCCCCCGTGCGGGTGGTGACGACGTCGAGCGTCACCGCCCCGTCGCGGTCCGGCGCCACATAGGTCTCGTCGACGAAGGTGGAGGGCGCCTCCAGGGTGGGCGGAGGAATGGTCGCGAGCCCCTGCGTGTCGGGGGACACGATGAGCGCCCGCGCGTAGGGAGGGGGCTGGTAGCTGGCGAGTCCGCCGCGCTCCAGGGTCGCGGTGGGATCGACCCACAGCTCCCGGCCCGCCACCGTGGCGTGCACGATGACGTGGTCGAAGGCCGTGGCGGTGGGCCGCCACCCGTCCAGGAGTCGGGTGTCCTCCGTGTTCACGAGCGCCGGCTGCGCGTCGATGCCGAGGCCGCGCAACAGGGTCACCAGCAGCAGGGACTTGTCCTTGCAGTCGCCGAAGCGCCTCTGGAGCACCTCGTCGGGAGGATGGGGCTGGTGGGAGTTGGGGCCCAGTTCGATGCCCAGGTAGCGCACCTCGTCCTGGACGAAGCGCAGCGCGGCGAGGAAGCGGGCCTCCTCGGTGGGCTCCTGGGAGAAACGGCGGACCTCCTGCTCCAGCGCCTTCGAGCGCGCGGGGACCTGGAAGAGCGCGGAGGACCAGCGCGCGACGTCATTCCAGTCCTTGTATTCGGTGAGCTGGAGCCACGAGAAGACAGGCTCCCAGCCGGGCACCTTGTCCTCCGCGTGGACGGCGGGCACGTTCCGGCGCTCCCAGGTGAGCTCGTGCACGCCGTCGTGCTTCCGCTCGGAGTGCGTCAGGCCCGGCCTGCCGAAATCCCGGGCGAAGAGCGGGCGGTCCTCCGGCCACAGCAGGCGGTAGGACCAATGGGCCACGGGCACGGAGTAGCCGATGGAGGCGACATCCGAGAAGCGCCCTGCGAAGACGGGGTTGGAGCCTTCGAGGGTGTACGCGACCTCCAGCATGTCGCCGACGCGCACGTCGTGGAGGAAGGGCACCACGGAGAGCGTGCCGTTGTAGAGCTGTTGCTGGAGTTCACTCTCCTGCTGGATGACGCGGGCATCGGCGGGCTTGAAGACATCCTCGCGGTGGCCCTCGCGCAGACGCCAGATGCCGTGGACGGTGAGCTGCTCGTAGGTCGGGTCGAAGTGGAACTGGATGTTCGAGGCCTGCTCGACGCCTTGCGAGGAGAGGACCTTCCGGGCCGTGTGCCGGTAGTGCGTGCGGGAATTCCCAGACACACGCACCTGCTCCTCCAGCAGGAGCACGGAGATGCCGGTCTCCTCATCCCCTGACAGGGACGGCCCGGAATCCGTGGGAACCGGAAGCGGTTCCACCCAGGCAGCCGGCGGGCCCACACGGAAGGGCTGCGCTGGAGGCGCCGCCCCCGTGGGCATCGCGCCCAGGCACAGACACAGCAGGAGGAGCACGGGCCCCGGGAGGAAGTCCGGTGCCTGGTGAACGGGACGGAAGATTCGGCGCATGGCGGAAGGCGCGCATCATGGGGGGCGAGCGATGCGCCGGGCAAGACACCCTCGGGCCCGGGTTCGCGGTGTCTGCCCTTTCCTTCCAGTGGTCAACCCAGACAGACAGGTCAGCATTGGAATCGCCGCCATCCTGGCTATCGTCCCGCGAATCGCAGTCGGCCGTCGGGATGAGGTGTCCGGCGGCGGGTCCTGAGGGGACCGGGGAGGTCCATGATGCTTGATGTGAGGAAGGTCGCCACGCGGCTGAAGAGCGCGTTGCTGGCGGATCCGGAGCGCTTCTACACGAACGAGACGGGGGCCTGGGTGGCCGGGATGCCGGCGCCGCAGGACATCCGCGTCACCACGGGCCGGGAGCCCTACTGGATCAACCTGGGCTACTGGCGCGACGTGGAGCGGGTGGACGACACCAACGTCGAGCGCGTGGGTGAGCTGTTCCGGGAGGCCCAGACCCAGATGGCGCACCTGCTGGCGAAGACGGCGCGCCTGGGGCCGGGGGACTCGGTGTTGGACTGTGGCTTCGGGTACGCGGACCAGGACCTGCTCTGGGCGGAGGCATACAAGCCCGCGCGCATCGTCGGGGTGAACATCACGCCGAACCAGGTGCGGGTGGGCCGGGAGCGGGTGCGGCTGACGGGGCTCGAAGGGGTGGTCCGGCTGGAGCTGGGCTCCGCGACGGCGCTGCCGGGTCAGGCCGGCGAGTTCGACATCGTGTTCGCGCTGGAGTCCGCGATGCACTTCCGGACGCGGCGGGACTTCCTGCGCGAGGCGTTCCGGGTGCTGAAGCCGGGTGGGCGGCTGGTGATGGCGGACATGTGCCAGAAGACGGACCGCGAGTCGGGCGCGGGGTTGAGGGAGCGGTTGCGGTACCGGTACTGGCGGGGGCTGATTGCCTTTCCGGAGGAGAATGTCTGGACGACCGGGCGCTACCTGTCGGAGCTGCGGGAGGCGGGGTTCCAGCACGCGCGGCTGGAGTCGATTGCCGAGGACGTGTACCCGGCGGTGAACACGGCGCTGGTCGCGCTGCGAGGGATGACGGCGCTGGAGCGGCAGCCGGGGAGCACGTCCGTGCACCAGGTGCGCGCGGACGTGCACCGGGCGATGCGGATGCGCTCGGACCAGACCCAGTGGCACACGCTGTTCAACTGCGACGAGTACGCCGTGGTGTCCGCGGTGAAGCCGTGACCGTGGACCGTGGGCTGTGGGTCCTGGTTGACGGGGGCCGGGTTGGGCGGCAGTAATCGACCACGGTAGGGCCTCCGGACCTGGTGGCCGGCCCGGTCTTCAAAACCGGTGAGGGGCTGCGAGAGCAGTCCCTGGCGAGTTCGATTCCCGTGCCCTACCGCCAGTAGTCTTTTCTGAAACCAGGCGCCATGGGTTTCCCTTGGGTTCTCGTCCCCCGTTCGCTCCCTCCAGAGGGAAAGGCAAGTCGGCCAGCATCGAGACTCAGGCACGACGAAGTCCGGGCAGTGGAGAGTGGAATGACGCCCAGGAAAGCAACGCGGAGGATGGGCCTGTGGGTGCTCGCGACAACCCTGCTGGTTGGCGCGCTGGGACAGAGCGGATGCACCCACGGGCGTGGCTTGGTCATTGGACGCATTACAGCGGAGCATTTCCGCTTCAAAACAGTCGTCGCGGTTGACGCCGTCGAGGTGCAGCCTGATGGCTGGCGAGCTGTCTGCATCCATGCGCGCATCACGGAAGGCGATTCAGGAGCTACCGATGTATGCAAATTCGAGGTGGGCGTTCCGATCCGCAACACCCTGCAAGGAGAAGTTCCTCTGGAGGTTGCCCAGCAAGTTGCTGCGTATCTGGCCAACGCGGCGGCACATGAGGTTCTATCCAAGGCTCAGCAAGGAGAGATGATCGCCATCCTGTGCCGCCGGTTCAAGAACAAATACGAGCACCTTCTCAGAGAACGCATTGCCGGAGCCCGCGTGTCGGAGTGCAAGACCCCAGGCTTGGAGCCTATCTATTTCGACATTCCACTGAAGGGAGCGGCGAATGACTGAAGAATCGCAAGAGTCATTGATTGAGCTCGCGCGGCGGTACTACCCAGCCGGGTTCCCAGTGGAGGACGATGATCTGGCTGAGCCAGTGCCAGCCCACCAGCGTACACCCGAGCATGCAAAGTTCATGGCGGCATGGGACAAGGCCTTGAATGGGACCGATTGGAAGAACCTCATGAAGGGGCTCAAACGCGCCTTCCCAGGTGAAAACATCGGTAACGGAACCCAACCCTACGTCTCGGCGTGCATGCGCTGTTTTCTCTACCGCACAGCGCCGTTGCCTGGAGGCGAGCAACTCGCGACACGCATCGCCGCCGCAGTCAGTGTCCTTGTGCCTTTCTACATTGTCTATGTCACGACCCAGGTCTGGCATCCCACCTACACTGAATACCCCATGGCGGCGGTCCCTCCCCCCAAGAGAGGGGACGCAGGCGATAAGTCCTTTCACCTCCAGCACTTTTCCTCACCCCAGCTCACTTTTGATCCGCCCGCGACTGTCAGGCAGGAAGTGAATGCGCTGGAACACGTGATAAAGGAAGTGTTCGGCTATCGCCGCTTCCCATTGGCTTTCGCTGGGGTGGCGCTTCCAGGGCTTCGAGTGGGCTTCTTCAATGGTGAAAATTCCCCGACGCTTTTGGATGCGCTCTTCTCCGACAATCTCGCCCACCTGCCTTGACGAACCGCATTCGAGGCATTGCCTCACGCGGACACCGGCCCGCGCACTCGCTCACACCGCTGAGACGGGGCTTTTTCAGTGGGCTTCCCCGGAGGGGTTTCCCCTGTCGGCGCCACCCCAACTCTGCGGCTTCGACCTGTTGCCGCCTCGGGACTTTCACCCAACGGCTCCATGAACTCCTCCAGCCATCACACAACTCCCCTGACACACGGAGACTCGGCATGCCTACTTTTCGATGGGGCGCTATTCGCGAGTAGTCGAAGCGACCGTCGTCTCGCCCGAGTAGGTACTCCCGACGAGACCGGGCGTGGCTTCAGCCCACGGAGCGCTCATGACAAGCCGCAATTGTCGATCTACAGTGGAAGCATGTTCACACATTAGGGAATCGGGGGTGCAATGAAGGCACGGTACGAAGGCGACGCAGGGCGACGACTGCTGATTGAAGCCCTCAAGCAACAAGCAGTCGTGCAACACAACGCAGCCTTGGCTGAGCTGCTTGCTGATGCAGGCGCGCTGGTCGAGTTCAAGCCCGGCGAGTCACTAATGACCCAGAATGACACGGACAACAGTATCTTCTTCATTCTGTCGGGCACAACTTCAGTATTCATCAACGGGCGACATGTTGCCGACCGAGGCCCTCGCGAGCCTCTTGGAGAAATGGCGCTTATTGATCCATCCGCCCCCCGTGCAGCAACCGTTACAGCCAGGGAGTCGGTAACGGCATTAAGAATTTTAGAGGCAGAGTTCCACCGAGTTGCAGACTCACATCCGACGATCTGGCGAGCCATGGCGCTCGTGATGGCGGAACGCCTTCGACAACGGAACCGTTTTCACAGACCTCCCAATGAGCGTCCCGTCATGTTCGTGGGCTCTTCGGCTGAAGGCCTCCTAGTTGCACGGCACCTTCAGTTGGGCCTAAAGCACAGTCCAATTGAGGTGCGCCTCTGGACCAATGGCATCTTTGGACCATCTGGAGTCACCATTGATGACCTCCTTAAGCAGGTAGACAACTGCGATTTCGCAGCCTTTATTTTCGGACCAGACGACCATGTCTCGAGCAGAAACACAGATCAGGACGCCCCTCGCGACAACGTAATTTTTGAACTCGGGCTATTCATGGGGCGAGTCGGGAGAGAACGAGCCTTTCTGATCAAAGAAAGAAGCACTGATCTCAAAATCCCCAGCGATCTTCTTGGAGTAACTGCATTAACCTACATAGCACCTCTCCCCAAAGACATCCCCACAGCACTCAGTGCAGTCTGCACTGAAATTGAAATCGCAGCCAATCGCCTCGGAACAAGATAAAATGCCACTCAGCGACGATCTACACTCCGAAGTGACGTCAATTTTCAAAACAAGCTGGGAAAGACGTGAGGGCCGACTGGTCCCAGAACCCGAATCAGTCACGCTCGGGAACGACGCAGTCGAACTCGACGCGACAGTGCTTTATGCCGACCTCGCAGAATCCACCCAACTAGTGGACACAAAAAAGGCTCTGTTTGCGGCCGAAATCTACAAGTCATATTTAATTTGCGCATCCCGAGTCATCAAAAGCGAAGGCGGGACAATCACTGCCTTTGATGGAGACCGAGTAATGGGCGTCTTCATAGGCGACAACAAAAACTCCTCTGCCGCACGATCCGCACTCAAAATCAACTATGCGGTCAGAAAAATTATCAATCCCGCACTCAAAGCACAGTACCCTAGTGATGACTATGAAGTACGTCAAGCCGTCGGGGTAGACACAAGCAAATTACTCGTCGCGCGAACTGGAATTCGCGGATCAAACGACCTTGTCTGGGTTGGACGAGCTGCAAACTACGCGGCCAAGCTCTGTTCGCTACGAGACGGGGTTTTCGCATCTTGGATCACGGAAAGTGTTTTTAGCGCCCTTCACGACACCGTGAAACATACAAATGGCCAAGCAATGTGGGAGCAGCGGACATGGACCTCCCGAAATATGACGGTTTATCGGTCGTCATGGACGTGGAGCCCATAGGCTGAAGTTTCCGGACTTCGGGGTTGCTGACCGGCGCCAAGCATGAGCACCGATGGCTACGCGCAGACATGAACTGAGCGATGCCGAGTGGAGCCGCATTGAGCCCCTGCTGGGCTCGACCAGTAACGCCCCACGAGCATCTGCGATGCTTCAGCCGGTGCTCCTTCATGGGAGCATCGCGCTTCTCCCGCCTCCCGGGATCCCATATGCCAGCGGGCATGCGCGTCACGCTCATCACGTTTGGCACCCACGGAGACGTCCGGCCCATGGTGGCGCTTGCCGAGGGCCTTGCTCGGGCGGGGCACACTCCTGTCCTCGTGGCCGACCCGGAGTTCGCTCCGCTTGTCGCGGGGCGCGGCATCGAGTTCGCCCCTCTGGCGGGTGACATCCGCGCCACCACGGCCCGCTCGGACATGGAGGCGCTCTTCACGCGGGGCCACAATCCGGCGGAGCTGTCTCGGATGATGGCCCGCCTTGCCATCGAGCACTCGGAGTCCTGGGCCTCGCAGTTCCTCGCGGCCGCCCGGGGCAGCTCGGGTGTCATCGCTAGCGGCCTGGGCTTCTTCATCGGTCTGTCCATCGCCCAGAAGCTCGGCATCCCCGCCATCGCCGCGGGCCTGCAACCGGTCTCCCCGACCTCGCGGTTCCCCCCTCCCCTCATCCCGC
>NZ_RAWA01000268.1 GCF_003611675.1 Corallococcus sp. CA053C
GCCCACAGGTACGGGACAGGGGCCCACACGGGACGATCCGGGCGGGTCCGATACCGGACACCCCACGGCCCAAGCGCCCGGCCCGTCCGCCGAGCCACCCGCCACCCTGGCGCCCGGCCGCCCGGTGACGCTCGTGGTCGGCGGCGACGTGACGGTGGGCCACCACTACCAGACGTACTTCGACGAGCAGGTGGGCAAGGGCCGCTCGCGCGACGAGATGTTCGCGTACGGCTTCCGCGAGGTGAAGCCCTTCGCGACCTCCGGGGACCTGTTCGTCGTGAACCTGGAGTGCCCGTACACGGACAGCGAGGAGAAGCTGCCCAAGAACTTCAACTTCCGCGCACGGCCGGAGCTGGTGAACGTGCTGACGGCGGGTGGCGTGGGCGTGGTGAGCCTCGCGAACAACCACATGATGGACTACGGCGCGCAGGGGCTGCTGGACACGCTCACCACCCTGGAGGCCGCGCGCATCCCCTTCTTCGGCGCGGGTCGCAACCTCGCCGAGGCGCGCCGCCCGGCCATCGTCACCGCGGGCGGCCTGCGCATCGCGTTCCTGGGCTACTTCTTCCTGGGCACGCGCAACATCGAGCCGCCCCAGGTCTACGCCACGGAGACGACGCCGGGCGTGGCCGGGCACTTCTCCGACGTGGAGGAGATGGAGCGGATGCTGCGCGAAGACATCACCGCCGCGAAGGCGCAGGCGGATCTGGTGCTGCCCTTCTTCCACTGGGGCATCGAGGGCAACACCACCCCGGAGCCGTACCAGGTGCGGCTGGCGCACGCGGCCATCGACGCGGGGGCGGCGGGGGTGCTCGGCAGCCACCCCCACGTGCTGCAATCCATGGAGCTGTACCGGGGCGCGCCGGTGCTCTACTCGCTGGGCAACTTCGTGTTCGGCGGGAACTGGAACCCCCGGGACAAGCGCAGCGTCCTCTGGCGGGCGCGCTTCTCCACCGCGGGCTATCTCTCCAGTGACGTGCTGCCGCTCAGGACCGACCGCTATCCGGAGTTTCCCGTCCAGCCGGTGCCCGTGACGGGTGCCGAGGCGGAAGGGGTGATGACGCTCCTCCGGACCGCGTCGCAGGAGCCGGGACGGGGGTTGGAGCGGATGCTGCCGGCCTTGGAGCAGGGGGAGCCGGGTGAGGCAGGGGCCCGGCCGCTCCCCTCCTCCAATGTCCGAGGGGGGGAGTAGCCTGGGTGCTACTTGTTGTTGCGCTGGCCGCGCTTGAAACGGTTGCGGCGGCGCTTCAGCTGCGTCTTCCGCGTCTTGGCGCGGTTGGCGAGCTTCTTCTTGGAACGATTTCCCTTCTGTGCAGGCATGATCGAAGGCTCCGTGTTGGGCGTGAATCGGGCCGCACCGGGCGGCGACGGGGGGCGTTCTTACATGCCCATGCCCAGACGGCCAAGGTTTTCCTTGACGCCCACGGCCCTTGCCACGGGGCGGCCAAAGGGGCAAGACGCCCCGGGACCCACGCATGATTGACAAATTGGAAGAGGTCGAGCGCCGTTTCGAGCGGCTCACGGCCGACCTGTCGAACCCTGAAATCCTCGCCGACACGGCGAAGCTCCAGAAGGTGTCCAAGGAGCGGGCCGCCCTGGAGCGGCTCGTGGAGACCTTCCGGGCCTACCGCAAGGTGCTGGCGGACCTGTCCGAGGTGGAGGCCTGGCTGTCCAGCTCCGACCCGGACGAGAAGGCCTACGCGCGCGAGTCCCTGCCCGGCCTCAAGGAACAGCGCGACGTGCAGGAAGCGGCGCTCAAAATCCTCCTGCTGCCCAAGGACCCCAATGACGAGAAGAACGTCATCCTGGAGATCCGCGCGGGCGCGGGCGGCGACGAGGCGGCCCTCTTCGCCGAAGAGGTGATGCAGATGTACCTGCGCTACGCCGACCGCAAGGGCTGGAAGGCGGACATCCTGGACATGAGCGCGGGCAACGCGGGCGGCGTGAAGGACGCCACCGTGACGCTCTCCGGGGACGCGGTGTTCAGCCAGCTCAAGTACGAGTCCGGCGTGCACCGGGTCCAGCGCGTGCCGGCCACGGAGACGCAGGGGCGCATCCACACCTCCACCATCACCGTGTCGGTGATGCCGGAGGCGGAGGACGTGGACGTGCAGATCAACCCGGCGGACATCGAGATGCAGGTGATGCGCTCCACGGGCGCCGGTGGCCAGAGCGTCAACACCACGGACTCCGCGGTGCGCCTCATCCACAAGCCGTCCGGCATCGTGGTGAAGTGCCAGCAGGAGAAGAGCCAGGGGAAGAACCGCGCCATGGCCCTGCGCATGCTGCGCGCGAAGCTCTACGACATGGAGCAGGAGCGCATCCGCAACGAGCGCGACTCCATGCGCCGGGGCCAGGTGGGCACGGGCGACCGCAGCGAGAAGATCCGCACCTACAACTTCCCGCAGGACCGGCTCACCGACCACCGCATCGGCCTCACCGTGCACAACCTGCCGGCCATCATGGTGGGCAACGTGGACGAAGTGATCACCGCCTGCCGCACGCACTACCAGGCGGAGGCCCTCAAGGCGCAGACGGGCAGCGGGCGCCCCTCCGGCGAAGCATGAGCGACGTCTGGACCATCCGCCGGGTCCTCACCTGGACGACGCAGCACTTCGAGAAGCGTCAGGTGGATGCACCCCGCCTCACGACGGAGATCCTCCTCGCGCACGTGCTCAAGACGGGCCGCGTGCGCCTGTACGTGGACCTGGACCGGCCCCTGGCGAAGGAGGAGCTCACCGCGTTCCGCGCACTCATCGAACGCCGGCTCGCGGGCGAGCCCACCAACTACCTGACGGGCACCAAGGAGTTCTACAACCGCGCCTTCAAGGTGGACGCGCGCGTGCTCATTCCCCGGCCGGAGACGGAGCTGCTGGTGGAGGCGCTGCTGCACGCGGTGCCGAAGGACGCGCCCTCGCGGGTGCTGGACGTGTGCACGGGCTCCGGCTGCATCGCCATCAGCGTGGCGGGCGAGCGGCCCCAGGCCACCGTGTTCGCCACCGACCTGTCCCCGGACGCGTGCGCGCTGGCGAAGGAGAACGCCCAGGCGCTGGGCATGGGCGACCGCGTCACGGTGCTCCAGGGCGACCTGTTCAGCCCCCTGCCCCCGGACGCGAAGTTCCAGGTGGTGGTGTCAAACCCGCCGTACATCGACTCGGGCGACATCGCCGGGCTGTCCCCGGAGGTGCGGCGCGAGCCCCGGCTGGCGCTGGATGGCGGACCGGATGGCCTGGTCGCGATGAGGCGGGTCATCCAGGGGGCCCGGCGGGTGCTGGAGCCTGGCGGGCTGCTTGCACTGGAGATGGGGGAGACCCAGGGAAGCGCCGTCCTGGAGCTCCTGCGCGCCGCGGGGTACGCGGACGCGCGTGTGGAGAAGGACCTGGAGCGGCGCGAACGCATGGCGTTCGGGACACAGCCCGCGGCCTGAGGGCCGCAGGGGTGAGGCACACGAGACATGGACAAGATCGTCATGAAGGGCGGCACCGCGCTGCACGGTGAGGTGGAGGTGTCCGGCGCGAAGAACGCGGCGCTGCCCATCCTCGCCTCCGCGCTGCTGGCGGATGGGACCAACACCTTCCGCAACGTGCCGGACCTCGCGGACGTCACCACGATGCTGGCGGTGCTGCGCACGATGGGGTGCGAGGCCGCGCGGCTGTCCGGCAAGAAGGCGGACACGTGTGAGATCAGCATCACCGGGGACATCACCCCGGAGGCGCCCTACGAGCTGGTGAAGACCATGCGCGCCAGCGTCCTGGTGCTGGGGCCGCTCGTGGCGCGCTTCGGCCGGGCGCGCGTGTCCATGCCGGGCGGGTGCGCCATTGGCGCGCGTCCCATCGACCAGCACCTGAAGGGCTTGAAGGCGCTGGGCGCGGACATCCACCTGACGGAAGGCTACGTGGAGGCCCGGGCGAAGCAGCTCAAGGGCGGCATGGTCAACTTCGACGTCATCACCGTCACGGGCACGGAGAACGTGATGATGGCGGCGGTGCTCGCGAAGGGCCGCACGGTGATGGAGAACTGCGCGCGCGAGCCGGAGGTGGAGGAGCTGGCGCGGGTGCTCAACAAGATGGGCGCCAAGGTGGAGGGCGCGGGCTCGTCCGTCATCACGATTGAAGGCGTGGAGTCCCTCAACCCGGTGGACCACGCCATCCTCCCGGACCGCATCGAAGCGGGCACGCTGCTGGTGGCGGCGGCCATCAGCGGGGGCAACGTGCTGGTGAAGCACGCACGGCCCGAGCACCTGGACGCGGTCATCGACAAGCTGCGCGAGGCGGGCTGCACCATCACCGCCGAGGGCGGCGGCCTGCGCTGCAAGGCGCCCAAGACGCTCAAGTCGGTGAACATCACCACCACGGAGCACCCGGGTTTCCCCACGGACATGCAGGCGCAGTTGATGGCGCTGATGACGGTGAGCCACGGCACGTCGGTCATCTCCGAGAACATCTTCGAGAACCGCTTCATGCACGTGCCGGAGCTGCACCGGCTGGGCGCGGACATCACCATCCAGGGGCACACGGCGGTGGTGAAGGGCGTGAAGGGCCTGAGCGGGGCGCCGGTGATGGCCACCGACCTGCGCGCCAGCGCGTCCCTCATCCTGGCCGGCCTGCGGGCGGAGGGGCACACCGAGGTCAGCCGTGTCTACCACCTGGACCGCGGGTACGAGCGCCTGGAGCGCAAGCTGCGCGGCCTGGGTGCGGACATCCGCCGCGTGAAGGAACGGGCCTGAGCACCCGAGCCCAGGGGGCTGGTTGACGGCACGTTGCCAACAGAAGCGGTCGGATGGGTTGCATCCGAATTTTTGGGCGACCTATCATTCTCCATTCACCGGGGAGCACCGCTCCCCTTTTCAGGAGAATGAGCCGCCCCATGGATTGCCCCGCTGGTTGCAGCGTCGAAATGACTGATCTCGAGGGAGATCACGAGACGTTGCGGGAATGTAAAGAATGCGGCGGGCTGTGGATCAACGTCGCGGACCTCAACCGGATCCTCCTGCACAACAACCTGCTCGGGCTGGAGGGACAGGGCGGCAAGATGGACGCCGAGGCCCTGACCGGACACTGCCCGGACTGCCAGGTCGACCTGGTTCGCGTCGACGGTGGCGACCGGCAGCACCCCCTGCACTACGACACCTGTGAGTCGTGCGGCGGCATCTTCCTGGAGTCGGAGTTCGCGGACGCGGCCGACGCCAAGGAAGCGGAGAAGAAGATCATCACCTTCTTCCGCAACTTCGACTCGAAGCGGAAGACCCGGGCCGCCATCTAGGCCGCTGCCCGGGCGATGTTCCGGGCGCAGGCTTCCTGGCTTCAAGGATGGCTGCGGAAGTCGCTCCCCCACTCCTCGGGGAGCGTCCCCTCCAGGGTGAGTGACGCGGACGCCTTGGAGCCCTCCCCCGCGGCGCTTCGCTCGAAGGTGACGGGCACCCGGCCCTTCTTCGGGATGTCCAGCGTCACGCGGCTGCCAGCCACGGTGTAGGTGCCGGTGACGACCGTGGTGGGCTCGCGCGTCTCCAGGGGCTCCAGCGAGAAGCGCCAGGTGCCGTCCACGAAGAACGACAGGAAGCGCTCCGGGGCGCCCTCGTGGCCACCGAACCAGGTGCCCAGGAGCGGCGCCGCCTTGGCGTCGTACTTGAAGCGGGTGGCGAGCGAGGGAGCGTTGAGCGGCTTGCCCCCCGAGTAGAGGATGACGTCGGTGAGGCACACCGGCGCGTCCTGCTTCGTGCCGGGGAAGCGGTCGGCGACCTCCAGGACGAAGCGCGCGCCGAACAGCGGCTGGGACAGGGGCACGGCCTGCAGGCCGCGCTTGTCCTGCACGGTGACGCTGCGGGACGCCTCCACGCTGGTGAGGGTGAACTTGCGCACCCGGCTGTTGGCCTTGAAGGCGTCGCGGGACGTGCCGTCGCCCGTGTAGACGCGCACCTCGTCCAGGGTGACGGGCTCCTTGAAGCCGATGATGACGTGCGCGGGCTTCTCCCCTTCCGCGCACCACGCGGTGGTGTCCCGACCGTCCAGCATGTTCAGGGGCGCGTAGTGCTCCGGGCGGGTGTCCTTGTCCACGTAGGCTTCTGCCTGGGCATACCCGGGCGCGGCCGGCGCGGCGGCGAGGACGGAGGGGGAGACGAGCAGCAGGGAGGCCACGGACAGGCTTCGCATGGGGCGCATCTTGGATCGTCCCCGGCCCGGGGCTCCAGCCCGGGTGCGCACCTTCCGTCACCACCGGACGCTAGCGCCGGGACACCCGGGCCCCGGACGCCCCGGGGCGGGCCCCGGATGAAAGCGCCCGGGCGGGGGTTGGGGGTGCTTGACACCCGGACACCCCCGGGCCGACAAGGCGATGCGACCTGAGGAGGAAGACGTGATGCGACGTTGGGGCTGGGTCTGTGTGCTGGGGCTGGGGCTGCTGGCGGCGTGCAAGAAGGACGTGCCGCCGGAGCCGGACGCGGGCGTGGTGGAGACGGGGCCCTCGGCGCTCACCGAACAGGAGCCCAACGAGCGCCCGGACCAGGCGCAGGCCCTCACGCGCGCCAGCGTGGTGACGGCGGGCCTGACGGCGGAGCCCAACAAGCTGGACGAGGACTGGTACCGGCTGGCCCCCGGCACCCCGCGCATCGCGGACGTGACGGTGACGGGCCTGCCGGGCGGGGACATCAAGCTGGACGTCTACGACCAGGACCGCAACCGGCTGGTGGGCGTCAACAGCGACGGCGAGGGCAAGGGCGAGCGCCTCCCCAACCTCTACGTGGAGAAGGAGCGCTGGGTGGTGGTGTCGCCCGCGCGCAAGGGCATGGGCGGGGCCTACACGCTGGAAGTGAAGTTCCGCGAGCCCAACGACGGCGAGGAGCGCGAGCCGAACGACCGCGCCGTGGACGCCGCGGCCCTGCCGCTGGGGCAGACGGTGACGGCGTTCCTGGGGCACTCGGGCGACGAGGACTGGTACCGGGTGGAGTTGCCCGGCGCGGGTTCGCCGGAGGGTGAGGCTCCCGCGCAGGACAGCGGAGGAGCAGCACCGGCCCCGGGCACGACGCCCACGGGCGCGGTCACGCCGCCGCCGTCGGTGCCGGACGAGACGCCGGTGGTGGACGACAGCGCCGCGCCCTCCCCTGCCCCGGAAGGCACGTTCGCCGGAGGGGAGCCGCCCGCCGCGCATCCTGAGACACCGACCACGCCCGCCGGAGAGATTGGTGGTGCGGTGGCCGCCCAGGTGGTGGACGCGGGCGCGCCGCTGCCGCCCGAGGTGCCGTCGGTCGCGCTGAAGATTGAGCTGTCCGCGGTCGAAGGGGTGCGTCCGGAGATCTCCGTGCTGTCCGCCGCGGAGGCGCCGCTGTTCACCCTGCAGGGCAAGGAGGGCGAGCCGCTGGCGCTGCGCAACATCGGCGTGCGGGCCACGGACCGGGTCGTCTACCTGGTGGTGAAGGGCGGCTGGGTGGGCACGGGTAAGGCGCAGCGGCGCACGTTCAACGCGCAGGTGCCGTACACGCTGACGGTGTCGCAGGAGGAGGCGGGCGCGCACGCGGAGCTGGAGCCCAACGACGAGCTGCTCAAGGCCACGCCGCTCACGGGCGCGGGCTACCGCGAGGGCTTCCTGTCGCCCAAGTCGGACGTGGACCACTTCGTGCTGACGACGCGCGAGCCGGTGCTGGCCAAGGTGGAGCTGACCGGCGTGGACCGGTTGGACCTGACGCTCTCCATGGTGGAGCCGCCGCAGGGGGACGGTCAGAAGGAGACGGTGCTCCTGAAGGCCAACGACGGCGCGCTCAAGGAGCCCGAGCGGCTGAACAACGTCGCTTGCAGCGGCACCTGCTACTTCCGGGTGGAGGGGTCCTTCCGCAAGGTGGGCGGCAAGTTCGTGAAGGACTTCGAGAACGCGGACCAGCCCTACCGCATCACCGTGACGACGGTGCCGGACAACGGCAGCGAGGAGCGCGAGCCCAACAACAGCGCCGAGCGGGCGCAGGACCTGACGTTGGGCAAGGCGGTGCGAGGCACGGTGTACCCGGCGAAGGACGTGGACTACTTCCGGGTGGACCTGTCCGACCGGCCGGTGCGCACGTCGCTCACGGCCACCCTGCTGGGCATCCTCAAGGTGGACGTGGGGCTGTACCTGCACCGCGTGCAGCCGGACGGGAAGCTGACGCTCGTGCAGACGTCCGACCGGGCCAAGGGCGACCAGCCGGAGACCATCCGCTTCAGCGCCGAGCCGGGCGTGTACCTCTTCGAGGTGCGCGACGCGCGCAACCGCGAGGCCAACTTCCAGGACTCCTACCAGCTGACTGTCGAGGAGGGGGAGTAGGCCGCTTCTTCCCGTTGACAAGGCCGGGCCTCGCCCCTACTTTGGGCCTCGCTTCGCCTGCGGTGGTAGCTCAGTTGGTAGAGCACGAGCTTCCCAAGCTCGGGGTCGAGGGTTCGAATCCCTTCCGCCGCTCAATCGCAAAGGCCGGTAGTCCTTGAGGAAACTCGGGACTACCGGCCTTCGTGTTTCCGGGCCCACCGGGTCACTCCAGCAGGCGTGCTCCGCTGACGCTGCCCTGTCGCTCCCAGGGAGGAACTCCCGCGAAGGACTCGGCGAGGAAGTCCACCATCACCCGGACCTTGGCGCTCACATGGCGGCGGCTGGGATAGAGGGCCAGCACGTCGATGTCCGGCATTCGATAGGTGGGGAGCACCCGCACGAGCCGGCCCTGTTTCAGGTCCTCGGCGATGAGGAAGGTGGGCTGCCATGAGATGCCCGTGCCCGCGAGCGCCGCGGCGCGCAGGGTGTCTCCGTTGTTGGCGTGCATCACGCAGCGCACCTTCACGCTCAACGCCTTGCCGGTGTCGTCCACGAGGCTCCACTCGTCGGCCGTGGCGGAATAGGAGTAGCCCAGACACGCGTGCTCCCCCAGGTCCGCGGGAACCTTGGGGCGACCGCGGCGGCGCAGGTAGGAAGGTGCCGCGCACACGATGTTCTGGGAGGTGGCCAGCTTGCGCGCCACGTGGGTGGTGGAGCCCGCGCGGGAGACGCGGACGGCCAGGTCGTAGCCTTCGTCGATGATGTCGACGACCCGGTCGTTCAGGGCCACGTCCAGCGCCACATCGGGATACTTGCGCAGGAAGCCGGGCCAGAGCGGCGCCAGGTGCAGGATGCCAAAGCTCACCGGCGCGTTGATGCGCAACCGCCCGCGCGGCTGCACCGACGCGGACGACGCCAGCGCCTCGGCCTCCGCCACCTCGTCCAGGATGGACCGGCTCCGCTCATAGAGCGCCTCACCGCCCTGGGTGAGTGACAGCTTGCGCGAGCTGCGGTTGAGCAGGCGCGTGCCCAGGTGCGACTCCAGCTCGTTCACGTAGCGGGTGACGTTCGCGGGCGAGGTGTCGAGCGCCTCGGCCGCCCGCGTGAAGCTGCCCCGGGCCACCACCGTCACGAAGACCTCGAATGCGCGCAGCCGGTCCATCCCTGCCTCCCTCAAGATTCATTAAAGCTGAAGGGTTGAACCACTTTCCCTGCCTTCTTCCAAGAGAAGCTGAATCCTATGTTGGGTTCATCGACGGGCGCACGAAACGCCGCCGAGTGGTTCTCCCCTCTTTCGCACCGGAGTCCGTCATGTCCTCCTTCTTCACGTCTTCCCGCCGCACGCTGCTCGCCACCGCCGCCGGCCTGGGCGCCACGCTGATGATGTCCTCCACCGCGGGGGCCGCCGCGCCTGCTCCCGCCGCGGCGCCCCGGGGCTTCGAGGAGCGCCGCGCCGACGTCAACGGCGTCCAGCTGCGCTACCTCATCGGCGGCCACGGAACGCCGGTGGTGCTGCTCCACGGCTACACGCAGACCCACCACATGTGGTCGCCGGTGATGCCGCTGCTCGCCCAGAACCACACCGTCATCGTGCCGGACCTGCGCGGCGCGGGGGGCTCCTCCAAGCCGGCTTCCGGCTACGACAAGAAGACGATGGCGGCGGACATCCACGCACTGACGTCCTCGCTGGGCCATGAGCGGGTGAGCATCGTGGGCCACGACATCGGGCTGATGGTGGCGTACGCCTACGCGGCCCAGTTCCCGGAGGCCACGGAGCGCCTGGTGTTGATGGATGCCTTCCTGCCCGGCATCGGCGACTGGAAGCAGGTCTGGCTGCTGCGGGACCTGTGGCACTTCCACTTCACCGGCGAAACGGCCCTGGCGCTGGTCAAGGGGCGTGAGCGGACGTACTTCGAGCACTTCTGGAACGACTTCGCGGCGGACCGGAACCACTCGGTGCCGGAAGCGGACCGGCAGCTCTACACGAAGGCCTACGCCCAGCCCGGCGGGATGCAGGCGGGCTTCGAGTACTTCAAGAGCTTCGAGCGCGACGCGCAGGACTTCGCGAAGTTCGGCGAGACGAAGCTGACGATGCCGGTGCTGGTGCTGACGGGGGAGAAGGCCAGCGGCAACGGCCTCATCGAACAGGCGAAGCTCGTCGCCACCCAGGTCCAGGGACAGGTCGTGCCGGGCTCGGGCCACTGGCTGATGGAAGAAGCGCCCCAGGTGGTGGTGCCCGCGCTCACCACGTTCCTCAACGCGAAGTGAGTCCCTCTGCCCCGCCGCCAGTGCGGGTGTCTGGTCCGTGCCAGCGTCCTTCACCGGCCCGCGTGAAGACGGCCGCTGTCCTCAGAGGTTGCGTTCCAGGCGCTCCCGCGCCTTCACGATGGCCGCGGTGCGCGTCGTCACGTCGAGCTTCGCGAACACGTTGCGCAGGTGCCACTTCGTGGTGGAGAGCGCCACGTTGGAGCGCTCGCTGATCTCCTGGTTGCTCAGCCCCTGGGCCAGCAGCTTGATCATCTGGAGCTCCCGTTCGGTGAGCGACTCCCGCGGCGCGCGGGGCAGTGCCGTGAGCCCGTCCAGCCCGCCGCCGCCCAGGGACAGCAAATCCTGATACCGCTCGGCGTACCGGGCCGGCAGCACGTGGCTCAGCTTGCGCTGCGTGGCGGCCGCGACGATGACCTCCTGCAGCCCCGGCGTCTCGTCGAACACGCCCCGGGTGAAGCCGAACCGTGGCACCAGCGCGAACCCCCGGTTCACCGCGGCGAACGCCGCCGTGGCGTCTCCGGCGCGCCAGTGACACACCGCCAGCGCGGCCAGCAGCGCCGTCTCCCGGGCAACGCAGCCCGCGTCATGCGCGCTGGCCCGCAGCGTCTCCAGCAGCCCGTGCGCCCGATCATTCCGCCCGCGCGCCATCAACACCCAGGCCTGCGCCACCCCCAGCTGCTCCCAGGTCTCGTCGTAGAAGCGCCGCTCGCTCCACTCGCCCCGGCGCATGCGCTCGCCCAGGCCGAACTCCTGCGCCACCACCTTCATCCGCGCGGGGGACTGCTCCATCAGGCCCAGGCGGATCTTCTCGCCGCAGACATGGGCCAGGAAGCGCGTCTGGTGCCCGCACTCCAACACGCTGTGCAGGTAGTCCAGCAGCTGCGAGGCCTCCGCGTACTTGCCTCGAATCGACTTGATGCGGGCCAGCACCAGGTAGGCCACCGCGAAGGTCTCGAACACCGTCGCCTGGGACAGCAGCGGCAGGACCTCCATGCAGAGCGCCTCCGCCTCGTCCAGCCGGTTCTGATCGTAGCGGGTGGTGGCCAGCGCCGTCGCCGCGTTCACCCACACCGGGTTGCGCCGTCCTCGGCTCGCGCGCTCGAACGCCGCCTCGCACCGGTCCGACGCGTCCTTCATGTGGCCCTGCGCCCGGTCCGCCAGCGCGATGAGGACGTCCGTGTAGCCCACCATGTACGGGTTGTTCAGCCCCAGCGTCTCACGCGCAATCAGCGCAAGCCGGCGCATCGCATTGAACCGGTTCAACCGGAGCGCCTGGTACGCCTTCGCCGCCAGCACCGCGCCCGCCATGAAGACGTCCGGGTCCTCGTCCCCCGGTGATGCCTCCAGTTCGATGCCAGCGCCCGGGGCCGAGTCCGACAGGACGGCGTGCAGCAGCGCGAGCCGGGAGAGCTGCCGCGACAGCCGCTCGCGCTCCGGATCGGACGGCGCCGTCTGGAGCCGGCGCTGCGCGTCCCGCAGGGCCAGGGAGGCCGGCGCGAAGCGGCGGGACAGGATGAGGCACGCGATGTGCGCCACGCAGATGGCCGGTGAGCGCAAGGTCTCCTCCGCCGTCAGCTTCGTCGTCCAATGGAGCACGGAGGCGATCTCGCCCTCGCGCATCCACGCCTCCACGCAGCGGACCGTGAGCTCCAGGCACCAGCCCCGGTCCCCCGACGCGAACGCGTGCGGCAGGGCCTCGTCGGGCATCGCGTGCTCGGCGAACCACGCGCTCGCCTCGCGGTGCAGCCGGGGGATGCGGTCGCCATACGTGCACGCGAGCTGGGTGCGCAGGAAGTCGAGGAACAGCGGGTGGTAGCGGTACCACTGGTGCTGCGTGTCGAGCGACTGGATGAACAGCTGCGCCCGCTCCAGCTCCGCCAGCAGCGCCGCCCCGTGGGTGATGCCCAGCAGCGCGTTGCACAGCTCCCCGTTGAGCCGGTCCACCACCGAGCTCAGCACCAGGAACGCGTGCACCTCCTCCGTCTGCTCGCGCAGCACCACGTCCGCCAGGTACCTCGCCACGTCGTGGTTGGAGCCGATGGCCTTGCGGAGCGCGTCACTCACGCTGGCGTGCTCACCCGCCGTCAGCAGGGCCAGCTTCACGCCGGCCACCCAGCCCTCGGTGCGCGCGCGCAGGTACTCGACGTCCTCGGGCGCGAGCGCGGCGCCGCACAGGCGCTGGCCCAGCTCGTGGATGGCCTCCCCATCCAGGCTCAGGTCGCGGCTGTCGAGCGTCACCAGCTGCTCGTTGAGCTTCAGCTTCGCCAGGTCCAGCTCGGGCGGGCTGCGCGACGAGACGATCCAGTGGACGTGCGGCGGAGCGTGATCCAACAGGTACGAGAAGGCCCGCACCAGCGCGCGCTCCCGCAGCACGTGGAAGTCGTCGATCACCACGACGAGCTCGCGCCCCAGGTTCCACAGACTCCGCAGCACCACCGTCGTCGCATGGTCGAGCGGGAGCGCCACCTGCGCATCCAGTTGGCTCGCGATGTACGCGTCGAACTCCGGGGCCGTGCGGCGAATGGCCCCGACGAGGTACGAGAAGAAGCGCTCGGGCGCGTTGTCCCGCTCGTCGAGCGACAGCCACGCGAGCAACCGAGACCCGCGCACCTCGCGGTACCACTGCGTCAGCAGCGTCGTCTTGCCCGAGCCCAGCGGCGCCGTCACCAGCACCAGCTTGCCGCCGACACCCCGGTCGATCTTCCGGAGCGCCGCGCTCCGCGACACGAGCACCGACGCCGTCTGCGGCGGCGAGAGCTTCGTCGGCAGCAGGTGCGAGAGCGGGTCGTTCAGCGGCGCCGGGCGCTCCACGGCCCGCACCAAGGCGGGCGCTGGCGCGAAAGGGCTCCCCGGAGCATTTCGAGAGCTCGGCATGGGCACGTCCCCCTGCGACCGATTGCAGTGCCAAGTAGAGCACGGGCGGTGCGCCCGGAGACCGGGACTTTGACGCACGTGCGCCAGGCAGCGGCCGACGCGACGTGTCATCCAGGGACGATAACGCGATGCATCAACATACCC
>NZ_RAWA01000269.1 GCF_003611675.1 Corallococcus sp. CA053C
GATCAAGGGGGGGCGGCTCCAAGCCCGGGTTCCTGGGCCAGACCGCCGCGATGCCCACGCTCAAGAGCAGCAGCGCCCCGGCCACCCACGCTCCGAATCCTCGCGGACTCCGCAAGGCCTTGAGGGCCTCGAGTGTGTCGGGAGTGAACGTGTCGGCGCCCGTGGTGGTCGGCGGTAGCGAGGGAGCTGCGTCGCGCCTCGTGATGTCCGGTGCGTGGGGCACCACGTGCAGCGGGAGGCGCTTCAGCTGTTCCCGCACCGCCTCCGCGGAAGCGGGCCGCAGGGAGGGGTCCTTGGCCAGCAGGTGGAGCACCAGGGTGTCGAGCTCCGGTGGGATGCCCGGGACGCGCGACGAAGGCATCGGCGGTGACTGATCCAGGTGCGCGAACATCAACTGGACGGAGTCGCCCTGGAACGGACGCTCACCCGTGAGCAACTGGAACAGCATCACGCCCACTGCGTAGAGGTCCGTCGCCGGACCCACGGTGCCTCCGCGGATCTGCTCCGGCGCCATGAAGTCCGGGGTGCCCAGGATGGAGCCATCCGAGGTGAGAGGGCTCTCTCGCGACTCCAGCAGCTTGGCGATGCCGAAGTCGACCAGCTTGATGGCGGTCGGAGTCCCCGGCGATTCGACCACGAAGATGTTCGCGGGCTTCAGGTCGCGGTGCACCACGCTCGCCCGATGCGCTGCGCCCAGCGCGGCCAGCATCTGATCCAGGACCCAGACCGCGCTCTCCACGTCCATCCGGCTCTTCGCGCGGACGAAGTCGGAGAGCGGTCGCCCTTGCAGCAGCTCCATGATGACGTAGGGGCGCCCATCCGGAAGGCTGCCAAATCCAAAGATATCGATGATGCCTGGGTGCCGGATGGCATTGACCGCGCGGGCCTCCACGAGCAGGCGTTGCACCAGCTGCGGGGAGACGAGCTCCAGGCGCAAGACCTTGATGGCCGCCTGTTTGCCGATGAGGGGATGCACGGCGCGGTACACCACGCCCATCCCGCCCGAACCGATGCGCTCCTCGATGACGAACTCACCCAGTTGCATGCCCAGCAGAGGATCCACGGGAGCGGCGGGCCGCGACTCCGGACGCACGGACTTCTCGGTAACGGTTCCTGAGGAGCGAGTGCTTTTCATGGGCGCGGGGCCCCGAACATAGCCATGCGTTCCCGGGGCATTCAAACCTCACACAGAACGCTTCCATCGGACGGCGATGATCCGATGGGATGACCCATCCAGGGTCGTGGCTGACTTCCGACGCAACGCGAGCCCCCGCCCGCGTTGATCACTTGGGGAAGTACATCCTCAGCTGCTGCTGCCACGCATCCAGCTGCACGTTCAGCTTCATGCGTTCGTCGGACGTCTGCTCCTGGGCTGCGAGGTAATAGAACTCGCGGAGCCGCTTGCCGAGGCCGGACGTGTCATTGCCTCCGGTTCGTTCCTGAAACTCTCCGGTGAGCTGCTCCAGCCGCAGGGCCAGCTTCTGCTCCGCCTTGGTGCCCCTCCGTACATCCTTCAGCGTGGCGGTAGGCAGGGCTGGCCCTGGCCTCGAGATGACGGGGAATGGTGGTGGTGGTTTGGCGGGCATTGGCGGAGGCGCGGCGACAACCTCTGACGCGGGAGGCGGCAGACGTCGATTGAAGTCCTCTGCCCACCTGCCGAGGGCATCTCGGACCGTCCCCCGCTCGTATTCGTTGCTCGCGGCAGCGGCGGACTGGTAGTGCCGGAGCAGGCCAGCGACAAGATCCTTTGGGGGATTCCCTCCAGGGCTTCGGTCGAAGAGCTGGTCGTAGAGCGAATCCAGCCTCGTCGCCAAGCGCCGCTCGGAGTCAGTGCTCCGGGTAAGCCCTGGCCGCGCGGGGCGTGTCGCGGTGCTCGGAGGCGCGGCAACGGTGGGCTCCTTGGCCACCTGGGCTTCCTTGGCGGCCTGGGCTGCCTGGGCTGCCTGGGCCGCCTTGGCCGCCTTGGCCGCCTGAGCGTCCTTGGCGGCCTGAGCGTCCTTGGCCGCCTGAGCGTCCTTGGCTGCCTGAGCGTCCTTGGCCGCCTGAGCGTCCTTGGCCGCCTTGGCCGCCTTGGCCGCCTGAGCGTCCTTGGCCGCCTGAGCGTCCTTGGCTGCCTTGGCGGCCTGAGCGTCCTTGGCCGCCTGAGCGTCCTTGGCTGCCTTGGCGGCCTGAGCGTCCTTGGCGGCCTGAGCGTCCTTGGCGGCCTGAGCGTCCTTGGCGGCCTGAGCGTCCTTGGCGGCCTGAGCGTCCTTGGCGGCCTGAGCGTCCTTGGCGGCCTGAGCGTCCTTGGCGGCCTGAGCGTCCTTGGCGGCCTGAGCGTCCTTGGCGGCCTGAGCGTCCTTGGCGGCCTGAGCGTCCTTGGCCGCTTGAGCGTCCTTGGCGGCCTGAGCGTCCTTGGCCGCTTGAGCGTCCTTGGCGGCCTGAGCGTCCTTGGCGGCCTGAGCGTCCTTGGCCGCCTGGGCCGCCTGGGCCGCCTGGGCTTCCTTATCGGTAGGCGGCGTGGATGGATTCTCTTTCGCGATGGGCGTGACTTCCGTCGACGAAGCCGAGTGGCCCAGCCACAACACTCCTCCCGCCAGCCCCGCGAGCAGCACCGCGCCGCCAATCATCCAGCCGCGACTTCCGGTGCGCAGTGAGGCAGCGAGGCTTACGGTGCTCAAACTCTCCGTGTGCGGCGATGCGCTGACGGGCGCACGGGCCGGAGCGCGACGCGCACTGCGAACGGGCACCGGCAGAGAGCCCGGGAGCGGCAGCGAAGAGATGCGCCGGAGTTGCTGACGTACGGCCTCCGCGGAAGCTGGCCGCAGGGCGGGATCCTTCGCCAGCAGGTGGAGCACCAGTGTGTCGAGTTCCGGGGGAATGCCCTCCGCGCGCGTGGACGGCAGGGGCGGTGGCTGCTCGATGTGGGCGAACAGCACCTGCATCGGGTCGCCCTGGAACGGCCGCACGCCCGTGAGCATCTGGAACGTCATGATGCCCACCGCGTAGAGGTCCGTCGCCGGACCCACGATGCCTCCGCGGATCTGCTCCGGCGCCATGAACTCCGGAGTGCCCAGGATGGTGCCGTCGACGGTGGTGGGGCTGTCGCGCGACTCCAGCAGCTTGGCGATGCCGAAGTCGACCAGCTTGAGCGTGGTCGCGGTGCCCGGCAGCTCCACGAGGAACACGTTGGCCGGCTTCAAATCGCGGTGCACGACGCCCGCCCGGTGTGCCGCTCCCAACGCGGCCAGCATGTGATCCAGCACCCAGAGGGTGGTGGCCACATCCAGCCGCGTCTGCGCGTGAACGAAGTCGGAGAGCGGTCGCCCTTGCAGCAGCTCCATCACGACATAGGGCCGTCCATCCGGGAGGGTGCCGAATCCGAAGATGTCGATGATTCCCGGATGGCGGATGGCGTTGACCGCACGGGCCTCCACCAACAGCCGTTCGTAGAGTTGCGGAGACACGAGCTCCGCCCGCAACACCTTGATGGCCGCCTGTTTGCCAATGAGGGAGTGCGTGGCCCGATAGACGACGCCCATGCCTCCGGAACCGATGCGCTCCTTGATGACGAAATCTCCCAGCTGGGAGGAGATCAGGGGATCCGGGAGCGGAGTGCTGGAAGAGCGAGACCTCGCGGAGGACGGTGACCTCATCGTGGCGGTCTCCGATCCTTCGGGACTGGAAGGGCGGTGGGTTTTCATTCGGGAAGCCCGTGCGGGCGCTTGACCATAGCCATGCCCTTGCATGCCCAGCGACAAAACCTCTCACGCTCGTTCAGATCTGGCGGAAGGTCTTGAGCGGCTCGTGAGGCGCGAGGTCGGCATTGACTGCAACCTTTGCGCTCCGACTTTTCAGGAAGGACCGCCACCCATACCTTGGCATACAGCTACTGGGTGGGATCCAACGCAGCGTCGGGGCCACCCGCCGGGCGCAGGACCGCCGGAGCACGGCTTCTGATCAGCACCGTCTCCCACGTGTCGAGCGGCCCCACCGGATGCAGCGTTTCCGGAACCGCGTCCGAAGCAGCCTTCACTGCCGCAGGTGCATCCGGCTCCGCCTCTTGCGCCCAAGTCATCACGCCCGTCCCCATGCCCAGCAGCCCCAGCGCCACGACCGCCGCCATCGCGATGGGCGCACGGCCCCAGCGCATCGGCTGTGACACGGCGGGAGGCGGAGGCACCGCGAAGGTCGGCGGCGTGAACGCCAGGATGCTTCCCTCCGGTCCCTCCAGGGACAGCTCCCGTGCGAGCTGTTGCAACTGTTGCCGCACCACCTGGGCAGACGCCGGACGCCGAGCGGGATCCTTCTCCAGCAACTGGAGCACCAGCGCATCCAGCCCGGGCCCAATGCCTTCCGCCCGCGTGGAGGGCGGAGGCGGCGGCTGCTCCACCTGCGCGAACATCACCTGCATGTGCTCGCCCTGGAAGGGCCGCGCGCCGGTCAGCATCTGGAACGCGAGGATGCCCACCGCGTAGAGGTCCGCCGCCGGACCCACCGGGCCTCCGCGGATCTGCTCCGGGGACATGCACTCCGGCGTGCCCGTCATCGGGCGCTTCACTCCGGAAGGACGCTTCGCTCCGGACGGCGGCGGCTCCTCCGCCGCCTGCGTCACCTGCGCGATGCCGAAGTCCACCAGCTTGAGGGACGGCGCCGTGTCCGGCACCTCCACCAGGAACACGTTCTCTGGCTTCAAATCCCGGTGCACCACACCCGCCCGGTGCGCCGCCGCGAGCGCCGACAGGAGCTGATCCAACACCCAGACCGTCATCCCCACGCCCAGCCGGCCCTGCACGCGCAGCACGTCCTCCAACGACCGGCCCTGGAGCAGCTCCATCACGACATACGGACGCCCATCCGGCAGCGCGCCGCAGTTGAAGATGTCCAGGATGCCCGGGTGCCGGATGGCGTTCACCGCCTTCGCCTCCACCAGCAGCCGCTGCTCCTGCTCCGGCGACATCAGCTCCGCCCGCAGCACCTTGACGGCCGCCTGCTTGCCGATGACGGGATGCACCGCGCGGTACACCACGCCCATCCCGCCCGCGCCGATGCGCTCCTCGATGACGAACTCCCCCAGCCGCATCGACACCAGCGGATCCACGGGCGCGGGGGATGTCGCTGGGTCGGGAACTCCTGGAGTGCTCATGGGGGCGCCGGCCATCGGGGGAGGGTACCGCGCACACCGCCATCGCCCTCCTTCGAAACGACAAGGCCCTCGCGAGGCCCCGCCTGGCTGCCTGCCACTCCACTTCCCGCGCGGGAAGCACCTCCCGCTCCTGCTACAGCACGCGGATCCGCGCTGTTCCTGGAATGCGCGACTCCCAAGCTGAAAAGAGCGACCTGCCGGGATGGCGGGCCTCAAGGAAAAGTCGCCGCCCCGTTGTAGGATCGGGACGTCCTTTTCAGGACGCTCCCGGGTCGTGCTCCTGGTCCCTGCTTCCGGGGACCGCACCCGGAGGGGGAACATGGCACCGGCATACGACGCCCTGGTCATCGGCACCGGGTTTGGCGGCGCGGTCACGGCCTGTCGGCTCGCGCAGGCAGGGTTCTCCGTGCGCGTGCTCGAGCGCGGCCTGCGCTACCCGAAGGGCAGCTTCCCTCGCGACTTCGAGGATCCGACCCAGGGCTGGCTGTGGCAGCACCGGCAGGGCCTCTTCGACATCAAGCTGCTCAAGGGGATGAGCATCGTGCAGTCCGCGGGGTACGGCGGCGGCTCGCTCATCTACGCCAACGTGCACCTGCGGCCTCCGGCGGAGGTCTTCGCGTCGGGGTGGCCGGAGGGCTACAGCCGCCCGACGTTGGATCCGTACTACGACCTGGTCGCGCACATGCTGGACGTGCAGCCCATCACCGCCTCCGCGCGCGGCCTGCCGCCGAAGACGAAGCGCATGCAGGAGGTGGCGAAGAAGCTGGGCCGCGAGGCTCAGTTCTTCCACCCGAACCTCGCCGTGCGCTTCGCCCCCGCGGGCGAGCCCCTGCGCAACAAGTTCGGCGTGGAGCAGGAGGGCTGCAACTACTGCGGCGAGTGCGACATCGGCTGCAACGTCCGCGCGAAGAACACGCTCGACCTGAACTACCTGGCCGTCGCCGAACAGCAGGGCGCGGAGGTGTCCACGCAGGCGGAAGTGACGCGCATCGAGCCGCTGTCGCCGGGCTACCGCGTCACCTTCACCGACCACGCGGCCGCCGGCATGCAGCGCACCGTGGACGCGCGCCGCGTCTTCCTCTGCGCGGGCGCGGTGAACACCACGGAGCTGCTGCTGCGCAACCGCGACGTCCTGGGCACGCTGCCGGACCTGAGCGCGCGGCTGGGCTCGCACTACTCGGCCAACGGGGACTTCCTCGCGTTCGCGTTCGACACGAAGGAGCCGTGGGACCCGTCCGTGGGCCCCACTATCACCACCGGCATGGTGGTGGAGGAGGGGACGGGGAAGGACAAGACCTGGTTCCTCTTCCAGGAGGGCGGCCACCCGGCGCAGGCGGCGGGGCTGATGCTCGCCCTGGATCCGGACCACGCGCTCAGCCTGCCCGCGGACCTCTTGCAGCGCGAGCTGGTGAAGGCGCTGCGCCTGCGCACCCAGGACCTGGCCGCCGTGGAGAACGAGCGCGGCCGCTTCCAGGCGGTGTTCCTGGCCATGGGCCGCGACAAGGCCAACGGCCGGCTGACGCTGTCGCCCCTCACGCGCGAACTGCAGGTGCAGTGGGACGTGCCCGCGAACCTGCCGCTGTACCGCACGCAGGAACAGCTCTGCGAGGACGTGGCCCGGGCGCTGGGCACGCGCGCCGCCTACAACCCGCTGTGGGAGCGGCTGCACCTGCCGGTGTCCGTGCACAACCTGGGCGGCTGCACGATGGCGGAAGAAGTGGCCTACGGCGTCCTCACCCCGGAAGGGGAGGTGCACGGCTACCCCGGCCTGTACGTGTTCGACGGCGCGGCGCTGCCGGTGGGCATCGGCGTGAACCCGTCCTCCAGCATCGCGGCCGTGGCCGAGCGCAACGTGGAGCGGGTCATCCGCAAGGTGCAGGACGCCCCGCACTGGATGGCCCCGGAGCGGGCCCCGTCCAGGCCCCCTCGCACGGCGCCGATGGAGCCCGGGCGGGTGGGCATGCGGATGATGCCGGTGGTGGAGGAGCCGCCGCACCCGCCCGTGGTGCCGGGGACGGATCCGCTGGGCGCGGTGGTGATTCCGCCCGGGGGCACGGTGGCGTCGCCCACGCCGGTGGTGGGGCTGCGCTTCACGGAGCGGATGAAGGGTTTCGTCCAGCCGGCGTACCTGCCCTCGGAGGACTTCGCCGGGGCGGCGCGAGCGGGCCAGCGCGCGGGCCACGTGGCGGAGTTCGTCATCACCATCACGCTGCCCAACCTGGACCGCTTCCTCGCGCAGGAGTCGCACGGCGGTATCGCGCAGGGCACCGTCCACGTGCACGGCCTCACGCCGCCCGGCGGCTCGGCGGTGGAGAACGGCGTCTTCAACCTCTTCGTGGACGCGGAGCGCTTCTACCAGCGGCGCATGCTGTACCTGCTGCCCTTCACCGGCATGGACGGCCAGGCGTACCTGCTGGATGGCTACAAGGAGGTCCGCGACGACGCGGGCTTCGACGTGTGGAGCGACACGTCCACGCTCTACACCGTGGTGCGCCGCGGCACGGAACGGTCCGCGCCCGTGGTGTCCAGCGGCATCATCCGCCTGCACCTGCCGGACTTCCTCCAGCAGCTCACCACGTTCTCGGTGACGGGCACGGCGTCCGCGCTGAAGCGGGCGGACGCGATGCGGCGGTTTGGCGGCATGTTCATGGGGACGCTCTGGGACGTCTTCGCCCGCGCGAAGTTCGACTAGGGAGGACGGCACATCGTGGGGATGGCGACGCGTTACGACGTGGTGGTGGTGGGCTCCGGCTTCGGGGGTTCCATCACCGCGCTCAGGCTCGCGCAGGCGGGCAGGTCCGTGGCGGTGCTGGAGCGCGGCCGGCGCTATGCCCCCGGCCAGTTCCCCCGCGACGTCACGCGCGCGGACGAGGTGTTCTGGCGCCAGCCGTCCCGGCCCCAGGCGAAGGGCCTCTTCGACGTGCGCTTCCTGTCCGGCATCGGCACGGTGACGGCGAGCGGCGTGGGCGGCGGCTCGCTCATCTACGCCAACGTGCACGTGCGGCCGGACCCCGTCGTCTTCGACCACCCGCGCTGGCCCAAGGGCTTCACCCGCGAGGCGCTGGAGCCGTACTACGACAAGGTCGCGCGCGAGCTGGACGTCTCGCCGTTCCCCGCGTCCATCCCCCTGCGCAAGCGCGACCTGTTCCTGAAGGCCGCGGGCCGCATGGGCCGGCCCACGTTCGACCCGACGGAGGCCGTGTCCTGGACCCGGCCTTCAGGGCCGGGCCGCAAGGTGTGCCAGCTCTGCGCGGAGTGCGAGTTCGGCTGCCAGCACGGCGCGAAGAACACCCTGGACCTCACCTACCTGGCGCGCGCGGAGGCGCTGGGCGCCACGGTGTGGCCGGGCCTGTCGGTGTCCCACGTGCAGCGCGTCGCGGGCGGCTACCGGGTGCACTACCAGGACCTCGCCACCGGCGCGAAGGCGTCCGTGGAGGGCTCGCGCGTGGTGCTGTCCGCCGGGGCGCTGGGCACGGTGGAGATCCTGCTGCGGAGCCGCGACCGGGCGCGCACGCTGCCGCTGTTGAGCGACCGGCTGGGGCACGGGTACTCCGGCAACGGCGACTTCCTGGGCTCGCTGCAGGGCAGCCGTGAAGAGATCCTCCCGTGGGTGGGCCCGGACGTGGCCACGGTGATGAAGTTCTTCGACGCGGCCCCGCGCTTCACGCTGGTGACGGCCACCTTCAACAAGCCCGCGACGACGGTGCTCGCGGGCATGGGGCAGCCGAAGCTGGGCCTGCTGGGAGGCCTCGCCGCGCCGCTGTGGACGAAGCTGGGCCCGCTCGTGCACGCCGCCTTCGCGAAGGGGCTGTTCAGCAAGCCGTTGAGCAACGCGGTGGACCCGGCGCGCTCCAGCAACCTGTTCGCCATTGGCCAGGACAACGCCAACGGGCGCATGGGGCTCAAGGGCGACCACCTGGACGTGGAGTGGGACTACGCGGGCGAGAACGCGGAGCTGGTGGCGCGGATGACGGCCGCGATGCGGGAGCTGGCGTCGCAGTACGGCGGCACCTTCGCGCCGCTCGTCACGTGGGAGCTGTTCCGCAAGCCCTTCACGGTGCACTCGCTGGGCGGGGCGCACGTGGCGGAGTCGCCCGAGCGCGGCGTCGTGTCCCCGCAGGGTGAGGTGTTCAACTACCCCGGCCTGTTCGTGGCGGATGGCTCCGTCATCCCCACGTCGATTGGTTTCCATCCGGTGATGACCATCAGCGCGGTGTCCGAGCGCATCGCGGAGGCGGTGGCCCATGGCTTCTGAGCAACGAGCATTCTCCCAGGACGTGACGCGGGGCGGTCTCCCGGGGGTGGAGAAATACGACTTCCTCGCGGGGGACGGCGTCCCCTTGCGACTCACCCGCTACGTGGGCGGCACGAAGGGGCCGGTGCTGCTGGTGCACGGCGCGGGCGTGTGGAGCGGCATGTTCATGCTGCCCACGCTGAAGGAGAACTTCGTGCAGTACCTGGTGCGCCACGGCTACGACACGTGGCTGCTGGACTGGCGCGCCAGCGTGCAGCTGCCCCTGCGCCAGTTCTCGCTGGACGACGCGGCGGACCACGACATGCCGGCGGCGGTGCGGCGTGTGCGGGAAATCACCGGCGCGGAGTCGGTGCAGGCGGTGGTGCACTGCGCGGGTTCGGCGGCGTTCTTCATGTCACTCGCGGCTGGGCACCTGCCGGACGTGCGCAGCGTGGTGGCCTCGCAGGTGGCGCTGCACCACGACGTGCCGAAGGCCACGCGCGTCAAGTCGATGCTGCGGGTGGCGGAGCTGCTGGACGTGGGGCTGGACTCGCTCACGCCGGACGAGGCGTCGCGCACGCCGCTGTTCCAGCTGGCCTTCAGCAAGGTCTCCAGCTTCCTGCGCATGGAGTGCGACAGCCCCGTGTGCCACCGGCTGTCGTTCATGTACGGGCCGCTGTACCGGCACGCGCGGCTCAACCGGGAGACGCACGCGCGGCTGGAGGAGCAGTTCGGCCGCTGCAACATGACGACGTTCCGCCACCTGGCGCAGATGGCGAGGGCCGGGCACGCGGTGCGCTACGACCACGGCCGCGCGGGCAACCTCCAGCGCTACGGCCAGGCCCGGCCGCCGGACTACCTGGATCCGGCGCCCTTCAAGCGCCCCATCACGTTCATCGCCGGTGAGAAGAACCGCACCTACCTGCCCACGTCCACGGAGCGCACCTACGCGTGGCTGCGCGAGGCGAACGGGGACCGCTACTACCGGCGCCACGTGCTGCCGGGCTGCGGCCACCTGGACACCTTCATGGGCTGCACCGCGTCCGAGGACACCTACCCGGTGCTGCGCGAAGCGCTGGAGTTCCAGCCCCGTGCCGGCTGAGCGGATGAACACGGTCATCTTCGCCTGCGTCCACAACGCCGGCCGCTCGCAGATGGCGGCGGCGTTCTTCAATGCGCTGGTGCACCCCGACAAGGCACGCGCCGTGTCCGCGGGCACGCAGCCCGGTGAGCGCGTCCATCCGGAGGTGCTCGCCGCCATGTCGGAGGTGGGCATCGACCTGTCGGGCGCGAAGCCCCAACGCCTCACGGACGAGCTGGCCCAGGGAGCGCAATGGCTCATCACCATGGGCTGCGGTGACGCGTGCCCCTACGTGCCGGGGCTGAAGCGGGATGACTGGCCCCTGGAGGACCCCAAGGGCAAGCCGGTGGAGCGCGTGCGAGGGATTCGCGAGGACGTGCGCTCCCGCGTCATGGCGCTGCTGACGCGAGAGGGCTGGCTCAACTCCAAACGCACGACGTGAGCTGAGCGTCGGCGGCTGGCGTGGACGCTGCGTCTTCGCAAGACGCAGGTGCGTCGCGACATGACGCCGCCCCGGTGCACGCGCGGCGTCGTAAACCCCAAGTGCGCGGAAGCAGACGTTTTCGTGAGCGGCCCATCGGATGGCACCGGGGTTGCTCATGCGTGGGGAGGCTGGCCCCGGTGGTCGCGGGGTTCCCACCTCCTGGATGTGTGCCATGCACTCGCAGACGACGCTGAAGCCGACTCGCGCTGAAGGGCGCGCGCCGCCCGCGAGCCGACAGGGGGCCCCGCGGCCCGCGCGCCACGTCGCCATCTCCGCGAGCCACGAGCTGTTCCCTTCGCGGGATGCCGCGCTGGCGTGCGTCGTCGAGAAGCGCGTCGTGGCCCACCAACGGATGCGCGCTCAGCAGCAGGGCCTCACGCTCCGCAGCCCCGTGCGCCTCGCGGCGACGCGCATGGAGCGGACCGTGGAGGGCGGCGTCGATGACTTGAAGTTCCTCTACCCGGTGCTCGACACGCTTCCCGTCATCGCGTTTCCCATCCTCCACTTCGCCACCTGCGGCGTTCAGGTCAGCGTCTATGGCTCCGCCGAGGTGGGCCGGGTGGTGGAGGTGATGCGCGACTACCTCCTCGAAGCGCGCATCCTCGACGCGCCCGGGCAGCTGCTGTTCGTCCCGGAGGACCGGGCGCGCCTCTCGTTCTTCCACTCCGTGCGGAGCGCCGCGGAGCCGCTGGGCGCTCGGGAGGGGGACGCGCTCGTGTGGTGCGCGGGGGACATCGTCCTCGCCTACGACGTCTTCCCCTGGCTGATGGAGCCGGACGTCGGGCCGCACGAGCTGGTCCTCAACGTGGGGGCGAAGCAGCGGGTGTTCCCGGACGGCACGCCGGAGCTGTTCTCCGGCAACTACTACGAGACGCTCATCACCCGGGATGGGCCGGGCGCGCCGACGGCGTACGACGTGAAGGATCCGAACCTGCTCGTCTTCACGCGCGAGGGCCTGCGCGGCCTGTCCCGCCTGGATGACCTGCGCGGCGCGAAGGACTCCAGCGTCTACATGGACGTGTTCCTGCGGACGGCATGGAGGGCGCTGGCCAGCTCCCGGGCGCTCTCCTGTCTGGGCACGCTGCGCTACGGCCTCAAGCGCCGGCGGGGCACGCTGCGGCCCGGTGAGGGGCTGCGCCAGGACCACGCCAGCGACTTCGCCTCCGCCTTCTTCGACGTCCGGGCCCGGCTCAAGGCGGACACCGTGGATCCGTTCGTCCTCAAGGACTGCGACAACTTCGAGGACCTGTTCGGCTTCTACCGGGGCCTGCTCCAGGGCATCGTCGACGAAGGCGCCACGCGCGAGGAGGGCTACCGGAAGCTCGCGGCGTTCCATCCGCATGCCGAACACCTGCTGGCGCTGTCGGAGCGCCTGCGCCCGCTCTGGAATGAGCTGCCGCTGTGGCGGCACTGGCCGGAGCTCATCCGCGACCGCATCTCCACCTGCAACCGCCGTCTGACCGAAGCGCTCCGGGCCGCGGGGTTTCAAGAGGGGACGCCGCTCGTCCCCGAGTACTTCGCCGCCGACGGCTCCTTCCAGCAGGCCCCGGCGCCCGGTGACGACCTGCCCGGCACGCGCGCCTTCCTTCGGGACGTGTACCTGCCGCGCTTCCAGCAGGGCCGCGCGGCCTTCGCCACCGCGCTCGCGGGAGGCCTGTCGTGAGCGGCACCTGGACAGGGGACCTGCTGCCCCCGGGGCACGCGCTCGTGTCGCGGCTGGAGTCGCTGGCGTCGGCCCGCGTGCTGGTGGCGGGGGATGTGATGGTGGACCGCTACTGGCATGGCTCGGCGTCACGGCTGTCGCCGGAGGCGCCGGTGCCGGTGGTGCTCGTGGAGCGGGACGAGTGCCGCGCGGGTGGGGCCGCCAACGTCGCGGTGAACGTCGCGGCGCTGGGGGCCCAGGCCACCGTGCTGGGCGTCACCGGGGAGGACGCCGCCGCCGACGCGCTGGGCGAGAAGCTCGCGGAGGCCCGGGTGCGCACCCGGCTCTCGCGGACCCCGGGCGTGCGCACCATCACCAAGCTGCGGGTGCTGGGCGCCCGTCAGCAGTTGATCCGCCTGGACTTCGAGGACGGCCTGCCGGGGTGCCACGACGGGCGCCTGCTCGAACTGTTCGTCCCGCTGCTCGCGGACGCGGGCGCCGTCGTGTTGTCCGACTACGGCAAGGGGACGCTGCGGGAGCCCCAGCGCTTCATCCAGGCGGCCCGCGCGGCGGCCTGCCCCGTCCTGGTCGCTCCGAAGGGCCGTGACTTCTCACGCTACGCGGGGGCCACGGTGCTCGTCCCCAACCGGAGCGAATTCGAAGCGGTGGTGGGCCCCTGCGCGGATGACGCGGTGCTGGTCGCCCGGGGACTGGGCCTGGTGCGGGAGCTGTCACTGGGGGCCCTGCTCGTCACGCGCGGCGCGGAGGGCATGACGCTCGTGCGCGACGGCCACCCAGCGCTGCACCTGCCCGCGACCGCGAGCGCCGTCCTGGACGTCACCGGCGCGGGTGACACCGTCATCGCGGTGCTGGCGGCGGCGCTGTCGGCGGGCGTGCCGCTCACGGAAGGGGTGGCGCTGGCC
>NZ_RAWA01000026.1 GCF_003611675.1 Corallococcus sp. CA053C
CCATGAAGGCCCGGGGCGGCATGCCTTCCAGCGCGTCCTTCACGAGGGTGTAGTTCGTGCCCCAGACGACCACGACGGCGATCATCGCCAGGTCGGACGCGGACAGGAGGCGGGCAGGCGCAGCGACGGCGGGCGACGAGGTGCTCACGGCCGCGGGGCATAGGGCGTCACTGTTCCGGACGCAACGGCGACGTTTCCCCACGCCCGTGCTTGTCCGGCCGGCCCGCCCGTGTCGTAAATGCCCGCCCATGGACTTCCGCTATTCGGACGAGGTGCGACGCGCGAAGGACTCCGGGCAGCCGCTGGTGGCGCTGGAGACGAGCGTCGTCGCGCAGGGCCTGCCGTACCCCGACAACCTTGCCGCCGCTCGCGCGTGCGAAGAGGCCGTGCGCCGCGCCGGCGCCGTGCCCGCGCCCATCGCCGTGGTGGACGGCGAGGTGTGGGTCGGCCTGGAGGACGCCGCGATGCGACGGCTGGCCGAGGGCAAGGAGAAGCTGCTCAAGCTGGGCTCGCGCGACCTGGCCGTGGCGGTGGCCACCCGCGCCAGCGGTGGCACCACCGTGAGCGCCACCTGCGAGCTGGCCGCGGCGGCCGGCATCCGCGTCTTCTCCACCGGCGGCATCGGCGGCGTGCACCGGGGCGCGGCCGAGCACTGGGACATCTCCCAGGACATCGCCGCGCTGTCGCGCTACCCGGTCGCCGTGGTGTGCGCGGGCGCCAAGTCCGTGTTGGACCTGCCCAAGACGATGGAGCTGCTGGAGACGGCGGGCGTGCCCGTCATCGGCGTGGGCACGAACGAGCTGCCGTCGTTCTACAGCCGCGAGTCCGGCCTCACGCTGGAGCACCGCGCGGACGACCCGGAGGCCGCCGCGCGCATCGCCCATGCCCGCTTCGAGCTGCTGGGCCAGGGCGGCGTGCTCTACACCGTGCCGCCGCCGGAGGAGGCCGCGCTGGCGCGCAACGACGTGGAGCTGCACATCGCGTCGGCGCTCGCGGACGCGGACCGTCAGGGCGTGCGTGGCAAGGCCGTGACGCCGTTCCTCCTGGGGGAGATGGCGAAGCGCACCGGTGGCAAGAGCCTCAAGACGAACCTGGCGCTGCTCGTGAACAACGCGCGCTTCGCGGGGGCGCTGGCCGTGGCCTACGCACGCCTCGCGAAGCGCTGAGCTTCCCGCGACGGGTGCTTCTCAGGACTCGCGGTGCTGGAACCAGGACACCAGGTCCTCCAGCGCCGCGCGGTCCACGTCGTCGAAGGTGTTCTTGTGCTCGGAGTCGATGTCGAGCACGGCGAGCAGCTCGCGGTTGCGGCCGAACACCGGCACGACGATCTCCGACGCGGAGCGCCCGTCGCAGGTGATGTGGCCCGGGAAGGCGTGCACGTCCGGCACCACCACCGTCTCACCCTTGGCCGCGGACGTGCCGCACACGCCCTTGCCGAAGGTGATCTCCAGGCACCCGAGCGTCCCCTGGTAGGGGCCCACGCGCAGCAGCTTCCCGGGCGTCACCACCCGGTAGAAGCCCGTCCACAGGTGGCCGAAGGCGTGGTGCAGCAGGCAGCTCATCGTCGCCATGGCGCAGATGTCGTCGTCCACGCCTTCGAGGATGGCGACGGCGTGGGTCTTCAGCTCGGCATAGGCCTCGGTCTTCGGCTGACCGCGCAGGTCCAGGGTGACTTCCGCCATGATGGGGGTCCTCGGGAGGGATTTGCCGCCCTCTTCTAACAACCCTCGTGCCCGCAGGCACAGGAGGCCGTGTGGAACCGCTCGTCCTGGATTCGCGAACCCGTCTGCTCGTGCTCACCGGTGCCGGAGTCTCCGCGGAGAGCGGGGTGCCCACCTTCCGAGGCATGAACGGCCTGTGGGAGAACCACCCCGTGGAGGCAGTGGCCTCCCCCGAGGGCTTCGACGCCGACCCCGCGCTCGTGTGGCGCTTCTATTCGCAGCGCCGGGGGGGCGCGGCCGACGTGAAGCCCAAC
Organism: Corallococcus sp. CA053C; assembly: GCF_003611675.1. Lineage (GTDB taxonomy): Bacteria > Myxococcota > Myxococcia > Myxococcales > Myxococcaceae > Corallococcus. The sequence continues at coordinate 1,976 of NZ_RAWA01000026.1, forward strand.
CCGGGCCATGACGCGCTGGTGCGGTGGGAGCAGCACCTGGGCGACCGCTTCCTCCTGGCCACCCAGAACGTGGACGGCCTGCACGAGCGCGCGGGCAGCCAGCGCGTGGTGGCCATGCACGGCCACCTCTTCCGGACGAAGTGCGCGGACTGCCGGCGCAAGCCCTTCGACGACGCCAGCGTGCACCCGTCGGGCACGGTGCCCCGGTGCGACGAGTGCAACGGCCGGCTGCGGCCCGACATCGTCTGGTTCGGCGAGTCGCTCGCCTCCGACGACCTGGAGCGCATCGGCGACTTCATTTCGCGCAAGGACGGTACCCGGCTTGTCTTCCTGGCCGCGGGCACGTCCGGCGCGGTGTGGCCGGCGGCGGGCCTGGTGGATCAGGTGCGCGCCGTGCGCGGCGACACGTGGCTCGTCAACTTCGAGTCCGCCGCCAACACGGAGCGCTTCCACCACTTCGTCCAGGGGCGCAGCGGCGAGGTGCTGCCCTCGCTCGCGACGCTCGGCTGAGCCTGCCTCACCGCGGACGGCCCGGCTGCCCGATGAGGTAGGTGATGATCATCCCCTGCGCGCGATGCACTCCGCTGATCCAGCTGTACCCGTTGGCGTCGAGCCCCGTGGTCAGCCTCTCCAGGTCCGCCGGAGCGTAGGTCCGCAGCGAGGACACCAGGCCATCCCAGAGGATGAGCAGGGGAAGGATGGGCACCAGGTAGGTCAAGACCAGGCGCCACCAGCGCACCGGGCGGATGAGGGGCGTGAAGCCCCACACGAGGGGCACGACGAGCAGGAGCTGGATGAGGAGGTACGGCAGCGAGCGCTGGGTGAGCTCGAAGGCGGCGAAGGGGACCGCGCGCTGGGAGGCGTCCGCGAGGAGGGCACGGGCCTGCTCCGGCGGGAAGTGGTGCAGCGCCTCGAAGAGGGTCCGCACCCCCGTCAGCTCCTCGGGGAGGCGCGTGGCGTCGACCGGGGTGTCGCGGTACTGCGCGCCGGCAGGCAGCTCCAGCCCCGGGGTGGGATGGAGGTCGGTGAGCACCACTTCCGCGCCGCTGTGCACCGCCCGCAGCGCCGGGAGCAGGGTGCGCCACGGGCCCCCCGAACCGGAGCAGAGGTCGACGACCCGGTCCGTGCCCGCCGTGCGGAGCAGCTCCGCCAGCAGCCGCGCCACGCTGTCGTAGGGCCGCACCCGGTCGAGCACGACGCGCAGGTAGTCGACCTCGCCACGGCGCAACGGCTCGGGCAGCCACGACTGGTCGAGGAATTCGAAGAGCTGGAGGCGGGGGAGCAGGGGCATCGCGAAGACAGTAAAGCCCCGCGCGGCCCCGCGAAACAAAGCACGGGCGCCCCTGGCTCTTTCATCCAGGGGCGCCGCGGAGGGTGGGCCTACGGTCCCCGGAGGGTGGTCAGCCCCTGGTCGGTGAGGACGAACAGCATGCGGGGCGTCACGGTGGGCTCGTAGACGAGCTGCAGGACGCGCTGCCCGGCCACCTGCCGCACGGGGGCCAGCGTCGTGCCGTCCGGCTCCAGCCGCCAGAGGCCCGCGCCATTCGTGCCGATGTAGAGCGCGCCATCGTCCGTCGCCTTGAGCGAGAGGATGCGATTGGTTGGCAGCCCCGCGAGCTTCTGCCAGTTCCCCGCCGAGCGTGACTTGGGCGTCATCGCCCAGACGCCGTACTCCGCGCTTCCCAGGTAGTAGCGACCCGAGGTGACCTGCTCGAAGGCGCGCCAGTAGTCATCCGTGGCCTGCCCGTTGATCAGCTCGTTGAAGCTCTTGAACTTCCAGGGCGTGGGCCCTTCCCAGGTGAACTCGCGGTCCCAGTCCTCCAGCTTGTTGCTGGGCGCGAGCACCCCGAGCATCTGCTCATTCGCGACGAGGACGTCTCCGTTCGGCGCGATGCCAAGCCCATACATATACGGGCATTGCAGCGATCCCCACTCCGAGCCGTCCTCATAGAGATACCAGCCCGGGTGACGGTGGCTGTTGTAGGTGAGCCCCTGGATGCGCGTCACGCCGTGGTTGGTCGTGATGTAGAGGTCGCCGCGATCCCGGCCGCGCGTCACGCGGGCACAGTTCAGGACGGAGCGGTCCTCCTCGTAGTGGAAGTCATTGGTGTTGTGGATGCCAATCTGCCTGCCGTCGTTCGACGCCTTGACGGTGCGCCAGATGTGCTCTTCCAGCGCGACCTTTCCGTCGGGCTGGAGGCGGACCGCATCGAGGTCCCCCTTCTGGTACTCGGCGTAGCGCTCGGGCGTGTAGCCCGCTTCGCCGGGGCCGGGGATGTACGAGCGTTGCTCGATCCCCGGTGCTCGCTTCATCTCGTTGGCGCGGTAGCCCACGTACGCGCGTCCGGCCTCACCGCCGCAGATGACCGTCGAGTCGGTCGCGAGCGAGTCCGGGCCGAACGGCTGACGCGCCTGCCCGACGCCGGAGGTCCACGTGGGCGCCTTGTCGCCGGGGCGCAGCACGCCGATGCGGTAGCCATCCAGGAGCCAGACGTTCAACCCTTCATCGATGCCAACGCTCTGCGGTCTGCCAACGCCAAACGCGCGCGTGTAGTCGAGCATCGCATCCACCGGCCACGGCCCCGCATTGGAAGGCTGGCCGGCGTCGGGCGTCGTCCCCGCGTCGGGCGTTCCGCCTGCGTCGGGCGTCGTCCCACCGTCTTTGTCAGGTGGGACGACGCCGGCATCGGGAGAGGAATCCGGAGGGGGGAGGGTGGGAACTTCATTTCCCTCGCCCCCCGCCGGCATCGGCTCCTCGCCCGGGTCGACTGTCGTGGGCTCGTCGTTGCAACCCCCTGACAGCAAAGCAATGACCGTGAGTCCCGCCCCCACCACACCTGCGCGTATGCCCATCCATGCCCCCATTCACGGAGGCTCCTTCGCAAGTCCCGGGCCGACGGCTCGGCGGTCCACGCTGCCGGTCAGGATCGACGCACGGGTTGGTTGACGCCCAGGCTGCGACGGGCTTCCCACTTCGGAGACACCGCGAGTTTGACAACCAGGTCCGCCACGCTCTTGCGCGACACCACCGAGCCCCTGAAGGGCTCGCCCTTGGGCGTGGTCTCGTAGTCAATCTCGTCCTTGTCGTTGAGCCAGGCGGGCCTCAAGATCACGTAATCGAGATCCGAGGCTTCGATGAGCTCCGCCGACTTCCGATAGGGATCCAGGATGCTGCCGTACTTCTCTCCCGGGACCTCGTCATGGATGCCCATGGAGCTGATCCAGATCAGACGCTTCAAGCCTGTCGCGTCCATGGCCTTCACGATGTTCCGGGCCTGCTTCTCCAGACTGCCAGCCAGGTTGGCGTAGACGACCTCCTGTCCCACCATGGCCTCCGTCAGTCTTTCGGCGTCCAGGACATCGCCCTCGACCACCCGGGCGCGAGCCGGGTCCACCTTCCCCAGCCTGCGAGCGTTGCGCAGGTAGAGCGTCAGCCGGGCATCGGTTCTCTGCAGGAACAGGTCAATCGCAACACGGGCAATCTGCCCGCCTGCTCCAAGAATCAAGACGTTGCTCATGTTCAGGACTCCTCTTCGCTAGGGGGCTTGGGGAAGGCCGAGCAGGCGCCGCAGCTCCGGCGCCGTCGTGTTTGCCCGGAAGCCCGGGCCCTCCCGCTGGAAGGTGCGGGCCGCTGCCAGGTCTCCCACCAGCACCGGATCGCAGCCGGCATCGCGCACCAATCGCACCGCGACCTGGCGGCCCAGCCCGCTGCTCGCCCCGTTCGCCTAGAAATAGGGCCCTGCTCCGCGCATGACTATGCGGAGCAAGGCCCATGGGCTTTTAAGCGGTGCTTTACAATCGACAGGGCGCGGAAGCTCACCCGTTCCCGGTGGACCGCTCCGAGGGACGGGCCAGCACGGGCATCGCGTCGGGACGGTCCCACAGGACGAAGTGGCTGCACCCGTCCAGCTCCACGACATCAAGCGTGGGCCGGGCGCGCCAGGCGCTCTCCCGCATGGACGAAGAGTCCAGGACCCGATCCTTTCCCGGGACGAGCACCGTGCCGCGCCGCACGTTGCGGAACAGGGACGCGTCGTGCTTCTGGCTCCAGGCGGTGATGTCCAGCAGGTTGGCCAGCATCGTCGACACCCGCCTGGGATTGGACGGGAAGGCCATGATGAGCTCGCGCTTGCGCGCATCCTCCAGCGGTCCCCAGGCGCCCCGGTTGTGCCGGGCGATGGGCGCGAGGCGCCACAAGGGAATGAAGAACGGCAGCCACCACAGCTGCGCACGCGTCAGGCTCTTGTAGGCGCGGGCCTGCGGAAGCACGGGCGCCTCCAGCACGACCTCCACGTTCTCGAACAGGTCCGGCCGCTGCCTCGCGGCCTCCAGGACCACGGCGCCTCCGCGCGAGTGTCCATGGACTCGCACGAGGTCCGTCTTCGGCAGGTGCTCCAGCGCCTGCACCAGCACGGCGGCATCATGGGAGATGGTGCCCTCCGGCTCGGCCGGCACCCGGGCCCAGGGCGCCGGCTGCTCCCGCGGGCCGGTGATGGGCAGGTGGTAGTCGCAGCTCGTCAGCAGGATGAGCTGGAGGTCGGGGGCACGGTAGTGATGCGTGAAGTAGCGCATGTCGGCCACGAAGCCGTGCATGCCAATGACCGTGGCGCGAGGCTGCTCGCAGCGCCGCTCGGCGATGACCGTCTTGCCGATCCGGTAGATGTGGCCGTCGAAGGGCTCGCTCGGGCAGGGCGTGCCCACGCGGCTCATCAACCACGCACGCAGGGCGAGCACGACGACGGCGACACCCGCAAGGACTCCAAGAGCCACGGACATACGGCGCATCATATGCCCGCGTCCCGCCTCCTGCTGACAGAACAGGAGGCGGGGCTGCGGCCAGGGCGCGGGTCCCGCGTGCGGTCAGCTGACGAACGCCTGCCCCGCACGACGGCGCCCGGGCCATGGTACAGCGAGGTGGACTGCGTCACCCTCCGCTTCCACGGAAGGACACACCGCATGAAAGTCATTCTCTTTGGCGCGACCGGGATGGTGGGGCAGGGCGTCCTGCGCGAGTGTCTGCTGGACCCGGAGGTGGAGCGCGTCCTCGCTGTCGGCCGCAAGGCGACGGGGCAGCAACACGCGAAGCTCCGCGAGCTGGTGCACAAGGACTTCACGGACTTCTCCTCCGTGGAGGAGGAGCTCACCGGCTACGACGCGTGCTTCTTCTGTCTGGGCGTCTCCTCGGCGGGCATGAAGGAGGAGGACTATCACCGCGTGACGTATGACTTCACGCTCGCGGCGGCGAAGACGCTGGTGAAGCGCAACCCGGGCATGACGTTCATCTACGTGTCGGGAACGGGCACCGACAGCACGGAGCAGGGCCGCAGCATGTGGGCGCGCGTGAAGGGGAAGACGGAGAACGCGCTGATGAAGCTGCCCTTCAAGGCCAGCTTCATGTTCCGCCCGGGCATCATCCAGCCCATGGATGGAATCAAGTCCCAGACGAAGGCGTACCGGGTGGGCTATGCGGTGATGGCGCCGCTCACCCCCGTGCTGAAAGCGCTCTTTCCGAAGCTGCTGACGAACACGCGGCAGGTCGGACGCGCGATGCTCCAGGCCGCGCGCCACGGTGCCCCGAAGCGCCTGCTCGAAAACCCGGACATCAACAGCCTCGCCGGTGGGACTTCCTGACCCCGGGCCCCTCGCAATCGAATGGGCTGAGCGGATCCTAGGAGTTCGGCTCCTGTGGCGCTTCGGTGCCTTGCTGTTGCTGTCCCTCGCGCTTCGGGGACGTGGCGTCCTCCTCTCCGCTCAGGTCGCTCTTGCGGAGCGTGCCGTCCAGAACGTCCCCGTGGCGCTTGCGAGGCGGGGGAGAGGGCTTGGGCTTGGTGTCCATGGCGGCCTCCTGAGGTGCGGTGGTGGTGCTGCTTTCCGCCAAGGTGGGGCTGGCTCCCGTCCCGCGCTTGGCCATGAAGGCTTGTCGCCATTCCAGCGCCTGCCCGCCTGTCTGCCCGACTGTCAGGAGCCCTCTCGGGGGGAAGCCGCTGAGGGCCTGCGTGCGTTGCTTCCCTCATGCCTTCGACTCGACCGTTGCGCCTCGCCCTGCTGTCCCTGTCCGTGGCCCTTCCGGCCTTCGCGGCAGCTCCCACCGTCTGGGGCGAAGGCGTGATGGTGAAGGTGCGGCCGGAGACCTCGGCCCGGAGCGCCACCGAGGTGCGCCTCACCGCGGCGCGCAATGAGTTCGTCTCCTTCCAGGTGGCGCTGCACGGAGGGGACGCGGGCCTCCAGGGCGTGCGCGCCCGACTGCCCGCATTGGAAGGCCCCGCGACGCTGACGGGGACGGACGTGACGCTGTACCGCGAGGCGCTCGTCACCACGACGAAGGCCTCGGTGGCGGGAGAGCCGGTGGGCCGTTGGCCGGACGGCCTGGTGCCGGACACGGACGAGGTCGCCGGGGAGCAGCGAAGTGCCTTCCCCTTCGACGTGCCCGCGGGCGAGGCGCGCGCTCTCTGGGTGGACGTGCATGTGCCCAAGGACGCGCCGCCGGGCGACTACAAGGGCACGGTGACGGTGGAGGCGGCCGGTGGCTTCCAGCGGCAGGTGACCGCGAGGCTGACGGTGGTGGACGCGGCGCTGCCGAGCACCTCCTCGCTGCCGACGGCGTTCCTGCTGTGGCCGCCGCACGTGTGCCGCGCGCACACGGGCAAGGAGGATTGCTCGCCGCAGGAGCTGCAGCCGCTGCTCGCGCGCTACCAGCAGATGGCGCTGGAGCACCGCTTCACGCTCTCCAGCCTCTTCCCGCGCAAGCCATGGCCGCCCGCGTGGAGCGACTTCGACGCGACGTGGGGCCCGTACCTGGACGGCACCGCGCCCACGCGGCTGCCCGGCGCGCGGATGACGAGCCTGGAGTACGTGGGCCCGCTCGACGCGGCGAACCTGACGGACTTCACCGCGCACATGAAGGCGAAGGGCTGGCTGGACCGGGCCTACGTGCAGCTGGGGGACGAGCCGCCCTACGGGACGAGCTTCGCGCAGGTGCACGCGAATGGGGACCTGGTGCGCCAGGCCGCGCCCGGGCTGCGCACGCTCCTGACGACGAACTCGCATGAGATGGGCAACAACGGCCTCGAAGGCCTGCTGGACACGGTGGTGCCGCTGGTGAACCACCTGGACGGCACGGACGCGACCTTCCAGGGCGACCAGCGGGATACGTACACGGGCTTCCTGAAGCGTCCCGGTACCGCGTTGTGGATGTATCAGAGCTGCATGAGCCACGGCTGTGCGTATGGGACCAACGCGACGGAGAACAAGCCGGGGGCGGGCTGGCCGTCGTACATGCTGGACCGCTCGGCGGCGAAGGCGCGCGCGATGGAGTGGGTGACGTTCCTGGAGGGCGCGACGGGGGAGCTGTACTACCAGTCGGTGGGCATGCTCTCCACGGCGTGGACGGACCAGTACCGCTTCAATGGCAATGGGGACGGGACGCTCTTCTACCCGGGCACTCCGGCTGCGATTGGCGGGACGACCGACGTGCCGGTGGCGTCCCTGCGACTGAAGCTCATCCGTCAGGGCCTGCAGGACTACGAGTGGCTCAAGGCGGTGAGTGACGCGGGCGACCCCGGCTTCGCGCGCAAGGTGGCGCGGGAGCTGATTCCGACCGCGTCACGCGTGCCGGACGATGGCGCCGCGTTCGATGCGGCGCGGCTGCGGCTCATCCACCGCTACCAGGAACTGACCGCCGGTGAGGCGCCGGCCCCCGATGCGGGCACACCGCAGGACGCGGGGCGCCCGATGGAGCTCCCGGACGCAGGCACACCGCCGGACGAGGGCACGGGGGGACCGCCCCAGCAGGCGCCCGCGCTCAATCCAGGCGTGGATCCAGAGACGGTGGGCAGGAGCGGTCCGACAGGCGGCTGCACCACGGGCGGAGGTGGCTCCGCGGCGGTGGCGGGGAGCCTGCTCTTCGCGGCCTGGATGCTCAGAAGCGCGCGGCGCAAGCAGTACGCCCGCGCCGGGTGAGCCCGCTATTCGTCGTCAGGGACCTGGCGCGACTCGGGACCGTGTGGTTGCGCCACGACGGTGATGGCGTTCTTGCCGTAGCCTTCACTGGTGCCGTACCGCCCCTGGAAGGACTCCGTCTGATGTCCCACGCGGTAGAGGTCCACGGTGGGGTAGGTGTTGCGCTTCGTCCCATCGGTCGAGCCCGCTGACTGCTCCACCGTGACGGTCTGCTGACCGTCACGGGCCACCACCGGGGCGGAGTGATAGGGAGACTTTCCCTTGGGGGTCGGACCCTGCCGGACGATGTCGTAGGCCTCGCCCACGGTGGGTGAGGCCTGGACTCCCACCCTGTTCGGATCCAACCGCCTGGCCTCCTTGGAGTGGGCGATGTTCTTCTCGTCGCTCTCGCCCAGGACCTTCTGGGTCACCTTCTCCTTGCTGGCGAGGGTGTACGTGCTCGTGGTCGGAACCGGCAGTTGGCGGCCATGCATGAACTCCTCCCCATTGTGCATGCAGTCCGGGATTCCCTTCTTGAACTGATGGCGCTCGAAGGTGTCGTCGTTCCTGCTGTACCGGGTCGGGCTCAGGTCGGAATGCTGGGTGATGTACTTCTGCTTGTCCGCGCTGGCCGGGACGCTCGTATTGACAAACAGGGAAGCGCGTTGTTTGGCACCTGGCTTCGATTGTTCGCCGTGGACCCCGTACTGCTTGTTGTCGGTGAGCTTGACCGAGTCCGGAAGTGTCTTGGCCGGGGGCAGCGGGGCCGCACGGGGCGGAGGAGGAGACGATGAACGGCGGCGGATCGGCATGGGGACACCTCGCTCCGCTTGGAATCAGCGGAATGGATGCCACTCCATGGCGCAGGACCTCAGGGCTTTCAAACCCAATTCAAGGTTCCGACATCCGCTGTTCAAGAATGAAGAGTGGATCATCCCGGCGGACAGGGATTGTCCCGCGCCATGGGGGATGGAGGGCGCCGTCAGGCCTTCCATTGGAAGCGGAGCAGGACCGGAGACCGTGGGCGGGCCAGTGGCCGCAGGCTTGCTCGTCGCCTTGACAGCCCCGGTGATACACGTTCGTATCGTCACGGGGGGGGACCTTGAATCCCCGCAAGGCGAGGTGTGGATGGCGACCATTCAAGCGTTCAGAAATGTTCTCAGGGACTTGCGGACGGCCACCCAGAATCTTCCACAGGAGACGGGCAAGACCCTGCTTATCTTTGGCGGAAGCAAGATCTACAACCGCGGTACCGCCCAGGTGCTTGGCAATCAACTCATTGCCCTGTGTCAGCAGTGCATCACGGCCCTTCAGGACGTCAACGTCACCCTGTTCAAGTTCCGCACGAAGGCCGAGGAGATCGAGGCCCTGCTGAACATCCCGGTGATCACCGCCAACAAGCTGCAGGTCCAGGACCTGAAGGATGCAGCCCTCCAACTCCAGGAGTATTGCCGGCAGACCCCCTCCATCGACAGGCTCGACATCACCTCCACCAAGGAACACTGGGATGGCCAGAAGGCCATCGACCTGGTCCTGGCGGAGCTCGCGAAGAACCCCGATGGCCTCCCTGAGGAGGAAGCGGCGGGACGGGCCCAGTTGATCATCAACAACGCCGGCAATTGGGCCGACCCCACGGATACAGGCTGGAATCCCAGCAAGCGCGCGAACATCGAGAATCCGCTGGACCGCGTGAAGGAGGCGAGCCGGGACTTTGTCTGGCTTGGCAAGGCCGGTGTCTCAGAAGATCCCGGCGCCCTGGGCGTGTGCCATGGCACGGCGGCGGGCATGCTCAACATCCTGGGACGCAAGCACCGCACCTACCAGGCGGGGGGCAAGGGCGCCGTGCTGCGCAAGGAGGCCCGCGATCTCGCGCTGAGGCTGTTGAATGACAACAGCAAGCTCTACCTTCTCTGGTTCCGATGCACGGCCCAGCGGGACGGACACTCCTTCATGCTGTGCATGAACCACTCCGGCTCCGTGACACGCGCTGAGTCGTGGGCGAGTCCTTCGGGGAATGGCTTGTTCGTGCCGCTTCAACAGGACAAGCAGGACCGGACGACAGACGAGCTGTCCAGCGTGGCCGCGGTCCAGGCGGTCCGGAAGATCTTCTCCTCCCAGCCCGATGTGCGCACGTCAGGGTATGAGACGCTCGCTCAAGCCTACTCGGACAGCGTGCTGTACGAGCTGCGCGACCATGATGAGCATGCCGCGAACCACGTCTGTGATGACTCCTGCCGTGCGGTCGACGCTGAAATCTCCATCGTCGTCACGGCCCGGCAGCTCACCAGCCCCAAGACCGTGAACAACCGGCTCGAAGTGCTCGCCAGCGTGTACGACGCCATCCAGCCCCCGTGACTCTGCGGGCGCTCGCGGGGGCTCAGGACCGCTTCTTCTCACGCGCCTGCCGGGACGTGTAGAGGCGGTGCAGGAAGTCGTAGAGGACCAGCTCCTGGGCGCGGGCGGCGGTGCGCAGCATCCGGTTGGTGTGCATGTGGACGAGGCTCGCGGCCACGCGCTCCAGGGGCTGGGTGAGCTGTCCCTGGTCCGCGGACGCGCGCAGCCGTGCCAGCACCGGCCCCTGCCGTTCGGAGCGGCGCCGCAGCACCGCGAGTCCCGGCGCCAATGGCCCCTCCGCGGGCCCTGGCTGCCAGAGCAGGGCCTCCAGTTCCTGCCGGTGCGTCCGGAACCGCTCGCCCAACCGCCGCTCGAAGGCGCCGTCCACGCTGAACTCCTGGCCGTAGCCCTGGCGCAGGCCGGCGAGCAGCCGGCAACGGCCCTCCAGGTCGAAGCCCAGGTCCGTGAGCAGCGAGTCAATGCCCCACAGCACGAGCCGCCAGCGCGCGTCCGCACCGTCGTCACCCGCGACGGTATCGAGCAGCTCCAGCGCCGCTTCGCTGTCCGCGTGGAACCACTGCTCCGCCAGGGGCAGGCCCGCGTCGCCGCCATAGCGCTCCAGCTCGCGCTCGTACGTGTCCACCTGCACACGGTGGACGAGGCCGTCCTGGCGCAGCGGGGCGAGCAGCGCGTGGAGCCGCTCCAGGACCTCCGTGTGCAGCCGGCGTGGGTCGCCCTGGAAGCGCACGCGCAGGTGCCAGTCCGGGTCGCCGTAGCGCAGGAAGAACCACTGCTTCGCCGCGCCGGAGGCCAGCGCTTCCCGCGCCAGGGGTGCCACGGCCTCCGCCAGCACGCGGTCCGCGAGCGCCGTGCCAGTGTAGAGCTTGACGTAGAGCCACTCGGAGCCCGGGGGGAAGGAGCGCTGCAGCCTCGGCGGCTTCGGCAGCGGTACGGTGGGCGCGGGCACCGCCGGGGCGCCGCGCACGAAGGGCACCACCACCTCGTGGACGAAGCGGCCCTCGGGGCCCTGGACGCAGAGGCCCTCGTCCGCGAGCAGCTCCACCAGCACCACGTCCGTCCGCTGCCGCACCAGGTGGACGAAGGTGTCCAGGCTGAGCACGTTGTCCAGGTCCACCGGCAGCACGTTGTCCTGATCCACCAGGCCCACGAGGCGCGGAAGCCCCAGCCGCTCGCGCAGCCGCCCGACTTCCCGGAAGCGCTCGGCGCCTTCACGTTCCCCCAGCGCGCGGAGCGTGGACGCCTGGAGCCGCCAGCGGGCGCGGTAGAGGATGAGCCTGCCCGCCGTCACCCGTGGAAGGAACGCGCTGCTCGCGAGCGGCCCCCAGTGCCAGCGCAGGCCGGGGGTCACTCCCTGTTGCTGGAGCGTGCCCAGGAAGGTGTAGGGGCGCAGGTGCGCCCGGCCGAAGTTGTGGACGTGGGTGACGCGGGGAAGGACCTCGCGCCCCAGGCTCGCGGAGCGCAGGACGATGCGGGAGCCCTGGACGGAGAGGTACAGGTCGGTGAGCGGAAGCTGCCGCTCGGGGGGCGCGCCCGACCGGCCCAGGTACACGAGCTCGTGGTCGCGCAGCACGGGGCGGCAGAGGATGTTGCCCACGCGCCCCTCCGGCAGGTGCACGACCTCCGCGAAGAGGGCCTCCGGACGCAGGGCCTCCTCCGCGCGCAGGTGCGCCGTCACGTGGCGCAGCAGCTCCGGGTCGCCGTGGCAGAAGCGGCCCAGGAGCGCCGCGCCCGACGGGCCGATCATCGACTCGAAGACGAACTGGAACCGCCCCGCGTCCACGTCCTCCTGCGAGGCCGCGAGCACGGTCCCCATGACGGAGAAGGCCTCCGGCAGCGGCCCGGAACGCGGGTTCGCGAGCGCCTCCACGTCGTCCGCGTCCAACTCCAGCGGGCCGCCCGAGCGCAGGACCTCCGACAGCCGGTAGTGCAGGTGGGCCTGCGCCTTGCCCCAGGGGATCTGCTCGTCGGCGCGCGACGCGGGGAAGGGGAGGTCGCGCAGGAGGGGAGAGGCCTCCGCGGACTCGGGGCTCGCCAGCTCGAAGCCGATGCCCACGTCCTCGTCCAGGGCCTCCAGCAGGGGCACCTCGCGCGCCTCGTAGCGCTGGACGAAGGCCTCGCGGAAGCGTCTCAGGGTGGCGGACTCCGAGGCCGGGCTGAGGCGGTGCAGCAGGGCCACGCCCTGGCTCATCGCGTCCACCACGGCGGGCCCCAGCGTCAGCGCTTCGGCGGGCTTGCGCAGGTCCACCTGGAAGAGGCGGCTCGGGTTCACGGGGGCGGGAAGCGCTTCCAGGCCGCGCGCGAGCGCACGGTAGCGGGAGGGCTCCGCGCCCGGAGGCGAGCCATCCAGCTCTGTCAGCACGCCCTGCACGTGCCCGAGGACGCGGTGGGGCCCGGCCATCGCCGGCACGGCTTCCAGGCGCGCGAGCAGCTCGCGCACCGGCTCCGGCCCCGTGACGAGCGGCGCCAGCTCCGGCACGAGGAGCTGGTGCGCCACGAGCATGTCCACGTACTCCGTGGCCTCCTCGCGGGACACGTCGGGATCCGCGTCCAGCAGGGACTGCACGAGCGCGGCGAGCGACGCCCCCGCGCGGGCCTGCTCCAGCGTGGCCTCCAGGTACGGCGTGGGCTCCACGCCGACGAGCTGGTAGCTGCGCGAGCCACCGTCGCGTCGGGACTCGGCGTAGCGCAGCCGGCCCGCGGCCCGGTACAGGCTGGAGTTGGGCCGGTAGCTCAAGGCCTCGCGCAGCGCGGGAAGCCCCGCGAGCCCGTCCGTCAGCGCGTCGACGTAGTCCATGTCCAACCGCGTATGGCGGCGGTACGTCTCCCGGGCCGGCAGGCGCAGCCGGGTCGCCGCGTTGAAGGTGCCCACGCTGTTTCCGGCGAAGAGGCCGAAGGGCGTGGCCCGCGCCGTCATGCGCTGCCAGTAGCGCACCAGGGTGCGCTCCAGCTTCTCTGCGTGAGGACTCCCGGGCGCGGCGGTCCACGCGGGCAGGTTCTCCTCCAGCGAGGGCGACGCGAGGAACAGCGCCTCCCGCACCTCCGGCCGGGCAATCACAGACGCGAGCCGTTCGCGCAGCAGCTCGCGGTCCCGGGCGAGCGCCGCTTCCAGCCCGGCGGTGGACGCCCCCCGCGCGCTGGGAGCGAGCAGGCCCTGGCCCCATGCCCGCAGCTCGTCGAAGGGCAGCAGCGGGGTGCGCAGGACGAAGAATCCGGAGGGCGCGAAGCCCGGTGGCGTCGTCATGGAGCGTCCAGGGAGGTGGGGCGAAGGGACATGAGCAGCAGGCGGTCCCATTCCGGCTCCACCGGAGAGATCGCCGCGAGGAGCGCGAGGGCGATGCCGGCGGCACCCGCGAGCAGGCCCGCGTGGTCCGTCCAACCCTCGGTGCCGTCGTCGAAGCGCTCCAGGATCCGGAAGCCGGCCACGCCCTGGCCGGGCTGGCGGTGAACGGAGAGCAGCTGGCGGAACCAGAAGCGGGCCGCGGTCTCGAAGGCGGGCTCGCCCGTCGTCTGGAACAGGCGGTTGTACAGGTGCGCGAGCCCGGCGGATCCATGGCAGAGCCCACCATCCAGCACGGACGCGACGTCCTGCCAGCGCGAGGCGGCTTCCCGGCAGAGCGCGAGGGCCTGGGTCTCCCACGCGGGGTTTCCCACCGCGCGCGCCAGCGTGTGCAGCCCGAGCGCCACGCCGGGATCGCCGTAGCACCATGCCGGACGGCGCGGCCAGGTGAGCGGTTCATGTCGCGCATCCACGCGCGAGGGGAAGCGCGCGGGGGCGGAGTCTTCTCCGCGCCGGGCCATGAACCACATCCATCCGCCTTCGAGCAGCTCGCGCGCGGCAGGCCTCGCGACGCCCGCTGCCACCGCGCCTCCCAGCACGACGAGCACGCCCGCCATGCCGTGCGCGACGCCCAGGTTGTAGCTCCCCTCGGGATGTTCTCCCCGGAGCCGGGCTTCGACGTGGAGGGCCTGCGTCTTCCAGCGCAGCCCCTCCGGCGTCCGCTCCGCCAGCTCCCCCAGCCGCGCGACCACCGCTTCCAGGCAGTGCCGTGCGCCGTCGCGGGGAAGGCGCTCCAGCGCGTACGCCCCCATGCCCACCAGCCCGCTCACCAGGTCGTAGCGGTGCGGCCAGGGCCGCGTCTGGAGGAAGTCCTCGAGCGCGGCGTCGAGCTCCGTGAGCGGATCCGCGTCGGGTGACTCGGAGGGAGGCTGCACGCGCTGCACGGCCCAGGCGATTCCCGGGAAGCCGTCATACAGGTCCGCGCCCAGCGTCTCCGTGGCGAGCGCCTCCGTGGCGCGCTCCAGCAGGGCGTCGGCCCTGGCGCGGTGCTGCGCGTCCGCTTGGAGGGGGACGCGTGCGAGCGCGTCGAACAACACCGCGCAGCCCGCGTCCCCGCGTGCCAGGGAGGCGAGGGGCAGGGAATGGGAGGGAATATTCGACAGCGCCTCCACCAGCGCCGCGAGCGCTTCCACGGCTGCCTCGTGCTCGACTCCGTGCAGCAAGGGTTTCCAGGGAGCAGCGCGTCGCATGTCGTCTTTCCAGGCCGAGGAGAGAGGAAATCCACAGCCCCACGGTTCTCGCTTGGATTGCTTGTCTGTCTGAAATGCAGGTGGTTGACTTGGCCTTGCAGTAAACGCCGTCAAGGACCGCAACGAAAGGGGCACGTCATGGACAAGCAGGACACCCAGAAGCCCAAGAAGTTGAGCCTGAAGCGCGAGACCGTCCGCCTGTTGTCCGGCGCGGGCACGGAGCAGACGGACCGCAAGGAACGGACCTCTCCCATCTGCACGGAGTACGGGACGAAGTGTGACATCTGACGGACCCCACGGGCCTTCGGGCCCGTGAGTCCTGCCGGGAGGGAGTGCTGCTCTCCCTCCCGGTCCCTGGCCCTTCAGATATCTTTCCAGGGAAACGACCCGGCCGTTCTCCTGTGACCGTATCCCTTGGCAGCGGGTCCCTGATAGGCGCGCGACGCAAGACGCCGTGCAGGGCCTTCCGGAGGCCAGATCATGAAGGATGGATCCGTCATTCAGGGACAGTCGGGTCGCCGTGCGCTGCTGCTGGTGTCGCTGGCGCTGGCACTCATGGTGGGGGCCGCCTGCCCACATACGGACCCTTCACCCCCTGACGACACCGAGGACGCTGGCCACGAGACGGACGCTGGCCACGAGACGGACGCGGGCGTCGAACCGCCCGATGCGGGAACCGTCGACGCCTCGGTGCCGGACGCGAGCGTCGCCTGCGCGCTGCCCGAGCCCGAGGATGCGGGGGCACCGTGGGCCCGCCGCTGCGAGTCCACGTTGCCGGTGGACACGTGCGCCTCGCTGGTGCTGCCTGCGGCCGGCCCGGTGCCTCCCGCCGACCGCTGGTGTGAGGACTCCGCGCGCATGCTGTGCGCGGCCGGGGTGGACGCCGGCACGGTGGAGCCCACGGCGGAGTCGGGCTGCTTCGAGCGGGAGCGGCGGAGCTGCGAGTCCCGCTTCCCACTCGCGGTCCGGGATGCGGGTTTCTTCACGTACTGGCCCGAAGCCGCGTCCGCGTGCCTGACGGGGGAAGTGAACCCGGCCTCCACGGCCTGCGGCTGCGCCTTCGTGCGCTCCTCGGTGGGCGGTGCCTGCGGCGTGGACGCCGACTGCCGCACGGGCTACTGCCTCAAGGATGAAAGCGATGCGGGCGTCTGCGTCGCCTGTCCGGAACGGCGCCCCGTGGGCAGCCCCTGCGGACAGCTGGGGGACGCACCGTGCGACGACCACGGCTACTGCTCGCAGGGATGCTGCGTGCCACGGCCCAACGTGGGGGAGGCTTGCAGGATTGGGTTTATCAAGCCCGTGCCCTGCGACACAGCCACGTCATCCAACTGCCGGCCCTTGTCCATCGAGGACACGTCAGGCATCGGCACCTGCCGTGCTTACAAGGAGATGGGTGAGCGGTGCGGACAGGCCCCCGGTTTGGGGTGCGAGGGCATTCCGATGTCGACCTGCGACCTGGGGACGTGTGTGTCTGGCCAGGTCTGCACCGTCATCAGCCCGGATGCCTCGGTTCCCCGGCAATGCCAGCCAGAGGGCGTGCGGTGCGATTTCCGGGGCAGGGGCTGTGGCCCCGGCCAGATCTGCTCCGCGCTCAACGAATGCATCGCGCCCGCTTCCCGCGGCGAAGGGGAGGCCTGCGGTGCCCCCCGTGAGTGCATGGAAGGCCTGCTGTGCGACAAGGGCGATGCCGGCCCTGGCGCCTCGGGCGTATGCATCACGGCGGGCCCGGGCGAGTGCCGCTATGACGTGGAATGCCCCTGGGCCGAGCGGTGCGTCGACGGGCAGTGTTCGGAGGGCAAGGCCCTGGGGGCCGCCTGTGACGATGCCAGGGCCTGCGCGAAATACCTCATCTGCGCGCGCGGGGAGGACGGAGGCACCTGTGCCCCGGAGCCGCGCCTCGGCGAGCGCTGCCGCTTCAGCAGTCCGGATGGAGGCCTCCCCAGGTGGACGTACTCCTGCCTCACGGGGCTTTGCAATAACCAGACGGGGCTCTGCGAGTAGCCGCGCCCGGCCCGGCCCGTCCGTCCTCGCCTACACCGCCGCTCCGTCAAAAGAAGCGGTGGAAGTGTCCGCTGCCGCATGGCCGGGGTCTTCACTCCGTGGCGCTCCCGTCCACGGAATGAGGAACGTGATGAACCAGAGGATCCTGCTGGCCGCGCTGGCGGCGGTGATGCTGAGCGGCTGCGGCGGCGATGACGACGAGAGCTGCGACCCCAGCAAGGCCGACGCCTGTGAGGGGGGCCTCGTGTGCGAGGAGGTGCAGGGCGGCAAGGCCCAGTGCTTCCCCGAGACGGCCATCACCGGCAAGGTGCTCAACGCGACGAGCCAGCAGCCCGTGGCGGGTGCGCGCCTGGTGGCGCTGGATGCCACGACGAGCGCCGCGGCCACGGCCGTGGTGACATCCGACGCGCAGGGCAACTACCGCATCCCCGTGAAGCTCACGCGCTCCACGGACGCGGCGGCGGACGTGAAGTCCTTCACCTACACCCTGCGCGTGGAGTCCAAAGGCTTCCTCGGCTTCCCCTCCGCCATCCGCCAGGCCATTCCCCTCACGGTGAACCGCGCGGATGACGCGAATGCGCCGGCGCAGAACGTGCGCGACGTGGCGCTGCTGCCGCTCACCCACGTCAACCCGGCCGAGCTGGGCTCCATCGCCGGCAAGGTGGCCGAGGGCACGGCGGGGCAGGGCGGCGTGCTGGTGGTGGCCGAAGGCGTCAATGGCACCTCGGGCGCCACGTCCACCGTCACCGACACGAGCGGCAGCTTCCAACTGCTCAACCTCCCGGCGGGCACCTACGACGTGAAGGCCTTCGTGCAGGGCAAGGGCTTCGCGCCCGTGACGGCCCTCTCGCTGGCGACGGCCGAGGACAAGATTGGCGTCAACCTGACCGCGGACGCGGCCCCGGCGCTCACCTCGCTTGCGGGTGGCGTGAACATCGTCAACGCCCCCGCGGGCGCCAATGAGACGTCCATCGTGCTCGCGCTGGCCTCCACCGGCGAGGTGCCGCGCGGCCTGAGCATCCAGACGTCCGGCCAGCGCTTCAGCCTCGCCGGCATCCCCGCGGGCACCTATGACATCCTCGCCTCGTACACGAATGACAGCCTGGTGTTGGACCCGGATCCGCAGCAGCTCCCCCGGCCCATCCGCATCACGCTGCCCAAGGATGCGTCCAGCGGCAGCCTGGACGTGGGCACCTTCAAGGTGACGGGCGACGTGGGCATCGTCTCGCCGGGCCGCGATGACGTGCCCAACGAGGCCGCCGTGGCCGCCGCGGGCCTCACCTTCCGCTGGGAGGACGACTCGAGCGAGAACTTCTACGGCCTGGAGCTCTTCGACGCCTACGGGACCCGCATCTGGGGCAGCGAGCCCTCCACCACGCTGATGCCCACCGTCCAGGCCGCGAAGAATGCCACCTCCAAGGCCTACGACGGCCCGGCCCTGACGGCGGGACAGACGTACCAGTGGCGCATCACCTCGTGGACCAACTGCACGAACAACTGCAACGGTGCCCTCTACAAACCCATCAGCCGCAGCGAGAACCTGCGCGGCATCTTCACCGTCGCGCCGTAAACGGGACGGATGCACAAGGGCCGGGTGCCTCCCACTTCATCGGAGGCACCTGGCTTGCGCGCCTCAACCCGCGCGTGCGATGGCCAGCTTCGCCGTGTATCGGCCGGTCGTGCCGCGCACCGGCTGGAGGGTCAGCACGCCCGTCCAGGGCCTGCCATCGCGGCCGCTGAACGTCCAATGATTGCTCAAGGGCGAGGCCGTGCCGGCGTCCGTGGGCTTGACGCGCGTCCATCGCCCCCCGGCTTCGAGCTCCTTGCTGACGTGCTCCATCACCTGCTGCGCGCTCAGGCGGGTGGTGCCCTCGAGCTCCAGCTCCCAGCGATCCGTTCCCCCCTCGGTCCGCGTGACATCCCACGCGCCAAGGGCCGCCACGTCCACCGTCGGAATCAGGCGATCCGCGAGCGCGGCGCGCACGAAGGGGGTACGAGGCCGCCATTCGTACTCCTCCCCGAGGGCGACCTGCTGCGCGAGCCCGAGTCCGCCCAGCTTCGCGACCACGTGCAGCGCGCCGTCGATGCCCGCGGAGAGCCCCGCGGCGGTGACAACCTTGCCGTTGTCGACGAAGCGCTGATCGTCGACGACCTTGATGCCGGGGAACGCGGCCTGCATCGACTGGAGGTTCCCGGCGGTGGTCGTCGCGGTGAGGCCCTCGAGCAGTCCCGCGCTCGCCAGGATGAAGGCGCCGTTGCAGACAGACAGGGTCTGACGGGCCCGGGCGCTCTGGTCGGTCACCCACTTCAGGGTCGCGCCGCTTCGCTGTGCATCCCCCACCCGTCCCCCGGGAACGACGACGACGTCCGCCTGCGGGGCATCGGCGAAGGAGTGCTTCGGAACGACGGTCATCCCCATCACCGTCGTCACCGGCTCCTTCGTCTCGGCCACCGTGTACACGTCGAAGTCAGCGGCGCCGAACACCTCGTAGGGCCCGGTGTAGTCGATGATCTGCACGCCGTTGAAGATCAGGATGGCGACCTTCTTGCGCATCTGGGCGGCCTTCTTCACGTCGTCCTGTGCGACCAGCTTCATGCCGCAGTGCGGACACACGCCCGGCTTGTCGAACACCTTCGCGTCACAGGCACTGCCGCACGGAGGACAGGCGTAGTGCGGGGCCTGCGAACCCGCCGGGGTGGCCGCCGAGGCCGCACCTGAGAGGAGGCCGAGGCAGAGCAGCAGGGGAGCGGCGCGGCGGGAGGGGCGACTCATCGGGAGCTCCGGGTAGCAGGGGGAGGGCGGTTGAAGCGCTCGCGGTACTGGCTGGGGGGAATCCCCACCGTGTGGAGGAAGGCCCGGCGCATGGCCTCGGGCGTTCCGAGCCCGCTCTTCGCGCAGACCCCGTCGAGCCCCTCCGAGGTTTCTTCGAGCAGGCGCCGCGCCGTCTCCACGCGGGTCGACGTGACGAAGCGCGCCGGGGGCATCCCCGCTTCCCGCGTGAACACCCGCGCGAAGTTGCGCGGGCTCATGGCCACGCGGCGCGCCAGGGCCTGGACCGAGAGGTCCTCGCGCGGGTGCTCCAGGATGTATGCCTGAAGCTCCCGCAGCGGCTCCTGCTCCGCGAGCTGGACGGCGAGCTGCGCGCTGAACTGTGCCTGCCCTCCCGGACGCCGCAGGAACATGACGAGGGCACGGGCCACCTCGAGCGCCACCGCCCGCCCATGGTCCTCCTCGACGAGCGCCAGCGCGAGGTCCATTCCCGCCGTGACGCCCGCGGCGGTGTAGAGCCCACCCTCCTGCACGAAGATGCGGTCGGGCTCCAGCTGGATGCCTGGGTACCGTTGAGCGAACTCCGCGCAATAGGCCCAGTGCGTGGTGGCACGACGACCTTCGAGCAGCCCCGACTCGGCGAGGAAGAACGCGCCGGTGCAGATGGAGGCGAGCCGCCGGACCCCGCGCGCCTGCTGTCGGATCCAACGCACGAGCGGCGGGTGCGCGGAGTAGCGCCGTGCCCCGATGCCTCCCGCGATGAGCAGCGTGTCGATGCCGCGCCCGACCTCGTCGAAGCGGTGATCCGCATGCAGCCGCAGCCCGGACGAAGCGGGGAACGCACCGCGCTTCAGCCCGATGATTTCAACGCTGTAGGCATCGTCCTCGCGAAGGCCCTTCTCCTTGAGCCAGCGGGACGTGCGCGCGAAGACCTCCAGTGGGCCCGTCACGTCGAGCATCTGGACGTCCGGATAGGCCAGCATCGCCACCCGGCGCGTCCTCGCGGGGAGCGGGCGGTCGCGGGTCACCTGGAGGGAGGGGCGTCGCGTCGGCATGGCGAGACCATGCGGCGCGGCGGCTCCGGAGACAATGCCAGCGTTCCCACGTTTTCTGCCAACCGCCATCCCGGACACCACAAGACTCCCCTCCCATGGAACATTCGTCGCCTTCGCGAAACGGATGAGGTGTCGAAGGTATGAGCGACAGCAAGGACGACGGCCGGAAGTCTCCCCCGGGTGAGGTTCGCCCCGAGCTCGCGGAGCTCCGTCAGCGCGTCGAGGCCACGATGGACGCGGGCCGCCCGGAGGCCGTGGCCCGGCGGCGCAAGACGGGGCAGCGCACGACGCGGGAGAACATCGCGGACCTGGTCGACCCGGGGAGCTTCTCGGAGTACGGAGGGCTCGCGCTCGCGGCGCAGCGGTCCACGCGCTCCCTGGAGGACCTGGTCCGCGCGAGCCCCGCGGATGGCCTCGTCTGTGGCTTCGGCACCGTCAACCGCGCCCTCTTCGACGACGAGCGCGCACGCACCCTGGTCCTGGCCTACGACTACACGGTCTTCGCCGGCACGCAGGGGCTCGTGGGCCACCGGAAGCTCGACCGCATGCTCGCGCTCGCGGCGCAGTGGCGCGTGCCGGTGGTCCTCTTCGCGGAGGGCGGTGGCGGGCGTCCGAACGACACGGACACGCACACCGTCTCGGGACTGGACACGCCCAGCTTCCTCGCCTTCGCGGCGCTCTCGGGGCTCGTCCCGAGGGTGGGCATCGCCTCCGGGCGGTGCTTCGCCGGGAACGCGGCCCTGCTGGGAGGCTGCGACGTCATCATCGCGACGGACGACAGCAACATCGGGATGGGCGGCCCGGTCATGATCCAGGGAGGAGGGCTGGGGACCTTCGCCCCGGAGGAGATTGGCCCCGCGGATGTCCAGACGCGCAACGGCGTCATCGACGTGCGCGTGCGCGATGAGGCCGAAGCGGTGGCCGTCGCGAAGCAGTACCTCTCTTACTTCCAGGGCCCGGTCGCCCCGGGCGGGTGCGCCCCGCAGGAGACGCTGCGCGAGGCGCTGCCCGCGAACCGGCGCCGTGCGTACAAGGTCCGGCCCGTCATCGAGACGCTGGCGGACACGGGGTCCGTGCTCGAGCTGCGGCGGGACTTCGGGCGCAGCCTGGTGACGGCACTCGTCCGCATCGAGGGGCAGCCCCTGGGGCTCATCGCGAACGACACGTTCCACCTGGGGGGCGCCATCGACGCGGATGCGGCGGACAAGGCGGCGCGCTTCTTCCAGCTCTGTGACGCGTTCGGGCTGCCGCTCGTCTCACTGTGTGACACGCCCGGGTTCATGGTGGGGCCGCCGGCCGAGGCGACCGCGCTGGTGCGTCACGTCTCGCGCATGTTCGTGGGGGCCGCCAGCCTCTGCGTCCCGTTCTTCACCGTCGTCCTGCGGCGGGGCTACGGACTTGGCGCGCAGGCGATGGCGGGGGGGCACTTCCACGCGCCGGTGTTCACCGTGTCGTGGCCCACGGGCGAGTTCGGAGGCATGAACCTGGAGGGAGCCGTGCGCATCGGGATGCGCAAGCAATTGGAGGCCATCGAGGATCCGGTGGCCCGGGAGGAGCTGGCCCAGGCAATGATTGCGGAGGCGCACCAGCGGGGCAAAGCCATCAACATGGCCTCGCTCCTGGAGCTCGACGCGGTCATCGACCCCGCGGAGACGCGCGCCTGGATCCTCCGGGGGCTGCGCTCCGTCCCTCGTCCGACGCGCGAGGGACGGCGCAGGTTCATCGACACCTGGTAGGACGCTCCGGGGACCGTCAGAGCATGTTCGTGGTCGACTGCGGGGGCTGCGCGGCGAAGACCTCCCGCAGACGGGTGGCGACCTTGGGCATCACATCCTCGAAGGCGAACTCGGCGGACTGCCGCAGGGCTCCCTCTCCCGCCATCGCCCCGCCGAGCCACGCGGTGCCACCCTTGCCCTGCCGGGGAGCGCCATCGAACAGGTCGCTCACCCGGATGGCGCCGTCGCTGCCACGGGCGCGCACCGTCAGCTTCAACTGCGACACGAAGCCGCCGCCGGTGACGTCGAAGAACTCGATCTCCGGAACGATGAGCGCATCCGCGTCACCCAGGTCTTCAGGGCCCGAAGCCTCCTGCACGGACTGGAAGACGGTGCCCATCATCTGCGGGAAGCTGCGCGTGAGCGCCTCGCCAATCTGGATGTTCCAGGTGTGCGCGGCGCCCAGGGCGAAGTAGCTGTCCGAGTCGATGCGTGCCTTCTGCTCGGGCGAGATGAAGTAGCGCGCGCGCAGCTTCAGCGGCGTCCCCTGGGCGGACATGGGCGCGGGACTCGGCCGCACCTGGTGGGTACAGCCGGCCAACGTGAGCAGCGCGAACAAAGGGAGAGCGAGTGTCCTGGACATGAAGACTTCATAGCCCACGCATCGCCGCTGCCCAATTCCTCGCAAGGGTGACGCCCGGGGCCTGTCTGGGTATCGGTCTACCCATGAGGTGTAAGGGCCTCCAAGGCCCCGGGATCCCCGGCGTCAGGCCGGCTTCGACAGCGCGGCGTCGATGGCCTGGACGAGGCGCGGATCCTCCGCCGTCACGTCCGGGGCGAAGCGGGCCGCGACGCGACCATCCCGGCCGATGAGGAACTTCTCGAAGTTCCACTGCACCTCCGGCTTCGGGTTGGCTTCGATGCCATAGCCCTTGAGCTTCTCGCGCATGGGCCCTTCGCCGGTGGCGTCGGGAAGCGCGCGGGTGAGCTCCTGGTAGAGCGGGTGCTTCTTCTCGCCGACCACCGAGACCTTCGAGAACAGCGGGAACTTCACGTCGTACTTCAGGGTGCAGAACTGCTGGATCTCCGCCTCGCTGCCCGGCTCCTGTCCCAGGAAGTCATTGGCGGGGAAGCCGAGCACCTCCAGGCCCTGCTCGTGCTTGCTCTCGTAGAGCTTCTCCAGGCCCTCGTACTGCGGGGTGAGCCCGCACTTGGAGGCGACGTTCACCACCAGCAGGACCTTGCCCTTGAACTGACCAAGCGTCCGCGCGGTGCCGTCGATGGAGGTGAGAGGAATGTCGTAGAGGTTCTGGCTCATGTGTTCGCTCGCCTGTGAGGGAGAAGGGTTTCCAGACGTCTGGCTTCATCGTCCCGCGGGGCGGGGCTGCCGCCCGGGATGCCCCTGCCAGTCGCGGTCCGACGTCCTACCCTATCCTCTTCCAGGGGGTCGCATGGATCGCCTTCTCACTCGCGCCGCGCGGCCCGTCCCGGTGCAGGGTGCCTGGCCCGTGAGCCGCACCGCGCCCCGGTGGCTCCAGTACACGCTGCCGGGCGCGTGGGTCGCGCTCGTCTTCGCCTGCCTGTCCTTCACTCCGTCCCTGCTGCCGCGCAGCGGGCCCTTCCAGGGCTTCGTCAGCGGGATGAGCGCGGCCATCGGCTATGGGTTGGGAGTCCTCGGCGCGTGGCTGTGGCGCGAGTTCGCCAACCGTCCTCCGCGCAATCCCCGTCCACACGCGTGGCGCGGCCTCTTCGTGACGGGCGGCGTGGCGCTGGCCGGAGCGCTCGTCCTGGGCTGGCACTGGCAGCGGGGCATCCGCGAGCTCATGGGCGTCCCCCATCCGGCCAGCGCCGGGTTCCTGCTCGCCCCGGTCGTCGCCGCGGCCGTCTTCGTCCTGCTCGTCGCCGCGGGGCGAGGCCTGCGGGCGGTGTACCGCAGGTTGGACGCGCGGCTCGCGCGGCACATCGGTCCTCGCGCGGCCCGGGCGACGAGCGGGCTGGCGGTGCTGGTGCTCACCGCCCTGGTGGCCAGCGGCGTGCTGTGGGACGGCTCCATCGCGCTGGCGGACCGCACGCTGGCCCTGCGGGACACGACGACCGACGAAGGCGTCCTCCGCCCCGGCAGTGCGCTGCGCTCGGGGGGCCCCGGGTCCAAGGTGAGCTGGGAATCGCTGGGGAGGGAAGGGCGCAACTTCGTGGCGAGGGGCCCGTCGGTGGACGCGCTCTCCGAGTTCAGCGGAGCAGCGGCGAAGGAGCCGATCCGCGTGTACGCCGGCTACGACTCCGCGCCGGACGCGGAGGCCCGGGCCGAGCTCGCGGTCGATGACCTGGAGCGCGCGGGCGGCTTCGAACGTGCGCAGCTGCTGGTGGTGACGACCACGGGCAGCGGCTGGGTGGTGCCCGAGGCCGTGGACGCCTTCGAGTACGTGACGGGCGGTGACTCCGCGATCGTGGCCACGCAGTACTCGCACCTGTGGTCGTGGCTCTCCGTGCTGGTCGACCAGGAGCGGGCGCGGGAGGCGGGCCGTGCCCTCTTCGATGCCGTGTATGAACGCTGGTCCAGACTTCCCGTGGGCGGGCGCCCGAAGCTGTTTGTCTTCGGAGAGAGCCTGGGCTCCTTCGGAGGGGAGACGGCGTTCAGCGGCGAGCGAGACCTGGCCAACCGCACGGACGGTGCGCTGTTCGTGGGGCCGCCGCACTTCAACACCCTGTATCGCGAGTTCACCGACCAGCGCGACCCTGGCAGCCCCGAGGTGGAACCCGTCTACCGACGCGGTCGCACCGTGCGCTTCAGCCGCCGGCCGGGAGAGGTCATCCCTCCCGCGTCCGAGCGGTGGGGCGACTCCCGGGTGCTGTACCTGCTCCACCCCTCCGACCCCATCATCTGGTGGAGCCCCGACCTCCTGCTGAAGCGACCGGACTGGCTGCGGGAGCCCCGGGGCGAAGACGTCCTGGGGGAGATGGTGTGGCTGCCCTTCGTGACGTTCTGGCAGGTGACGGCGGATCTCCCGCTGGGCATGGCGGTGCCACCCGGTTACGGCCACGTGTACACCGGCGAGCACGTGGATGCCTGGGTGGCGCTCCTGCGGCCCGAAGGCTGGACCGGGCAGAAGTCGGCGCGGCTGCGGGCGCTGCTGAAGCCGGCCCAGTGATTCCACCCGCGATGCTCGGGCCGCTGACTTCAGGCCGACCTTGTTTCACCGCCGCAGCTCGACGCCGCCTTTGTCTTTCTTGTCCGCGTCGTCGGAGCCGCTGATGCCCGCGAAGTACATGTTGACCGCGACTTCCTCGAGGACTTTGAAGATCTTCGCGGAGTCGAGGGGATACCTCTTCTTGCGTGCGAGGATGACGAAGCCCTCAAGTTGATCGAACACGTTCTTCTTGTTGCCGCTGAGTTGATAGCCGTAGTGCTTGTTGATGCGGTCTTTGGCGTCGGACGTCAATTGCGTGATCTGGACATCGTTGTAACCCAGGGCATCGGCGGGGTAGTCCTTCAGCAGGTCGTCACACATCGAGTTGATCTTCCGCTTGGCATCCCTGTCGTAGGCCAGGTCGTCCTCGCTGACGGACAGGACATGGACGAGCCGCTTCCTCGCGAGCGCGGCTGCCGAGGCCTCCTCGCGTTCCCTGCGCTCTCTTTCGAGCTGCTGTCGCTTCGCTTCCTTCTCGGCCTCCACCAGACGGGCCTGCTCTTCGGGGGCGGTGATCCGGAGCGCCACGATCGCTGCCCACACGGGAGCAAGATGGGTGTCCGTATCGGTGCTCGCCCACAAGCTCTTGAACGTCGCTTCCTGCCGGGCGGCATACATGCCCTGATACGCGGCGCGCACCGCATCCGCTCCCTTGGTCGCGGACTCCGCGGGGCTCCGGGTCGCCAGGATGATTTCAGTGATCGCACCGACAACGGCACGTCGATGGCGTGCGACGACATCGCCCGCGGTCAGTCCCGTCAAGGCTCCTGCGCTGACGCGGGTCGCGAGTGTCGCCATGAAGGTCTGCCCGACAGGCTTCAGGTATCTGTCGAGCGCGGTCGCCCACTCGCCTTGGGACTCGTGGAGGGCCGTGCTGAGGTCCAGGAGCGTATTCGCCGCGAGGGAGAGGGCCTCGTCCCAGGTGAAGTACCCGCTCAGCGCGGCTTCACCCCCTCGGAGGACGCCACTGAGACTCTGGGGGTTCGTGGTGTTTCCCATCTCCTCTTTCAGCCGCGCCCCGGCCCCCTTCTTGTCCCCGCCTGTTTGGAGTTGTTTCCAGATGTCACGATAGTCTTTGGCGCTCAGGCTCAATGGGGGCTCCCAGGGGATTCACGTCTGAAGCATGAACGCCCCCGTGCCTGTGGCTTGTCAAGAAACTCGGGCGTTCGCTCCGGGGCCCCCGCTCGCATGCGGGAGCCCCGAGGCGCGGGGTGCCTACTTCTTGAGTTTGAACAGCAGCACGTCGGAGCGCCGGGCCTGCGGCGTGTACCAGGTGCCGTCCAACTCGCATGGAATGCCGGCCACCCACCGGGACGCGCGGGTCGCTCTGTCCGAGTCGAAGTGAGCCAGAAAGCGTGGCGCTCACCCGCGCGATGTCAGCGAATCATCGCGCTACCTCCTCCGGCATGAGAGGTCGCGAGGCCACGGCCTCAATCTCCAGCAGCCATGCTGGGTCGTAGATCCCCGTGATGATGATGGTGAGGGTCGGCAGATGCTCACCCAGCACCTCGCGGCGCACCCGGGCGTTCACCTCGCGGTACTTCCGGTCGCTCAGATAGGTCGTGACCTTCACCAGGTCACGAGGCTCCATGCCGGCCTGGGCGAGCAGGTGGTCGATGTTGGCCCACACCTGTCGGGCCTGCGCCTCGATGCCCTCCGGGGCGCTCCCGTCCGGCGCGACCGGAATCTGGCCGCCGATGTACAGCGTGCGCGCGGGCCCCGTCACTTCGTAGGCGAGCGAATAGGCCCCTCCGGGAGCGATGGCGATGCCGCGGCTTCGGGGTGTGTCGGTACGCATGGATGACTCCTGATTCGCACGCCCTGACAGACACCCTGTGAGGACCAGGCAGAGGCATGTCGAGGCGAAGGTCCGTGGGTGCACAGGCAAGGCGGGCTCCTTGGGTTGACAGGCCAGGCATGTACCGCTACCTCGCAGCCGTTGGCTTTCACGTCCTTGCGCGGAGTGCCTGCTCCCATGCCGCACCTCACCAGCCTTGGCCGGGTGGTCACCGACTCGCTGCACGCGTGCCTCGTGGCGTGCGACGGCGTGGACGCCGGGAGTCGCGGCGAGGGACTGCTGTCGGGCGAGCGCATCTGGTTCGTGCTGCGGGGCCGCTTCCGCTTCCAGAGCGCCCGCGTGCGGTGCGCTGGAGACCCGGCCACGGTGCTCTTCACCCGCGACCGGGAGCCCCACCGCGTCCTCCACCACGACGGTGGGGATGTCTGCCTCACCGTCGCGGGGGCACTCGCCTCGACGCTCGTGGATGGAGCGAGGCCCAGGGTACCCCTCACCGTCGAGGGCTTCGTGCGGCTGCACAGCCTGGCCCGGCAACTGCGCCGGGACAGGGGGCCTGACCCGCTGGCGGTGGAGGAGCAACTTTGCACCATCCTCGACCCGGGCCCGGGCCGAGCTCCACGGCGAACAACTCCACGGCAGCGAAGGATGGCCGAGACGGTCGCCGAGCAACTCGCGCTTCGCTTCGATGAGCGGCTGTCTCTCACCACCCTGGCTGCTCCCTTCGGAGTCTCTGTGTTCTCGCTCTGCCGGGCGTTCAGCGCGGTGCACGGCGTGCCCGTGCACCGGATGCAGCAACGCCTGCGCCTGCGCCACGCATTGTCCTGGGTGCTCGACACGGCCGCACCGTTTGCCCAGGTGGCGGCGGAATGCGGCTTCGCCAGCCACGCGCACCTGTGCACGCAGTTCCGCCGTGAGTTCGGCCTCACTCCAAGCGCAGTACGAAGGCAAGCGGCCTTCCAGACCTGCTCTGAACAGAGTCGGCAAGGTATCGCTGACGAAATGGGGTTCATTCGTAGACAATCCCATTCGCCATGACTTCGACTGCCGCCAGACCTGCGTACACCGTCCAGACCGGGCACGCCCTGCTGCGCTGCTGGTCACCGGCGGATGCCGGCCCGGCGCTGCACGCCATTGAGTCCAGCCTTGCGCACCTGCTCCCCTGGATGCCCTGGGCAAAGCAATACCCGATGAACGTGGCGCAGCAGGCCGCCCACCTGCGCCGCATGCGCGGTCTCTTCGACCTGGGGCAGGACTTCGCCTACGGCGTGTTCTCTCGCGACGGCGCGGAGGTCCTGGGAGGGACGGGCCTTCATCCTCGCGTGGGCGAGGGGGCGCTTGAGGTTGGCTATTGGATCGCGGCCGGGCACACGGGCCGCGGCCTCGCCACCCAGGTAGCCGGAGCGCTCACCCGCGTCGCTTTCGAAGTGGAAGGGGTGCGCAGGGTGGAGATCCATTGCGACCCCCGCAATGTCCCGAGTGCCAGGGTGGCCCAGAGGCTGGGCTTCACCCACGAAGGCACCCTGCGCCAACGGCCCGTCGCGCCCCAGGGCACGT
Organism: Corallococcus sp. CA053C; assembly: GCF_003611675.1. Classification (GTDB taxonomy): domain Bacteria; phylum Myxococcota; class Myxococcia; order Myxococcales; family Myxococcaceae; genus Corallococcus. The sequence goes on from NZ_RAWA01000026.1 coordinate 30,877, forward strand.
GCCGGGACACGATGATCTGGACCCTGCTCGCCGACGAGTATCCGCGCAGTCATGCCGCTGCGGTCATCGTCGAGGCCTTCGACCTGCTGGGGCAGAGCTGCTCTGACTCGACCTTCCCCATTCAGGGGAGGCGCACCAGGATTGGATGCCCGACACCCCTCCTGTTACGTTGGCCCCACCATGCGCACTCTCCGACGATTCAGGTGTGGTCTGCTTCTCGTCCTGATGGCTTCCCCGGCGCTGGCCAGGGACATGGAAGAAAAGCTCACGATTCGGACCCTCAAAGTGCCAGACCATCCAGGCCAGGAGGCGCCGTCCGTCTACGTTTCCGGGCAGGTGGTGACGGCGCTTCACTTCGAGAACGAGGTCGATCCTGCGAAGACGAGGTTCCTCGCCTGGGAGGGGCGTTTTGAGACCCCGCTCGTAGGCGGCAAGAAAGTGGTTCTGGAGCCGCTGCGTGACCTTGACGATGGCGAGGCGCTGCCCCTTCTCGTGACGCTCGTGGATGGAACGAAGTTCACGTTCCTTGTGAAGCCCAAGAGCCGTAAGGACTGGGGATGGATCGACTATCAGGTCAACGTGTTCAAGGACCATGACAGCTACAACGCGGTCCTCTCGTCCCTCTATGACGCCCTCAACCGCGAGCGTGAGTTGCGCGAGGAGAATGAGCGGTTCAAGAAGGAAGAGAACTCGGTCGATCACGCCTACGCCACGCTTCTCGCCAATGGGCAGGCGAAAAAGACGCCGTTTCGGCGTGCGAAGTTCTGGCGCTCGAAGAACGAGGACATGGACATGGTCGTCGAGGTCTTCTCGGGCCCCAGCAAGGCGGCGGTCGTGATTCATTTGATGAACACCTACGACAACGAGTCCTGGAAGCTCGAGGGTGCCTACCTGACCCGCGACTTCACCAGCGACACGACTCGACCCTTCGCGCTTCGCATGGATCGCCCCGTGATCGTTCCCGGTCAGTCGGGAAAGATCGCGGTCGTTGTGGACCAGAGCGCCTTCGAGATGGAGGACGGACGACTCACTGATCTGGCCCTCCAGATCTTCCGTGGAGACGGTCTCCTACAGGTGGCCGTTGCGATGGATCACACGCTGATTCGGCAGTAGAAGTGCCGTTCATGCTCACGACCAAAGCGCTGCTGCTCAGCTCCATCGTCCTACTTGGTACGTCTTCCGGCTGCACCACGACAGGAGGTGTGGCACTGCGTCCGGACGGCACCCCAGGTCCGCAGGAGTGCCCGGCGAAGGCGCTCGAAGTCATGCGGTATCTGAAGCTGCGTGTTGGGGATGCCGCGCTGGCGGAACTCGATGCGAACCAGATCGACGCGAGGCGCATCTCGCTTTACGACGGACCCATTGAGAGCATTCTTAAGGATGACCTTGGCACGCTTGAGGCGACGACCCGTCTGTACGGGCAGGTCTGGACAAGCGGGCCACAAGTTGTCATCCGCTGGTACGAGGCCCACCCTCCGGACAGTGACAAGGTTCCCATCTGCGCGGTGGCCCGCCTCAGCCGGGACCAGATGCGGAAACTGCCCGAGTCAAAGCCCGGAATGGCTATTCTCGACGGATCCGTTGCTGCGGCCTACATCGTCGATGCATTCCGGTGAGGTCTGAGCCTCAAGCCGCGGGGGGCGCCAGTTCCAAGCGAGAACCGGCACCTGGGACCCGCGAGCGCCACACCCATTCCCCACAACACCCCTATGACTGTCATCCGTCTCACGCTGACTCTCCCTCTGAGACTGCAAGGGGATGGCATCAGCAACAGGTGAGCCAGACCGGAGGGCTGCATCCGCTCCTGGCTGGAGGGCGAGCAACGGGGCGGCCTACGCCCGCGTATGCTCTCCCAATGAAGAGGAATCCGGAGTCGGGACCGCGAAGGATGCGTGGGCTCCTGTGGGGCGCGGTCCTCGTCGCGAGCATGGGCCTTGCCTGTCCGCACAAAGGGGGCCCGTACTATTCGCGTGAATACGGCCTCCACCATGAATGCGGCCTCTTCCGTTCCTGCGAAAAGCCCTTGCAGTGCATGGACGCGAGCTTCAACGGAGGCGAATACCATTCGTGTGAGCATCGCTGCGAGGCCGATGCGGAGTGTCGGCAGGGCTTTGGCTGCGGTCCACTCCGCGGTTCCACCGCGAAGGTCTGTCTGGAGCGGTTGCCGGACGCAACGCTGTTGCAGCCGTATTTCGACTCGTAAGCTCGAGGCCGCTTGGAGACAATCCCATTCGCCATGACTCCGACTGCCTCCAGACCTGCGTACACCGTCCAGACCGAGCACGCCCTCCTGCGCTGCTGGTCACCGGCGGATGCCGGCCCGGCACTCCGCGCCATCGAGTCGAGCCTTGCGCACCTGCTTCCCTGGATGCCCTGGGCGAAGCAATACCCGATGAACGTGGCGCAGCAGGCCGCCCACCTGCGCCGCATGCGCGGTCTCTTCGACCTGGGGCAGGACTTCGCCTACGGCGTGTTCTCTCGCGACGGCGCGGAGGTCCTGGGAGGGACGGGCCTTCATCCTCGCGTAGGGGAGGGTGCCCTTGAGATTGGATACTGGGTCGCGGCCGGGCACACGGGCCGCGGCCTCGCGACCGAGATCGCCGGGGCGCTCACCCGCGTTGCCTTTGAAGTGGAAGGGATGCGACGGGTGGAGATCCATTGCGACCCCCGCAATGTCCCGAGCGCCAGGGTGGCCCAGCGGCTGGGCTTCACCCACGAAGGCACCCTGCGCCAGCGGCTCGTCGCGCCCGACGGCACGCGCCGGGATACGATGATCTGGACCCTGCTCGCCGACGAGTATCCGCGCAGCCGTGCCGCCGCGGTCATCGTCGAGGCCTTCGACCTGCTGGGGCAGAAGCTCCTCTGAGCCGCAAGCCGCGGGGGGCGCCAGCTCCCAGCGAGAACCGGCACCCGGGCCCGCGAGTCGTGCCTACTCGTCGCTGACGCTGAACATCGTCTTGCCGGCCTTGTCATTGATGCAGGAGATCATCGCGTTCTGGTCCAACCCACCCGCGCGACGCCGCCCGCCCATCTTGTAGTGCGCTTCGAAACATCCCTCGAAGTGCTGCGTGACGCTGGCGAGACACTCGGCGTCCTGCTCGCAGGTCTGCTCGAGCTGCTCGCGCGTCTCCGTCCGCGCGGTGCTCTTGCCATAGAACTTGAAACCCAACAGGCCCGCAGCCACGACCAGGCCCAGCCCCAGCTTCTTCAGGTACCCCATCTTGGAACACTCCCGCTCGCGGATCACGACACCGGGGCGGCGGGAAACTACCCGCGCGGCGAAGAGAGTTTCCAGTCCCCCTCAGCACTTCGGGGTGACACCTCATGGGCGCGTCGGTGTTCCCTTCGCGCCAAAGCCGCTCACGAGGGGAAAACCATGTCGTTCATCGTTGTCTTCGCCCAGGCACCCGCCGAAGGACTGGGCTGGCTCAGCCGCAAGCTGCTCGGCGTGACGCTCACCTCCGCCGAGTGGGTGCTCTGGGTGCTGGTGTGTCTGTCCGTGCTCTCCATCGCCATCATGCTGGAGCGCGCCGTCTACTTCGCTCGCAACCGGCTCCCGGATTCTGAGACGCTGGCATTGCGCTTGGCGCGCGGGGAGCTGGAGGCGGTGCGCGTCGCCGTCCAGGGCAGGAAGGGCATGGAGGCCGCCGTCATCCGCGAAGGGCTCGCGTCCACGCCCCAGGGCGCGGCCACCGTGGAGCAGGTGATTGCGTCCACCCTGGCCCGCGAGCGTCCGCAGTATGAGCGGTTCCTGTCCGTCCTCGGCACGCTGGGCAACAACGCCCCGTTCATCGGCCTGTTCGGCACGGTGCTCGGCATCATCAAGGCGTTCAACGACCTGGGCTCGCTCACCGCGAAGGGCGGCGCCATGCAGCAGACGGTGATGGCTGGCATCTCCGAGGCGCTCGTCGCCACCGCCGTGGGCCTCGCGGTCGCCATCCCCGCCGTCGTCGCCTTCAACATCTTCAACCGCCAACTCAAGACACTCACCAGCCGCGCCCATGCGCTGGGCCACGCGCTGGTGGGCAACCTGCGCGCGGAGGTCCGCTAGTCATGGCCGGCAGCGCGCAGGACAACGACGAGGAGATCACCGGCATCAACGTCACCCCGCTGGTGGACGTGGTGCTGGTGCTGCTCATCATCTTCATGGTCACCGCGAACTTCATCGTCCGCGAGACGGTGGAGGTGGACCTGCCCCGCGCCGCCCATGGCGGTGAGACGGTGCAGGGCCTGGTGAACGTCGTGCTCGACAAGGACGGCAAGCTCTACTTCGACGGCGTCGAAGTGACGGAGGCCGACCTGTCCCGCCGCGTGGTGGAGGCCGTCAGCAAGGACAAGGACACGCGCGCCATCATCAGCGCGGACCAGACCATCGCCTATGGCCGCGTGATGCGCCTCATTGACGTGGTGAAGGGCCAGGGCATCGCGAAGTTCGCCCTCAACATCGAAAAGGACGTCGCGCCCACCGCGCCGCGGGGCTGACGCCAGACCATGAGTGAGCTTGTGCTCGAAGACAGGGCGTGGGTGGCGCCGAAGCGCGGAGGCAGTGGGCTGCTGGTCGGCTTCGGGGTCGGCTCGCTCACGCTGCACGGGCTGGCGCTGTGGGTGCTGCACACGCGGCCCGTCGAGCGGCCCGCCGTGCAGCGTCCGGTGGAGCTGGTGATGGTGGAGGTCCAGAAGCCGCCGCCCCCGGTGGTGAAGGAGGAACCGAAGCCCGAGCCGCCTCCACCTCCGAAGGTGCGCGTCAAGCCACCGCCCCTCAAGGTCGCCGCGGCGCTGAAGCCGCTGCCGCCGCCTCCGCTGGACGCGCCGCCTCCGCCCAACGAGACGCCACCGCCGGCCGCGAAGCCCACGCCGCTGGTGGTGGGCATGACGCTGTCCTCCACCACGGGTGCGGGCAGCTTCGCGGCGCCGGTGGGGAACACGCTCCATGGCCGCACCGCGGACAAGGCCCAGGCGCCGCAGGAGGTGAAGGCATACCGGGCGCCGAAGTACACGCCCATCTACCAGGTGGACTCCGAACCCACCGTGGCCTCCGAGGTGAAGATTCCCTACCCGGACGAGGCCCGCCGCGCCGGAGTCGAGGGCACGGTGACGCTCTCCATCACCATCGACCCCGAGGGCAGGGTGGTGGCCTCGAAGATCCTCAGCGGGCCCGGCTACGGGCTCAATGAGGCGGCGTGCGACGCCATCCGGCGCTTCCGCTTCAAGCCCGCCATCAAGGGCGGCGAGGCGGTCTCCACGGAGATGAAGTACGCCTACACGTTCCTCCTCGACTGACGCTCGCTCGCCGGCCTGGACCTGGCGGGTGATGATTCCTCACCCACCGAGAAGCGCCGGACCCCTTGCGTGAAGTCTTTGTTCCGCCCCTTCTTCCGCGGGAGCGGGAACCCCCGTCACCCCGTATGCTCGCCCACGCCATGTCCCCGAACCTGAAAGCCCGAAGCGCGCTCGCCGCGGCCTCGCTCCTGCTGGCGACCCCGGCGCTCGCGCAGGCACCGCAGACCGGCGCGCCTCCCGCGCAAGCCGCTCCCCCGTCGCAAGCCGAGGGCACTCCGCCCGCGCAGGCCCAGCCCGTGATGACGAAGCCTCCGGAGCTGGTGCAGCCGGTGGAGGCCCAGTACCCGCCCGACGCGCTCGCGCAGGGGCTCACCGCCTCCGTGCGCCTCATCATCACCATCGCCGCGGACGGCACCGTGGCGGACGTGCTGCCCACGGAGCCGGTGGGCCACGGCTTCGACGAGGCGGCCCTCGCGGCGGTGCGCCAGTTCCGCTTCTCGCCCGCGGAGGTGGACGGGGTGCCCGCGCCGGTGCAGGTGGAGTACGTCTACCACTTCACCCTCAACGCCCCGCCCGAAGAGGCCCCCGGACAGGAGCAGGTCCAGGCGGCGCCGAAGGCCACGCTCACCGGCCAGCTGATCTCCCGCGGCAGCCGCTCGCGAGTGGCCGGTGCCACCGTGCGCTGCGGTGACGACCCGGAGGCGCCCGAGGCCACCTCGGACGCAGATGGCCGCTTCACCCTGGAGGTGCCGCCCGGGGAGTGCGCGGTGCGCGTGGTGGCGCAGGGCTTCCAGCTGTACCAGACGAAGGAGCAGCTCAAGGAGAACGAGACGACGGAGGTGAACTTCTTCCTCGCTCCCGCCGCTGGCGCGCTGGAGACGGTGGTGCGCTCCGAGCGACCGAAGAAGGAGGTGGTCCGCCGGACCATCACGCGCCAGGAGGCGCAGCGGACGCCGGGCACCTTCGGAGACCCCATTCGCGTCATCCAGGCGCTGCCGGGCGTGGCGCGCGCGCCCTTCATCTCCGGCGAGCTGCTGGTGCGCGGCTCCAACCCCGGCCAGACGGCGACGATGATGGACGGGGTCAGCATCCCCATCCTCTTCCACCTGCTCGGTGGCCCCTCGGTGGTGAACGCCGAGTTCATCGACCAGCTCGACTTCTACCCGGGCGGCTACGGCAGCCAGTACGGCCGCGCGGTGGGCGGCATCGTCGAGGTCGGCACGCGCAAGGGCGCCGCCGACACGTTCCACGGCTCGGTGAAGGTGGACGTGCTGGACGCGGGCTTCTTCCTGGAGGCGCCCATCACGGACGGCATCAGCGTGGCCGCCGCGGCGCGGCGCTCGTACATCGACACGCTGCTGCCCGTCTTCCTCCCCAAGAGCGAGGGCAGCACGCTGTCCGTGGTGCCGCGCTACTGGGACTACCAGCTGCGCGTGGACTTCGGCGCGAAGCGCGGCGCGAACGCGGACGTGGAGGCCGGCGGCGCGCGCAGCACCGGCTACGTCATGGCCTTCGGCAGTGACGACCAGCTCCGGGTGGTGTCCTCGGGCCCGAAGACGGAGCGGGACCTGTCGGTGGACACGCAGACCCTCTTCCACCGCATCAAGGGTGACTGGACGTACCGCAAGGGCAACCTCACCTCCGTCTTCACGCCGTACGTGGGCTACGACGCCAACAGCTTCAAGTTCGGCGCCGCGAAGCAGGACGGCGTGGGCTACACGCTGGGCGCGCGCGAGGTGCTGGGCCTGGAGCTGTCCTCCGCGCTCACCGTGCGCACCGGCATGGACCTCATGTACGAGCACCAGTCCTTCGACGTGGAGTTCCCCGCCCCGGAGAACTTCGAGTACGTGGCCTTCCCCGGCGCCGAATCCGTGGGCGAGCTGCTGGTGGAGAAGATCGGCCTGGGCGCCTTCGACGGCGCGCTCTTCGTGGAGGCGGACCTGAAGGTGGGGAAGTTCACCTTCACCCCCGGCGTGCGCGGCAACCTCCAGAGCGCGGGCGACACCCAGAACCTGGCGTTGGATCCGCGGCTGTGGGTGCGCTTCGCGGCCACCGAGCGCACCACCCTCAAGGGCTCGCTCGGCCTCTACAGCCAGCCGCCGGAGACGTTCCGCTTCATCGACCTGCCGTACGGCAACCCGGACCTCGTCTACCAGCGTGCGTTCCAGAGCAGCCTCGGTGTGGACCACCGCTTGACGGACGTGCTCAACGTGGACGTGACGGGCTTCTTCAACCGCCGCTTCAACAACATCGTGGCGCCCGGGCAGATCATCGCGCGCACGGGTGGGGGCGTCGTCCAACTGCCGTACTCCAACGAGGGCATCGGCCGCGCCCTGGGCCTGGAGGTGATGGTGAAGAAGGACCGCGCCTCCGCGAAGGACAAGTGGTCCGGCTGGCTGTCGTACACCTTCAGCCGGTCCCTGGACGGGCGCGCGGGCCCCAAGCCCGACGGCGGTGGAGGCTTCGGTGGGGGCTTCGGCGACGACACCGATGCGACGTATGGCCTCAGTCCCTTTGACCAGACGCACATCCTCACGCTGGTGAGCAGCTACGTGCTGGGCAATGGCTGGGAGCTGGGCGGGCGCTTCCGCTACACCACGGGCCGTCCGACGACGCCGCTCAACCACACGTATGACCTGTACCAGGTGGACCGCAACCGCTTCAACGGCACGTATGGTCCGTACGCCTCGGCGCGCACGGCCGGCTTCCACCAGCTCGACGTGCGGCTGGACAAGAGCTGGCAGTTCCAGCGCTGGACGCTGGGGGCCTACGTCGACGTGCAGAACCTCTACAACGCGGAGAACGTCGAGTTTGTCTTCAACGACTACCGGCAGCGCCGGGAGTACGAGGTGCCCGGCATCCCCATCCTTCCCGTGGTGGGCGTGAAAGGAAGCTTCTGACATGAAGGCCCTGATCAACTACGGAAGCCTGCTCCTGCTGGCGATGGGTGCCGTGGCCTGTATCGACCCCGAGGATCAGCCCTCGCGCGTGCATGACTTCCGGGTGCTCGGCGTCTCCACGGAGCGGCCGGAGCTGATGGCGTCCACGTGCGAGCGCACGCCGGAGGCCCTGGACGCGCTCGCGGCGGAGGTGACGTATCGCGCGCTGCTGGTGGACCCCTCCGGTGGGGGGCGTTCCATCCAGTACACGCTGTGGGCGTGCGCGGATCCGGAGGACCGCACGTGTGCGAACGAGGCGGACCGCGCGCTGCTCGCGGAGGGCACCACGGGAGAGGGCGAGCTGACGCTGGCCATCCATCCCGGCGCGGCCAGGGTGGGGGAGGACCGGCTGCTGCTGGAGCGCGTGCAGGAGGCGGACCCCTACAAGGGGCTGGGCGGCATCCGCATGCCGCTCGTGCTGCGCGCGGTGGCGGGCGACGAGGAGGTGTACGCGCAGAAGCTGATGGTCTTCTGGTGCCCGGTGGTGGAGGGCATGAAGGCCAACGAGCAGCCGGTGATCCCGGGCCTGCGGGTGGACGACGCGCCCTGGCTGGACGGCGAGCCGCTGGAGCTGAGCGGCCCGGGTCCCTTCGTGGTGACGTCCGACGACGTGTCGGCCCTGGAGGAGACGTACGTGGTGCCGGGCCTGCGGCTGCAGGCCGTCACCCTCAAGGAGGCGTGGGAGATCTCCTGGCACACCACGCTGGGTGAGTTCAGTCCGCAGGAGACGGGCGGCGCGGACTTCGGTGGCCAGCAGGGCCGTCACCGCACGGAGTGGGAGCCGGCCGAAGGCGCCACGGCGCAGGACGTGACGTTCTGGGCCGTGGTGCGCGACGGGCGCGGCGGCAGCTCCTGGTTGGTGCGTCGGGCGCGCTGGAGTCCCTGAGTCGCGGTTCCGCCCCCGGGCTCGCGCGCAGCCAAGCCCGGGGGCATCGTCCGTATCCCTTCGTGGAGCCCCCGCCCGTCCGGGCCACCGGGGCATCGCCGCCGCGACAGAGCCAGCACCTCTCCTTCGGCCACGGCATCCACTTCTGCCTGGGCGCGAAGCTCGCGCGGATGGAGGCCCGGCTCGCGCTGGAGGCGCTCGTCCCACGCATCCGCGCCCTGCGGCTCCGCTCCCAGGACATCGAGTGGCTCCCGGGGCTCACCAGCCACGGGCCCCGGACGCTCCCGGTAGAGCTCCTCCCGGCCTGAGTTTGAAGGCGGCGTCCCTGTCTTCATGTCGCCCCGCCGGATGTCAGGCGCGCGCGCCCATGTTCGTGTATGTAGTACACGAAGCTTCCCGGGCTGGTCCCGGGAGCAGGAAGCCAGGGAGCGGGTCATGTCGCTAAAAGGGGTCGCGCAGGAGACGGTGGGAATCGTGGAGCGGGGCGAGTACGTGGCGCCATCCGGGCGGCCCGTCCTGTTCCGGGAGTCGGTGGAGCGCGCCCTGCGCGGGACGGTGCTGTACCGGCCCGGTGACTTCGCGGGGCTGCCCCGGCCCGAGCCTCGTGCGGCAGGCGCAAGGCCTCGCATCGAGGTCACGCCCGAGAAGACGGGCGCCGCGTCGCGCCGGCTGGTGGAGGCGGAAGGGGTGGCGGGTGTGGTCGCGCTCAACTTCGCGTCCGCGAAGAATCCGGGCGGTGGCTTCCTGGGTGGGGCGAAGGCGCAGGAGGAGGATCTGGCGCGTTGCTCGGCGCTCTACGCGAGCCTGATCACCCAACGCGACTACTACGACGCCAACCGCGCGGACCGGTCGCCGCTGTACACGGACCACGTCATCTACTCGCCGGAGGTGCCGTTCTTCCGCGACGAGGGGCTCAACCTGCTGGAGACGCCCTTCCGCGTGTCCCTCATCACCGCGCCCGCGCCCAACGCCGGCTCGGCCGAGCGGAACGCGCCGCACCTGGTGCCCCGCCTGCGCGAGGTGCTGCACGCGCGGGCCGTCAAGGTGCTCCAGGTGGCGGCGCACCACGGGCACCGCACGCTGGTGCTGGGCGCGTGGGGCTGCGGCGCCTTCCGCAACAACCCGCATGACGCGGCGGACGCCTTCGCCAGCGCCCTGGATGCGTTCCCCGGCGTCTTCGAGCGGGTGGTGTTCGCGGTGTGGGAGCGGGGAGGGGACGGGCCCAATTCGCGGGCCTTCCGCGAGCGGTTCGCCTGACGCGAGGCGGATTTAATCCGGCTTAATCCACCCCCGGCGGCGTTCCGCGCGACAACCCCCATGACTGTTGTTCGCAGAGGGGGAAGTACGCATGCCGAACGTGATTGGGGCCTTTCAGCAGATCATCCGGACCGCGAAGGCGCAGGCCAGTGGAACCGTCAGCGCTCCGCAGCAGGGGCCGGCCGCCCTTCCTCCTCCGCCGAAGACGGCCGGCGGGAGCGCGCCCACCGACAGCTTCGGTGGGCGCACGCCGACCGTCCCCCAGCGCAACCCGCTGTTCCCGCCGGACGTCCCGACGCCCTTCACCTTCACGTCGCCGTTCCCGAAGCCCGCCGCCTCCACGACCGCGAGCACCCCGGGGCCGGTCCTGCCGGGGCCGAAGGGCATCTCCGGCGGCGTGACCCTGGAGCTCGAAAAGAAGGGCGAGGTGGGCCCCTTCTCGGTGTCGGTGACCGGGTACGCCCAGGTGGACGCGACCTGGTCCCAGGCCGCGGGCACGACGACCTTCACCGTGGAGGCGGAAGCCGGCGTGGAAGGGAGCATCGGCATCGACGCGAAGGTCGTCGAGGCCGGCGTCAACGGCGCCGCGGGCGTGCGAGGCAGCTACGAGGTGACGCTGCCGACCGCGGCCGCCGCGGGCATCACGTCGGCCGAGCAGCTCAACCCCGCGCTTCCCCAGAGCCTGCCGGTGGGGGCCACCGTGACGATGACGGGGGAGACCTTCCTGTCGGCGGGCGTGGAGGTGACGCTCCGGAAGTCCCTGGGCTTCTCCGACCTCTCGGTGGACCCCTCGAAGGAACTCTCGGCGGAGTTCTCCGCGGGCTTCAGCGATGAGCGGTCGCATGGCATGGCCATCGCCGTCAGCAAGCTGGATGAATCGACGGTCCGCGTGACGGTCGGTCCCACCGACGCGGTGTCGCACACCATCGAGGCCAGCTTCGGCCTGCTCGGCTTCAAGGCGGGGCTGTCCGACTCGGCGCGCGTGGAAGGCCAGCTGACCTCGAAGCAGGTGGACTTCGACATCTCCACGCCCGAGGGCCAGGCCGCCTACAACCGCTTCCTCGCGACAGGGGAGCTGCCGAAGAACGACCCGGCGAGCGGCACCTCGAACGCGGCGACCGTGGAGATTGTCACCGGGGAGATGACCCGTGAGGTCACCTTCGGCATCAACCTGGGGGAGGCCACCCTGGAGAGCGACGAATACATCTTCACCCACTACGAAGACGGCCGGGAGTCGTTCGAGTACACGGGCCAGAAGGGGCCCGCCACCGTCACCCTCAGCGGCGACCCGAACGTCCCTGCGTCACAGACCTACGTGGCCACGCTCGTCTGGGTGGGCTCCGGAGACGCGGAGAGCATGAAGCAGAGCTTCCCGGGCGCCACGGGGGCCGGCGACACGGCGACCTTCACCTTCACGCCCGACGAGGCGAAGCAGCTCCAGCAGCTCGCGAAGGACCGGATGCAGGCCTTTCGGGAGAAGCGTCCGGGCTTCACGGACCCGCCCGAGCCGTGGGTGCAGCAGATGGCCCAGGCGACGACGCCCGAGAAGGCCTTCCTCGTGCTGATGACGCCCACGGCGAACAACGACTCCGGCAGTGTCATGGCGCGGGTGGCGGAACTCGGCACGTTGCAGGTCGACCTCGGCACGGGCAGCGCGGTGCTGCCCGGCCAGTACGCCGTCACCCAGCAGTGAGGTGGGGAGCGCCTGGCCCCTGGAGCCGCCACGTCGCGCACGGTGTCCAGGCGGCCGTGCGACACAAATCCAGACGTGAAACACGGTAAGAAATGAAAGCCGCGCACTCCCGGGCCAGCAGGCGTCCGGGGGTGTCTCAGACCCTGTTTGCATTTGTGTCACGGGCACCGGAGCATCCCCTCTACATGGGGCTCTCCCGCGTCTTCTCCTTCGTACCCACGGTGTCCGTCGTTCCCTCCAGGTCCTCGGCGAGCATGCGTCCGGGCCCAGGCGGGTGCTCGCGCCTCGCGGGACTGGGCACCGCGCTGCTCTTCGTCTTGTTGATGTCGGCTCCCGCGGCGCACGCGGCGCCGGTGCTGGTGCAGGCCCCCGTGCCCGCGGTGGACGGGTGGCGCTTCCGCTGGGGTGACTCGCCGCTCGGGCCCGATGGCGTCCCCACCTGGGCGAAGGCGACGGGCACGGAAGAGGGCTGGCAGCCGACGGAAGCCCTGAAGGAGCCGCCGGGCCGCGACACGAACACGCTGCTCTGGCTGAGCATCCCCATCCCCGAGGGGAAGTGGCTGGAGCCGGCGCTCTACCTCGGAGGCGTCGCCAATGCCTTCGAGGTGTACGCCGGCGGCGAGCGCATCCACGCGAGCGGGGTGGTGAACCCCTCTGGCCGCGAGCGCATGGACGACGGCATGTTCTGGCACCTGGTGCCCCTGCCGCCCGAGGTGAAGGGCCAGCGCATCCTGCTGCGCATCCAGGGGACCGGGCCCACCATCGGCGTGACGCGCGATGCGCAGGTGGGCTCGCGCCACGAGCTGCTCGCCGCGGTGGCGCGCACGGGGCAGGCGCCGTTCGTCATTGGAATGCTGCTGCTCGCCATCGCCGGGGTGACCGTGGGCGCCGCCGTGCTGCGCCGCCAGCAGCGGATGCTGGTGGCCCTGACCGTCTTCTCCGGGGGCTCCGGCGCGCTGCTGCTCGGCATGAGCGGCGTGTTCGCCGCGCTCTGGAACCTGCGCGTCGCCAGCAACCAGCTCCTGCTGCTGGGCGCCTACTGCATTCTTCCGGGCCTCGCGTGGTTCATGTCGGACACGGTGGGCGAGGGGCGGATGCGCTGGTTCCGCATCGGCGCGGCGGTGGTCTCCGTGCTGGCCGCCATCCAGGGCGCCCTCGCCCTCGTGGACCTGAGCCTGGCCCAGGCGATCCTGCCGCTCATGACCCTCTATTCGCTCCCCGGGATCATGATCTGCGTCGGCGTCGCGGCCGTCGAGGCCTGGCGCGGGAACTCCGACGCCCGCATCTTCGTCGTCGGCCTGGGCATCCTCTTCTTCTTCTGCGTCCTCAGCACGCTCCCCATGTTCGGCCTGGCGGAGGCGGCGGACAGCCAGCTGCACTGGGGCTTCTTCGCGCTCACGCTGTCGCTCGTGGGCATCGTGGGAAGCCGCTCGTCACGGGTGGTGAATGCACTCGCGCAGCACACGCGCAGGCTGGAGGAGCGGCGCCAGGAGGTGCGCCAGCTCGCCGACAACATGGGCAGCGGCGCCGGAGAGCTGGCCGCGGTGGTGCAGCAGCTGCGCGCCACGAGCGAGGAGCAGACCACTGGCATCAGCCGCCAGGCGACGGCGCTCCAGCAGCTGGAGCACACGGTGGAGGAGATCCGCCAGAGTTCGCACGTGACGGCCGACAAGGCCCGCCGGATGGCCGCCTCCGCGGAGACGGCCGAACAGGTGGGGCGCGACGGCGGCGAGGCCCTGGAGCGCACGCTGACGGACCTCTCCGCCATCCGCACCGAGGTGTCGGAGATGGCCCGCCACATCCTCGCGCTCGATGCGCGCACGCGGGAGATCGCCAGCATCGTGGACGCGGTGAAGGCGCTGGCGGACCAGTCCAACATGCTGGCCATCAACGCGGCCATCGAGGCGGTGCGCAGCGGTGACAGTGGCAAGGGCTTCGGCGTGGTGGCGCGGGAGATGCGCAGCCTCGCGGACCAGTCCATCCAGGCCACCCAGCGCATCCGCGACGTGCTCGACGGCGTGAGCGCGAGCATGCGCGAGGCCGCGAAGGTGAGTGAGCAGGGCGAGCAGCGGGTGATCGGCAGCCTTGAAGCGGTGCGCAGCTCCGGCGTGCAGCTCCAGAAGCTGGCCTCCATCATCAAGGACACCAGCTCGAGCGTGCGCCAGATCACGGCCGCCGTGGCCCAGCAGGACACGGGCACGCACCAGATTGCCCAGGCCATCCAGGAGCTGTCCGCCCAGATGCAGCGCACGCTGAAGGTGGTGGACGAGACGCAGAACGTCACCCACTCCGTGCAGTCGCTGGCCCAGCGCCTGTCGGGCGTCGCCGACCACGCCCTCCACTCCGGCTCGCTGGACGCGCAGGCGGCGCCGGCCCGGTAGCGACGGGCGGCGCCTGACGTGGGCCTGTGGGCGCGGGGGGAAGGCTCAGCGCACCTCGAAGTCGTAGATGCGCGTCGCCGGGTCACCGTTCTGGGTCGGCGTGGTCACGTTGAGCTTGATGTAGCGCGCCGACGTGGCGCTGATGGCGTGGGTCGACGTGCTGGCGGTGTTGGTGGTCACCGTCACCGGGGTGCTCCAGCTCGTGCCGTTGCTGGAGGTCTGGATGGTGAAGGCCCGGGTGTTCCAGGTGCTCGCTTCGCCGCCCGCGCCGGCATGCTTGACGACGAAGCTGCTGACCGTCTGCGCCGAGCCGAGATCCACCTGCAGCCAGCCAGGAGCGGCCAGCGAGCAGAACTTGTCGGTGGTGCCGCCGGAGACGCTCCCGTTGACCGCCTTGGCCGGCGTCTCGCTGCTGTTGCAGGCGGTGGAGCCGGTCGCCGGCTTGTTGAGCGCCAGGTTGATGTTGCCGGCACCGACTGAGACCGTCTGGGTCTTGGTGTGGCTGGCGCCGCCGTTGTCGGTCACGGTCAGGCTGACGTTGAAGTTGCCGGCGCTGGCATAGACATGGCTGGGATTGGTCGCGGTCGAGCTGCTGCCGTCGCCGAAGTTCCAGCTGCGCGAGGCGATGCTGCCGTCGCTGTCCGTGGAGGCGTCGCTGAAGGTTGCGGTCAGTCCGCTCACGGTGACGCCGAAGTTGGCCACCGGCGGGGTGTTGCCGCTGACCGCGGTGTTGATCGCCGCCGCGTACTGCGCGCTCGTGCCCTGCGACACGCACTTCTGGATGTCGTCGTACAGCCAGAGGAAGCCGCCGCCGATGCCGGCCGAGCTCTTCCAGTTGCTCATCTTGCTCTGCACCGTGGCCGGACTGTCGCCGCTGGTGCAGCCGGTGCCATGGCGCGTCCACAGGCCCGGGTCGACGGTCATGCCCATCGCGGTGTTCCAGGTCGCCGGATTGTTGCCGGCGCCGCCGTCGTACACCTGGAGGTAGATGTTATCGACCGCGCTGCCGAGGTTGTCCTTGAGGCTCCTCCAGAAGGTCTGATTGGTGTAGGGCGCGAAGGTGATCTTGAAGCCCAGGCCGATGAGCATCTGCCCGAACTGGGTGGTCGGGGCGAGGTCGTAGGCGCTCTCGTCGTCGAAGTTGACCGCGGTGGCGCCGGTGGCCGTCTTCAGCGCCTGGAAGTTGCGGTACAGGATGCTGGTGGTGCCGGTGCCGCAGACCAGGGTGCTGCCGCAGCCCGCGGCGGTGCCGTTGACCAGCTTGGCCATGCGCTCGAAGTCGGGAACGCTCCAGGCGCCGGTCGACACCTCGATGCGATTGACCGACGTGGGCGCAGTCTTGAGCGTGGCCAGCCGCGTCGGCCAGGCCGGGTCGCCGATATAGGCGCCGTTCCTGACCACCGGGATGTCGTTGTAGACGAGGTCGCCGTTGTCCTCGATGTGGAAGCTCCACAGGATGACCGTGGTGAAGCCAGAGCTGCGCAGGTCATCCATCACCGCGGTGCCGCCGGAATAGAACGGGCCGCCGCCGTAGACCGCTGAATCGGCCTGGGCCGTCGGCGTGAATGCGGCCAGGGCGAGGGCGGCGAGCGCCGGCCAGGCTCGGCGGGCGGGAAGGAGGCAGGACGCGAGCTGCTTCGACTTCGGCATGGTGTGATCCCCTGTCGCCGGCCTCGGCGACAGGCAGGCATTGCAAGCGCCGAAATCGGGATGCCGATATTACCTGGATAGGCTCGAATAGATCGAAATCCTGCGGCGCTCCGGCGAACAGCCACCGTCAGCGGCACCCCCAGCCCCAAGGGATGGATGGCGGACCAGGTCACCAGGTATTGCTTCTCCAGGGCGTGGAGACACGACCGCCGGGCCCCCCTTGAAGGAGGACCCGGCGGCGGAATGCGACGCTTCAGCCGGGACTACCGGCCGGTGCGCTCGTCCACGGTGAGGCAGGGCTCCATCTTCTCGGGGGCGACGAGGAAGAGCTCCTCGCGGCCCAGGTCCTGGGAGAGGCCCGGCGCGGCGAAGCCAATCTGGCCACCGCCGTCATACGCGAGGGCCAGCCAGTCGTTCTGCGACGCGGGGAACACGTTGTTCGGGGCGCCGGAGCGGTTGAAGTCCCGGGCGTAGGACGCGGCGTCGATGGTCGTATTGTTGTTGAAGTCCAGGTTGACGCTCGCGTTACCAGTGACCTGGACGTCGTTGAAGCGAAGCCCGCTGATCTTCGCCAGGTCCGCTTCGGTGGTCGGGGCGACGGGCGAGAACGCGGCGCCCTCGTTGACGGCCGCCTCGCTGAAGGAAGCGACGCGCACGCGCGAGTAGTCGAGCACGTTGTTCAAGCCGCCAATGCCAAAGCCATAGAACTGGTACTCGTAGTTCATGATGCTCAGGTAGTTGGGCTTGTAGTTGCTGTCATCGTTCCCGCCGTGGCGCAGGCCGATGTTGTGCCCCAGCTCGTGCATGACGGTGCCGGCCAGCTGCAGCTCCGTGCCACCCCCGATGAAGCCCAGCGTCACGATGAAGTCATGCGCGGGGATGCCGCGCGAGATGCCGCTGGAGTTGCCGCCGCTGTAGCGGTTCGCGAACAGCATGTAGTGGAAGTACGGCGCGCGGCTCGCGGCGAAGTACTTCCCCTTGATGACGTCGAAGTCCGTCCACACGGGGTTCAGGTCCGAGTCCGCGTCCGCGGCGGCGATCTGCTGGTCCACCACGATGTGCAGCGTGATGCCCGTGGTTCCATCCGGGTTCGACACCGGCGCGTTGGCGAAGGCCGTGATGACGCGGTTGCGCATCGCCTGGGTCGGCGCGAGCCCCGGGTAGTAGTCCGCCTCGATGAAGATGTCCTTCTTGCGCGGGTTCGAACCGAGCCCGGCCAGGTCGATGCCGCCGATGCCGTACGCCTCCGCGTAGTCGCTGAGCCGGTCACCGTCCGTGTCGGCGAGGTTGGGATTGGTGCCCAGCACCGTCTCCACGATGTCACAGATGCCGTCACCGTCCGTGTCCAGGGAGCTGATCAGGCATCCAGGGGGGACCGGAAGGAGGGCCACCGCTTCCACGCCCTGCTGGGTGCTGGCCACCTCCGTCTCCGGAGGCGGGGTGCCGCCACACCCGTTCAAACCCAGGAGCGCGACGGAAGCGGACAGCAGGGTCTTGTGAAGCCTGGACATGGGGATTCCTTTTGCTTGCAAAGGATTGGCTTCGCGCCAATCGCCACCTTCTTTGCATTCATCAGGATTTTCCGGCTGTTCTAATTTTGCTGACTTGACCTGATTAAGGCAGGAATTGAACGAAGTCCTGAAGCCTTGGCGGTTTTTGCCTGGAGGGCTGTAATCCGAGGCGTGTCCCCTCATCTTCAAAAAGGCGCCGGGCTGCACTAGAAGAGGCTCCAGGTCCCTGGAGTCCCCGCGCATGCTGCCGCCCACCGCCCCCCGACGTCGTCGCGAGCCCCAGGA
>NZ_RAWA01000270.1 GCF_003611675.1 Corallococcus sp. CA053C
CCGACATCCGCGCACGCGCTGTTGAAGAAGCGGGAGTTGATGACCCTCACCCTCCCCCCGCGCACCCACACCGCCCCGCCTCCGTCGAACTCCGTCTCGCTCTTGGAGCTGGCGTCCACGAACGTGAGGTTCTGGAGCGTCAGCCGGGGGTGGTCCTGGTTCTGGCAGTGAGAGGTCGTCCACACCTGCTTCTGGTCGCAGGTGTTCATGTACAGGATGCGGTGCTTGCCCGCGCCGCTGAGCGTCACCAATCCCTTGCCGTCGATGGTGATGTCCGGCCCCTTGTCGTTGAAGACCTTCGCCGTCTTGTCGAGCGTGAGAGTCACCGGCTCCGGTCCGCAGTCGAAGGTGATGACCCCGCCCCGGGCCACGGCTTCGACGAAGGCGGCACTGGTACAGCTCGCGGGCGTTCCGCTACCGACGACGGTGGTGGGCCTGGAGACGTCAGCGAGGCCTGCCTCGGCGGGCACGGTGCACGTGGCCTCCCCGTTCGGATTGCCGGCGGGTGGGCCGTCCTTGGGGTTGGTCAGCGGGTTGGGCACGTCCACGCCCGTCTCATCGCCCGAGCAGCCCATTGTGCAGGCGAGCGCGAAGGTCGCGGCCAGTGAGCGCAGCGCGGGGGTCGGCCACCAGTGAAGTCGCTTCGAGTGCATCAAGCCTCCAGGAGGCAGGCAGTGTAGAGCGGTGATGCACGGGAGACGAGCGGGCGTGTCCATCGCGCCTGCTGCTACGCTCGCGTGCGCCCTCCCCGGGAGCTCCGAGCCGATGAAGCGTGTCCTCCTCGCCCTGCTGATCCTCCTGCTGCTCCTCGTGGGCGTCCTCGTCGTGCGCACGCTGCGCTTCGGCTCGCGGCAGGTGCCCGCCGAACCGGCCGAGCCCTTCCCGGTGGATGCCACCGCGGCCGCGGGCCGCCTCGCCGAGGCGCTGCGCCACCGCACCATCGCCGCCTCCGACGGCACGGGCACGGAGGACGCCGCCTTCGGGGCGCTGCACGCCCAGCTCGTCGCGCAGTTCCCGCGCGTGCACGCGCAGCTCGGGCACGAGGCCGTGGGCGCGCACGCGCACCTCTACACGTGGAAGGGCACGGAGCCCAGCCTGAGCCCCGTGCTGCTGATGGGCCACCTGGACGTGGTGCCCGCGGAGGCGGAGGCCACCTGGATCCACCCACCCTTCGGCGGTGTGGTGGCGGACGGCTACGTCCACGGGCGCGGGACGCTGGACGACAAGGGCAGCGTGCTCGCCATCCTCGAGGCCGTGGAGGGCCTGCTCGCCCAGGGCCACCGCCCGCGCCGCACGGTGCTGCTCGCCTTCGGCGCGGACGAGGAGGTGGGCGGGCGCGACGGTGCCGCCCGCGTGGCCGCGCTGCTGCGCGAGCGTGGCGTGCGCCTGGAGTCGGTGCTGGACGAGGGAGGCACCATCGGCGTGGGGCTCGTGCCCGGCGTGGCCGCACCGGTGGCGCTGGTGGGTGTGGCGGAGAAGGGCTCCACGCGCGTGGAGCTGGTGGTGCGGAGCACGGGCGGGCACGCGTCCATGCCGCCACGGCAGACGGCCGCGGGCATCCTCGCCCGTGCCCTCGTGCGGCTGGAGGAGCACCCCTTCGAGCCCGGGCTCCGTGGCGGGACGCGGGCGCTGTTCGAGCACGTGGGGCCGGAGATGGGCTTCGGCATGCGCCTGCTCTTCGCCAACACCTGGCTCTTCGCCCCCCTCATCGAGCGGCAGATGGCCGCGGCGCCCTCCGCGGACGCCAGCATCCGCACCACGATGGCGGCCACGATGCTCGAAGGCAGCCCCAAGCCCAACGTGCTGCCCTCGCGGGTGCGCGCGGTGCTCAACGTCCGCCCCCTACCGGGCGACAGCCTGGAGGACGTGAGCGCCCACGTGCGCGAGGTGGTGGACGACGCGCGCGTGGAGGTGGCCACCGAGGGCGACGAGGCCTCATCGGTGTCTCGCGTGGACACGGAGGGTTGGCGGCAGCTTCAGCGCAGCATCCGCCAGGTGTTCCCGGACGTGCTGGTGGCGCCCTTCCTCACCGTGGCGGCCACCGACGCCCGCCACTTCCACGGCTTGAGCGACAGCGTGTACCGCTTCATGCCGGTGCGCATGACCCGCGAGGACCTCACGCGCATGCACGGCCGCGACGAGCGGCTCTCCGTCGAAGCGTACGCCGCCGCCATCCGCTTCTACGCGCAGTACCTGCGCAACATCACGCGCTAGCAACGGGGCACGTCATCGCGCCTGCGAGGGCGCCTCCGGCGCGACGGCCCACAGCAGCTCGTCGAGGTGGGAGAGGACGACCGTGGGCGCGCGCGAGCGCAGCAGCGCCTCCACGCCCGGGAAGCGCGGGATGCGGTGAGCCTGTAGCCCATGGGTGCGTTTCCCGCTGAAAAAGGCACTCCCGCACCGTGGCATGACAAGGCCCGTCTGTGATGGGGCTGAGCCGCGCGGATGTTCTTTCATCCTGGAAAATTGCAGTCACCAAGGGAATGACACACAGGCGCAACTGAGCAACGCGTCGCGCGATAACTCCGCCTGCGGAATGGATTTTCCATTTTTTCAGATATCGGAGTGAGCATGAGCATCTCGATGTGGTGGCGCCGTCTGGCGCTGGTTCTTGTTCCTGGCGCCCTCGTCGCGTGTGGCGGCCCCGAGCTGTCGGACGCGGAGGCCGTTGACGCTGTCCCCGAGGCCCACGCCGCGCTGGCCGCGGACGTGACGGTGTCCTTCCAGCGGGGCGTGTCACCTTCGTCGACCTACGCGGGCGTCACCGACACATGGCTCCAGGAGGGCCTGCCATCCACCAACGCGGGCGCGGACACCGTGCTGCGAATGGACCGGGACTACCCGGCGGCCAGCGGGCAGAGCGCCAACGCGCTGCTGCGCTTCGACGTGGGCAGCATCCCCGCGGGCGCGACGGTGCGGTCCGTCACGCTGACCGTCAACGTGACGAACCGGACGAGCGGAGAGGGCTTCTTCCTCTACGCCGCGGGCCGCGACTGGAACGAGGCGCAGGCCACCTGGGCCCGGGCGACCTCAGCCGTCACCTGGAGCACGCCCGGCGCACGCGGCACGGCGGACCGGGGTTCGAGCGTGCTGGGGACGCTCCTGCCCTCCGTCACGGGCCCCTACACCGTGACGCTCGGCGCGGAGGGCATCGCCGCGGTCCAGGCGTGGGTGGACACTCCGGCGAACAACCGGGGCTTCGTGCTGGATGCCAACACGAACATGGACGGGCTGGACCTGGCGTCCTCGGAGGCCGCCACCCTCGCGCAGCGGCCGCAGCTGACCGTCACGTACACGCCTGGCTTCGTGCACCCGGGGCTGCACGTCTCCAAGGCCCAGCTCGACTTCGTCAAGGCGAAGATTGGCGCCGGTGCGCAGCCGTGGCTGGGCCAGTTCAACAAGGCGGTCACTGGCTCGTACGCGAACACGGCCTGGACGCCGAGGCCCGTCCCGACCATCCAGTGTGGCAACAGCGGCAGCACGGTGGACATCGGCTGCTACAACTCCCGGCAGGACGCCCTGCATGCCTATACACTCGCGCTCCTCTGGTATCACACGCGTGAGCAGCGCTACGCGGATGCCGCCATCCGGATCCTCGACGCGTACGCCGACACGCTCCAGACCATCCTCTTCATCAGCGGTGACGTCAGCACGTACAACGGCCCGCTCCAGGCGGCGTGGCTCGCGGAGCTGTTCCCGCGCTCGGCGGAGATCCTCCGCTACAGCGGTTCGGGCTGGACCGAGGAGAAGGCCGTCCGGTTCGGCGACATGCTGAAGCGCGCGGTGCTGCCGCGGATCACCAACGGCTGGGCGGGTGGCGGCTCCAACTGGAACAACTCCATGACGAACGGCGTGATGAACATCGCCGTCTACACGAATGACAAGGCGCTCTTCGACAAGTCGCTCGGCATGTGGCGCGTGCACGTGAAGGAGACCTACTACCTGACGACGGACGGCGCGGCGCCCGTGGCGGCTCCGGACCAGCGCAACCCGGATGGCAGCTGGAAGAGCGGCGTGCTCCTGAGCAGCTGGCGCGGCCAGACCGAGTTCGGCACGGCGCGCGTGAATGGCATCTCCATGGAGGCATGCCGGGACTTCGGCCATGCGACGATGTCGATTGCCTCCATCTCGCAGGCGGCGGAGACGGCGCTCCTCCAGGGAGTGGACCTCTACTCCGAGCAGGAGACGCGGCTCATCGCGAGCGCAGAGTTCATGGCCCGGTTCCTGGTCCCCTACGCCCCGGACAACAACGGCCAGCTCACCATCCCCGTCGACTCCTGGCTGTGCGCGCGCAGGAGCGAGTACGTGTCGAAGAACAGCCAGCCCGTGCCGAACAACACGATGGAGGTGCAGATCCTCCCGACGTGGGAGATCCTCTTCAACCACTACGTGACGCGCAAGGGCCGCTCCATGCCCTCGACGGGAGCGCTCCTTCCCCGCGTGCGCGCGGGCGGCTCCTCCACGGACCTGCAGATGTCGTGGGAGACGCTCACGCACGCGGGCGTGGGCTCCGTGGGGCTGTAGCCAGAGGCCTCGGGAATCCGCACTGTGTTCGCGGGTGGCCACGCCTGGGCGGACTTCAATGCCAGGCGTGGCCTCCCCGCTGGGGCCGGGTGCTACCAGATGCAGGCGAGCCCGGCGGAGTACAGCGGGATGGAGGCCAGCGCACCATCCGGAACGGCACTGTTCGCGGGAGCGGCCGTGACAGACTTGCGCATGGTGGTGGAGCTGCTGTTGATATACCCCATGGTATAAACGGTGCTGCTCGAACGCTCACGGAGGTTCGTTCCGCACCACGGATTGTACGTGGTGCTGGCCAGCGTCCCCAGCGGAACCACCTTCACGCTGGACAAGCCCCCGAAATAGTCGAGGTCCGCCGAAGTGGTGACGGGGTACTTGGCGCCAGCAACCCAGAGATAGATCTGGCTCGTCGAGCGCTCCTGGACCAGGACATTGTAGGAGGGGTTGATGAAGGGCCCCCGCCAGTCGCTGTTCGGGATGTCATTGACCATCCTCCAGTCATCCCAGAAGTCCAGCTCCGTGGGCGACGGAATCCACCAGTACGCCTGCCCCACCACGACGTAGATCTCCGCGGTGCCTTTCTGGCGGATCAGCGTGCCCTCCTGGGGAATCTGCGTGTAGGAGTCGATGGTGGCCTGGGGCAGCGCCACGGTGGTGGCGCCGGAGTACAGGCTGTGCTGCGCAGGAGGGATGTAGAACCTGGCGCCACCCGCCACCACGTAGCGGTTCGAGTTGTTGGTGCTGAGCAGGACGTACCCGTCCGGCACAGACGCGTATCCCGCGAGGGCCTGAGCGCCGAAGAGGCCCAGGCACAGGGCGAGCCAGCGAGGAAGAATTGCAAGGAACGAGACAGCACGCACAGGTTCTTCTCCGTTCAAGAGGGTGTGATGGGGGGTGACCCTGGCCCCTTCGGAGAAGTACCGGGATTGGCGGATACGGGACATCGCCGTGCCGCCAGTGGCGCCAGGCGTGTGACGAAGCGGCCCAAGGCGTCCGTGAGCTGGCCAGGGTATCGGCGGACTGCCCGATTCGAGGACGGCGGACATGAGCGACACCTCACGTGAAGAGCAGGAGGCAGCCCGGGCCCGGATGGTCGGGTTCTGGCGCCACTACGACGCGATGGAGGCGCGGCTGTCGCGCCCCCTGACCGAGCGCATGCTCGACCTGGCGGGTGTGTCGCCGCGAATGCACGTCCTGGATGTCGCCTGTGGACGGGGCGAGCCCGCGGTGCCCGCGGCCCATCGCGTGGGGCCGCGGGGCCGGGTGCTGGGAATCGACCTGGTGGACGGCGTGCTTGAGATTGCCCGGGAGCGGGCGCGGCGAGAGGGCCTGGAGAACATCGCGTTCCAGGTGGCCGACGCCGAGACGCTGGACGTCGGAGCGCGGGCGTTCGACGTGGCCACGCTGCGCTGGGGCTTGATGTACATGCGCGAGCCCGAACGGGCCCTCACATCCATCCACCGCGCGCTGAAGCCCGGGGGCGTGCTTGTCATTGCCTCGTGGGCGGAACCGGCGCGAGTGCCCTGGGCTTCGCTCGCCCGCGGGGTCCTCGAGCGCTACCGCGAGGTCCCTCCCCTTCCGCGCGCCGATGAGCCGGGTGTGTTCCGTCACGCGGACCCGGCCCGCCTGGAGGCAGCCCTCCAGGGGAGCGGCTTCTCGGTGGAGGCCTCCGAGGAGCTGGAGGTCCCCATCGTGGAGGCCCGCGATGCGCGCGACATCGTGACGTGGATCCGGCAGCTGGGTGGGCCCGTGATGAAGCTCGTGGGCGAGCTGCCGGAGCCCCAGCAGCGCGCGTGGGAAGCGGAGCTCATCATGGAGCTGGAGCTGGAGCTGGAGCGGAGCCGCGCTGGAGACACGGTCACGCTGGGGGGCGTGACGCGGCTCACCCTCGCAACCGCCATCGCGGCTCACGGAGGGAAGAGCCCTCGGGAGTGAACCCACACGGCCCGCGCTGCTTCAGGGCGCGCCGGGAGCGAAGACGCGGAGGCGGTGGCCGTCGGGGTCCAGCGCGACGAAGGTGTGGCCGAAGTCCAGGTCCGTGGGCGCCTGGGCGATGGGGAGCCCCCGCCCGCTCCAGTCCGCGTGCATGGCGCGGACGGCGGCCGCGTCCTCCACGGTGAAGGCCAGCTCGGCGCCTCCGCCCGTGGCCTTGGCGGCGGGCTCCACCGTGTGCTTCGACCAGAGCCCGAGCATGACTCCCGACGACAGGGCGAACATCGCGAAGGTCGGTGACGCCTCGACGGGCGGCTTTCCCAGCAGGCCGGCGTAGAAGGTGGCGCTCGCGGACGGGCTGTCGACGTAGAGCAGGACGAAGTTGGGGTCGGCCATGATGGTTCTCCAGGAGGAAGGGGCGCCGAACAGGGCGACCTGTTCGGCGAGACCCGTCATAGGGGAGGCCCCTGTCAGATTCTGTCAGCAGCGAGCACGGAACTACTGCGGATCCACGCGCTCCGCCTCCCGCCACTCGCGCAGGAGCACCTGGCGGCGGCGCGGATAGCCCTCCTCCGACGGTGTCAGCGTGGCGATGCGGTCCGCGCGGAAGTGCCGGAAGCCCTGGCGCAGCTCGCACCACGCGACGACGACGCGCACCCGGTCGAAGAAGCCGAGCGCGAAGGGCCAGATGGTGCGCGTGCTCTCTGCGTCCTTGAGGTCCCGGTAGGTGATGATCAGCTTGCGCTCACCCCGGATGGCCTGCCGGACGGCGCCCAGGTCCAGGCTCCCGGTGACGATGGGCTCCCCGGGCCCGACGAGCAGCGTCGTCGAATCCAGGTCGTCGCGCAGGTCCGCCGGAAGCACCGCGGCAATCTTGGCCAGCGCGTCGCGCGCGGCGAGCCCCAGCCGGTCATCCGCCCGGTGCGCCACCCACCGCGAGCCGAGCACCAGCGCCTCCAGCTCGTCCTCGGAGAACATCAACGGGGGCAGCGTGAAGCCCGGGCGCAGCACGTACCCGAACCCCGGCTCGCCTTCGACACGCGCGCCCTGCGCCTGGAGGCTGGCGATGTCGCGGTAGAGCGTGCGCAGGCTGATGCCCAGCTCGTTGGAGAGCGTGGCGCCACTCACGGGCGTTCGCTGCCGGCGGAGCAGCTGGAGCAGGTCGAGCAGTCGTTCGGCGCGGGACACGGTGCGGCAAGCATAGAGCGGCGCCACGCTCCCGGTACCGGCTCACACCCACTGTGTGCCTCCAGCACGCACCCCTGCCTCCTTCCAGGGAGGCGCGACACTTTCGCGTGCACCGGATTCAATTGGGTCTGTCTTGACCGGATGCACTGAACCCATTACGTGCCGGTACGCCTTCCCGGGTTCTGGCCGCGCCCGCCGCGCGGCCCCGGTGGAAGGCACGGGGGCCAGGCATGACGGAGTGGGACGCCGCAGGCGCATCACCCTACAGCTCCAGGTGAGCGCAGCCTCCGCGTCCCCCAGCTCCGCCCGTTCCGGCCGCACCCCATGACCTTGAAAGGAAGCACCGCATGAACGCCGCAGCGAAGTCCCCCATCGTTTCCATCACGAACGTGACGAAGGACTACACCCTGGGCAAGGTCGTCGTGCCAGCGCTCCGGGGCGTGGACCTCCAGGTCCACGCGGGTGAGTTCATCTCCATCGCTGGGCCGTCCGGCAGCGGCAAGACGACGCTGCTCAACCTCATCGGCTGCGTGGACACCTCCACCACCGGCGTGGTCAGTGTGGCCGGCCAGGACACCCAGAAGCTCAGCGAGCGCCAGCTCACCGACCTGCGCCTGCACACCATCGGCTTCATCTTCCAGAGCTTCAACCTGGTGTCGGTGCTCACCGTCTTCCAGAACGTGGAGTTCCCACTGCTCCTCCAGCGCAAGCTGGACAAGGCGCAGCGCAAGGAGCGGGTGATGCAGCTCTTGGAGCAGGTGGGCCTGGCCAGCCACGCGAAGCACCGCCCCAACGAGCTGTCCGGTGGCCAGCGCCAGCGCGTGGCCGTGGCGCGCGCGCTCGTCACCCGGCCCCAGCTGGTGCTGGCGGACGAGCCCACCGCCAACCTCGACTCCGTGACGGGCCAGCACATCATCGACCTGATGAAGGAGCTCAACCAGAAGGAGGGCACCACCTTCATCTTCTCCACCCACGACGCCAAGGTGATGAGCCACGCCAACGCCGTGTGGCGCCTGGCGGACGGGAAGATCCTGGACAAGCTCAGCGCCGCCGAGGCGCAGCAGGCCATGGCCGTGGGGAGTCACTGACATGGGAGGACACTTCCGTCTGCTGTTGCAGGTCGCGTTCCGCAACCTGTTCACCAGCAAGATCAACCTGCTCATCGGCGGCATCATCTTCCTGGGCACGCTGCTCGTGGTGGTGGGCGGCGCGCTCTTGGACAGCATGGACAGCGCCATGAGCCGCAGCATCATCGGCAGTGTGGCCGGGCACATCCAGGTCTACTCGGACGACTCCAAGGACGAGCTGGGCCTGTTCGGCAACATGGGCGGCGAGCCGGACCTGGCGGCGGTGGATGACTTCAGCCGCATCAAGCCGGTGCTGGAGAAGCACCCCAACGTGAAGACGGTGGTGCCCATGGGCACCAACGGCGCGCTCATCACCTCCGGCAACACGGTGGACCTGACGCTGGCCCGCCTCCGGGACCTCTACAAGAAGCGCGCGGAGGGCGGTGAGACGCCCGCCCTCCGGGAGAACATCGACAGCCTCAAGGCGCACGTGCGGCAGATGGTGGCGATCATGGAGGAGGATCTGGCCAAGAGCCGCGAACTCCTGAGCGACACCGCCCGGACGCCGGAGGAGCGCGAGTCACTGGCCCGCGCCCGCTCGGAGGCGTTCTGGGACGGCTTCGAGCAGGACCCGTTCAGCGCGCTGGAGTTCCTGGAGAACCGCATCGCCCCGCAGATTCCGGACGGCGACATGCTCTACCTCCGCTACGCGGGGACGGACCTGGACCGCTTCCAGAGCACCTTCGACCGCATGGAGGTGGTGGACGGGCAGCCGGTGCCGCACGGCCAGCGCGGCATGCTGCTCTCCAAGTTCTTCTACGAGGAATACCTCAAGCTGAAGACCGCGCGCCGGTTGGACATGATCAAACAGGAGCGCGAGCTCAACAAGAAGACGATCGCCGCCGACCCCCAGCTGCAGCGCTGGGTGAAGGAGAACCAGACGCAGACGCGGGAGATCGTCTTCCAGTTGGATCCCATCAAGACGCGCCAGGTGGTGGAGCGCCTGCAGAAGGTCCTGGGCAGCCAGGAGCCGAAGCTGGAGAAGCTCCTGTCCTCCTTCCTCACCACGGACGACGCCAACTTCGACACCCGCTACGCGCAGTTCTACGCGGAGCTGGCGCCGCTGCTGGAGCTCTACCGCCTGCGCCTGGGTGACAGCCTCACCATCACCGCCTTCACGCGCAGCGGCTACGTGCAGAGCGTCAACGTGAAGGTCTACGGCACCTACCAGTTCAAGGGGCTGGAGAAGTCCGCGCTGGCCGGCGCCCTCAACCTGATGGATCTGATGTCCTTCCGGGACCTGTACGGCTACCTCACCGTCGACAAGAAGGCGGAGCTCGTCGAACTGCAGAAGCAGAGCGGCGTGAAGGCCGTGGCGCGGGAGAACGCGGAGGAGGCCCTCTTCGGCGAGGAGAGCGGCAACAACCTGGTGGCGGACGCCACCCCCGGCCTCATCAACGACCAGGAGTCGCTCAGGGGGGCCATGGATTCGCTGCGCAGGGACGACCTGACGAAGCGCGTCTACTCGCAGGCGGAGATCGAGCAGGGGGTGGTGCTCAGCTCGGCCATCATCCTGAAGGACCCGGAGAAGCTCCAGCAGACCATGGCGGAGCTGCGGCAGTCGGCGAAGGACGCCGGGCTGAAGCTGCGGGTGGTGTCCTGGCAGCAGGCGGCGGGCCTCCTGGGCCAGTTCGTGATGATGGCGAAGCTGGTGCTCTACGCCGCCGTCTTCATCATCTTCATCGTGGTGCTGGTCATCATCAACAACGCGATGATGATGGCCACGCTCCAGCGCGTGCGCGAGGTGGGCACCATGCGGGCCATTGGCGCCCAGCGCTCGTTCGTGCTCGGCATGGTGCTGGTGGAGACGCTGCTGCTGGGCCTGGTGTTCGGCGCGGGCGGCGCGCTGGTGGGCAGCGGCATCATGGCGGCCCTGGGCCACGTGGGCATCCCCGCGGGCAACGAGGCGCTGTACTTCTTCTTCTCCGGGCCGCGGCTGTACCCCAGCCTCAGTGCGGGCAACCTGATCGCGGCGTTCATCATCGTGATGGTCGTCTCCGCCATCTCCACCCTCTACCCGGCGTTCCTGGCCACGCGCGTGTCGCCGCTCCAGGCGATGCAGACGGACGAGTAAGCCCATGCTCCAGCTCTTCCTCATCGCATTCCGAAACCTCGGCACCCACCGCCGCCGCACGCTGCTGCTGGGCGGGGCCATCGCCGGCGTCACCGCGCTGCTCGTCATCCTGAACGGGCTGTCCAACGGCATGGCGGCCACAATGCTGCGCTCGGCCACCACCCTCTCCACCGGTCACGTCAACGTGGCTGGCTTCTACAAGGTCACCGCCGGCCAGTCCGCGCCGGTGGTGACGGGCTACCCGAAGATCATCGAGCAGGTCCGCAAGGACGTGCCGGAGCTGGACTACATCGTCCACCGCGGCCGCGGCTGGGTGAAGATGGTCAGCGACACGTCCTCCCTGCAGGTGGGGCTGGGCGGCATCGACGTGCAGGCCGAGCCGGGCATCCGCAACGTCCTCCAGGTCAAGGAAGGCTCCCTGGACGGGCTGGCCGAACCCGACACCGTGCTGCTCTTCGAGAAGCAGGCCAAGCGCCTGGAGGTCAAGGTGGGTGACACCGTGACGCTCTCCGCGCCCACCATGCGCGGCACCAACAACACGGTGGACGTGCGGGTGGCCGCTGTCGCCGCCAACGTGGGGCTGATGAGCGACTTCAACGTCTTCGTCCCGTCGAAGACGCTGCGCGCGCTCTACCAGCTCAAGGACGACACCACCGGCGCCATCTACCTGTACCTGAAGGACCTGAAGCAGGTGCAGACGGTACAGGCGCGGCTGCGCCAGACGTTGGCGGCCTCCGGTTACGAACTGATGGACAACGACCCGCGCTCCTTCTGGATGAAGTTCGAGGTCGTCAACCGCGAGGGGTGGACGGGCCAGAAGCTGGACATCACCAACTGGGAGGACGAGATCTCCTTCATCACCTGGACGCTCACCGCGCTCAACGGTCTCACCGGCGTCCTCATCTTCGTCCTGCTGGTCATCATCTGCGTGGGCATCATGAACACGCTGTGGATCGCCATCCGCGAGCGCACGCGGGAGATTGGCACGCTGCGCGCCATTGGCATGCAGCGCACGCGGGTGCTGGCGATGTTCGTCTTCGAGGCGCTGACACTGGGCCTCCTGGGGACCGTCGCCGGGGCCCTGTTGGGGCTGGCGGTGTGCCTGTCCGTCAACGCCGCGGACCTCTCCGTTCCGGACGTGGTGGCGGTGTTCATCATGTCGGAGAAGCTGCACCTGGCGGTCAACCCCGGCTCGGTGGTGGGCTCCGTCCTCTTCATCACCGCCTGCACCACGGCGATCTCGCTCATTCCTTCCTTCCTCGCCGCGCGGCTCAAGCCTGTCACGGCGATGCACCACATCGGGTGAATCCTCCATGACCCTCAAGAACCTGCTGTCCGCCGCGGTGCTCACCGTGGCCCTGCTGTCCGCCCCGGCGGCGCTGGCGTTGGAGCCGGCGGAGATGGTGAAGCTGCTCGCCACCATCGACGACCGCCAGCGCAATGGCGGCGACTACAAGGCGCTCATCTACCTGGAGCAGAAGGAGAAGGACAAGACAGACGCCGTGCGCGAGGCGTTCGTCTACCGGCGCGACGCGGACGACAAGCTGATGATTCTTTTCAGCCGTCCCAAGACGGAGGCCGGCAAGGGCTACCTGCGGTTGGACAAGAACCTCTGGAGCTATGACCCCAACGTGGGCAAGTGGGAGCGGCGCACGGAGCGCGAGCGCATCGCCGGCACCGACAGCCGCCGCGCCGACTTCGACGAGTCCCGCCTGGCCGAGGAGTACGAGCCTTCCTTCGAGGGCGAGGGGAAGCTGGGCAAGTACACGGCGAACATGCTGACCCTCAAGGCCAAGCAGGGCGTGGACGTGGCCTATCCCGTCATCAAACTGTGGGTGGACAAGGAGTCCACCAACGTCCTCAAGCGCGAGGAGTACGCGCTGTCCGGGCGGAAGATGCGCACGCTGCTCTACCCCCGCTGGAAGAAGCTCTTCAGCGAGTCCAAGGGCGCCGACGTCTGGTTCCCCGAGGAGATCCGCATCTACGACGAGGTGGAGAAGGCCAACTCCACCGTCATCCTCATCAAGTCCATCGACCTGCGTTCGCTGGAAGCCAACCTCTTCACCAAGGCGTGGCTCGAGAGCAAGAGCCGATGACCCCCCGCAACCTCACCGTGGCCGCGGCGCTGTCCGCGGCCCTCGCCAGCGCGCCCGTGCTCGCCCAGGCTCCGGGCGCGGCGGGTGCGGGTGACCGGCCCGACGAGAATGCCCTCTTCGGCGGCGAGTCCGACACGCCCGCCGAGCCCCCGCAGGAGCGCCCCAGCGACGATGAAGTCTTCGGTGGGGACGAGGCGCCGTCGTCCGGTGCGCCGACGGAGCGGCAATCCACCCCCAGCGAGTCCACCGCCCCCGCTGGCGACCGGGACTCGGAGGCCCTGGGGGGCCCGGCGACCCGCAGCGCGTTCGACTCCGCCGAGGCGGTGGATGATCCGCTGAAGATTGGCGGCCTGTTCTACCTGCGCGCCTTCGTGGCGGGACAAGAGGGCGTGTCCTTCGGCAACACCGCGTTCTCCGCGCCCACGCTGGTGGATGGCTACTTCGACGCGCGTCCCACGGACCGGCTGCGCGCCTTCGTGGTGGGGCGGTTGACCTACGACCCCACCCTCCCCTGTCTCTTATAC
>NZ_RAWA01000271.1 GCF_003611675.1 Corallococcus sp. CA053C
GAGACAGCCCCGGAGCCGCCCCCGGAGAGCCTCCAGGTGCGGAAGCTGGCGCAGCTGGCGCGCAAGCTCGCCTCCGAGCTGGCGGGAAGCCGTCGGGTCCCGAACGCCGTCGCCGAGCGGGCGGCCGCCCTGGCGGATGATGTCGAAGAGATCGCGTCGAGCGTGACGGACGCCTGAGTCGCTGTTATCCAACGCCAACCCGTTGACCGGGGCTGAACGCTCCGCGACGGGGCCCCCTCCGTCGGGCTTCCTGCCCGAGGGGGAGGGCCCTATAGTGGGTACAGGGCCTGTAGCAGGTGGGTCTGGAGCCGTCTGAGACGTGGGCGGTTTCGAGGGTGTTGGAGTGCGGTGGTCGGCGGAGAAGGCCTCGGGCGCACCGGGGCCGGCGAACTCGGAGGCGGCAGTGAAGAAGGAGCACCACGTCAACCTGTCCTGCTCGTTCTGCGGCAAGTCGCAGCGTGAGGTCCGCAAGCTGATTGCCGGGCCCACGGTCTACATCTGCGACGAGTGCATCAAGCTGTGTAACGACATCATCGCGGACGAGAACGAACGCGAGGAGGGCAAGCCTCAGGTCAGCCTGCCCACGCCGCTGGAGATCAAGGCGTTCCTCGACGACTACGTCATCGGTCAGGACCAGGCGAAGAAGGTCCTCTCGGTCGCGGTCTACAACCACTACAAGCGCATCTATCAGAAGAAGCCGGCCGCCCGGCCGCGCCCCGGTGTGAAGAGTCCCGGCGGCGAGGACGTGGAGCTGCAGAAGAGCAACATCCTGCTCATCGGCCCCACGGGCTCCGGCAAGACGCTGCTCGCCCAGTCGCTCGCGCGCTTCCTCAACGTCCCCTTCACCATCGCGGATGCCACCAGCCTCACCGAGGCCGGCTACGTGGGCGAGGACGTGGAGAACATCATCCAGAACCTCCTCCACAACGCCGACTACGACGTGGAGAAGGCGGCGCGCGGCATCGTCTACATCGACGAGATCGACAAGATCGCGCGCAAGGGTGACATGCCCAGCGCCACCCGCGACGTGGGCGGCGAGGGCGTGCAGCAGGCCCTGCTGAAGATCATCGAAGGCACCCGCGCCAACGTCACGCCGCGCGGCGGCAAGAAGTACAACCAGCAGGAGTACGTCCAGGTCGACACGACCAACATCCTCTTCATCTGCGGCGGTGCCTTCCACGGCATCGACGGCGTCATCAAGCGCCGCGTGGGTGAGAAGGGCCTGGGCTTCGGCGCGAAGATCACCCACAAGGAAGAGCGCAGCGTGGGTGAGCTGCTGGCGATGACGGAGCCGGAAGACCTGATGAAGTTCGGGATGATCCCGGAGTTCATCGGCCGTCTGCCGATGATCGCCACGCTCAACGACCTGAAGGAGGATGACCTCGTCACCATCCTCACGATCCCGAAGAACGCCCTGGTGAAGCAGTACCAGAAGATGTTCGAGATCGAGAAGGTCAAGCTGTCCTTCACGAAGGAGGCGCTGCGCGCCATCGCCCGCGAGGCGATGCGCCGTCACTCCGGAGCGCGCGGCCTGCGCGCCATCATGGAGGACGCGATGCTGGAGATCATGTACGACGTGCCGTTCCGCGAGGGCGTCAAGGAGTGCAAGATCACCGAACAGGTGATCACCAAGCACGAGCCTCCGCAGATCGTCATGGAGAAGGAAAAGAAGACCGCCTGAGGTTTCCCCCGGCGGTCGGTTGTTCCCACCCGGCGTCCCCGCCTTCACTGGCAGGGGCGCCGTGGTGTTTTCAGCGCCCGCTTTTCAGCTCTGCGTGACGCGCACCGTGGTCTTCATCTCGCGGCCACTGACGGGATCCTTCGCCTTCATGGTGAGGATGCCCTCCACGTTCACGTCGAAGATGATCTCCACGTTCACCATGCCGGCCTTGGCCGGCGGGATGCCGGAGAAGGTGAACTCGCCCAGCATGTCGTTGCGCGCCACCGTGTCGTGGTCGCCCTGGTAGATGCGCATGGCCAGCTCCGTCTGGTTGTCCACGCTCGTGGTGGCCAGGAGCTGCTTCGCGTTGGGGATGGACGCGTTGCGCGGGAAGACGACGTGGAAGCCGCCGTCACCCCGCTCCAGGCCAATGGCCATGGGAATCACGTCCAACAGCTGGATGCGCAGGTTGGTGTCGTCCTGGAGCGAGTGCGCGTAGAGCGCGGCGCCAATGGCGACGGCCTCGTCCGGGTGGACGCCCTTGCTGGGCGGCTTGCCGAAGAACTTCGTCAGCCGGTCCTGCACGATGGGCATGCGCGTCTGGCCGCCCACCAGCATGACTTCGTCGATGTCCTTGGTGGACAGCCCGGAGTCCACCAGCACGCGCGCCACCATCTGCAGGGTGCGGTCCACGAGCTGGTTGGTCAGCTGCTCCAGCATCTTGCGCGTGAACTTCATCTCGATGTTCAGCGGCTGGCCCTGCGCCGTCATCGTGATGAAGGGGATGTTGAACGGCACTTCCTCGCGCGCGGACAAATCAATCTTGGTGCGCTCGGCCAGGTCCTTGATGCGCTGCATGGCCACCGGGTCCGTGGCCAGGTCGATGCCCGTCTTGGCCGCGAAGTCCTTGAGGACGTGGTGGATGATGGCGTTGTCGAAGTCGATGCCGCCCAGGAACACGTCGCCGCCGGTGGACTTCACCTCGAAGACGCGGTCGCGGATCTCGATGATGGAGACGTCGAAGGTGCCGCCGCCCAGGTCGTAGATGACGACCTTCTCCGCCAGCCCCTTGCCCACGCCGTAGGCGAGCGCCGCCGCGGTGGGCTCGTTGATGATGCGCACCACCTCCAGGTCGATGAGCTTCCCGGCGTCCTTCACCGACTGGCGCTGCCGGTCGTTGAAGTAGGCGGGCACCGTCACCACTGCCCGCTTGATGGGCATCTTCAGGTAGTTGGAGGCGACCTCGCGGATCTTCCCCAGGATCTTGGCGCTGATCTCCTGGAGGGTGAACTCCTTCTTGCCCACGTCCAGGGTGACTTCGTTCTTCGCGCCGGGGCGCATGTTGTACGCCACGACCTTCTTCATCGTGTCGACGACATCACTGCCGAAGGCTCGCCCGACCAGGCGCTTGGCACCGTAGACGGTGTTGCGCGGGTTGAGCTGCCACTGACGCTTCGCCTCGAAGCCGATGAGCTCGTTGCCCTTGTCGTCAATGGCGAAGATGGAGGGGATGGTGTACTCGCCGCCCTTGTAGGGGATGAGCTTGACGTTCCCGCTGTCCTCGACGATCGCCGCGCACGAGTTCGTCGTGCCGAGGTCGATGCCGATGATGGGCTCCTTGTGCATCGCGTGTGGGCTCCGGGTGGGCTTTTTCCGAGGAGAAGCAGGCGGGACCGTATCTCACCCATCCCGGGTGCGCGAATCGCAAACCATCCGTCGTTTGACCGACGCCCCGGGGCCTACCGTCCCCCGTCCACGCCCGGCCGGCCGCCGGGAGGGCGAAGCGCGAGGCCCCGAACACACCGGCCCGCTGTCAGGGGGCGCTCGCTTTACAATTCCGGGGGCCGGGAACGAAGGTCAGCCCCCGGGGTTCACATGCGACGGCCGCGCGCCGTGGCTACATCCGAGGGATTCACCCACGCACAGAGGGGAGCCGCCGTGGAAGCGAAGGGCTATCTGCAGGAGGTGGGCGCGCAGGTGAGCGCCGACTTCATCAAGAACCGGTCCATCCTGTCCTTCGAGGAGTACCTGACGCTCTTCTTCGCGGACCCCCGCGGGCAGGCGCGCAACGCGGCGCAATATTTGCGCGACGTGATGGACCACTACGGCACCGAACAGGTGCCGCACCCCACGGGCACCATCCGGCGCTTCAAGGTGTTTGACGCCCCGTCCACGGAGCACGACGGCCGCGTCGCCGGGCAGGAGGAGGTGCAGAACGCCCTCTACCGCCTGCTGGGCAACTTCGTGCGCGCCGGCCGCATCAACAAGCTCATCATGCTGCACGGCCCCAACGGCAGCGCGAAGTCCAGCCTGGTCAACGCGCTGAAGCAGGGGATGGAGGATTATTCCCGCCAGCCTCAAGGCGCGCTGTACCGCATCGCCTGGGTGTTCCCGTCGGAGAAGCTCATCAAGGGCTCCATCGGCTTCGGGGAGCGCCCGGGGACGGGGTCCGGGGAGGGCGAGCTGACCACGTTCGCCCACCTGGATGCGGAGTCGCTGGACCTGCGCATGCCCTGTGAGCTGCGGGACCACCCGCTGTTCGCGGTGCCCCCTTCGGAGCGCCGGGGCCTGCTGGAGGGCGCGCTCAAGAAGAAGGGCCTGGGCAACGGCGACGGGGAGACGGGGGACTTCATCCTCTCCGACTACCTGCGCGACGGGGAGCTGTGCGCCAAGTGCCGCCGCATCTACATCGCGTTGCTCAACGCCTACGGCGGGGACTACCTCAAGGTCCTGCGCCACGTGCAGGTGGAGCGCTTCTACGTGTCGCGCCGCTACCAGGTGGGCACGGTGACGGTGGAGCCGCAGATGAGCGTGGACGCCGCCGCGCAGCAGATCTCCGCGGACCGCACCCAGCTCAACCTGCCCGCCGCGCTGCACAGCACCGTGCTCTTCGAACCCCACGGCCCGCTGGTGCACGCCAACCGGGGCCTCATCGAATACGCGGACCTGCTCAAGCGCCCCCTGGAGGCGTTCAAGTACCTGCTGGGCTTCAGCGAGACGAGCGAGGTGCCCCTGGAGCCCTTCGTCCTCCAGCTGGACGAGGTGCTCATCGCGTCGTCCAACGAGAAGCACCTGTCCGCCTTCAAGGAGCTGCCGGACTTCGCGTCGTTCAAG
Organism: Corallococcus sp. CA053C; assembly: GCF_003611675.1. Taxonomy (GTDB): domain Bacteria; phylum Myxococcota; class Myxococcia; order Myxococcales; family Myxococcaceae; genus Corallococcus. The sequence continues at coordinate 4,775 of NZ_RAWA01000271.1, forward strand.
GGCCGCATCGAGCTGGTGCGCGTGCCGTACCTGCGCCGCTACAAGGTCGAGCAGGAGATCTACGACGCGCAGATCACCGCCACCAGCGTGGGCAAGCACGTCGCTCCGCACGCCACGGAGGTGGCCGCGATGTGGGCGGTGCTCACGCGCCTGAAGAAGCCCATCCCGGACCGCTACCCGCCCAACGTGAAGCCCCTGGTGGATCAGGTGGCGCCGGCGGAGAAGCTGCACCTGTACCAGGAGGGTGGGGCGCCCGGCCGGCTCAGCACGGCGAACACCAAGGAGCTCTTGAAGCTGCGCGAGGAGATGTACGAGGAGTCGGAGTCGTACCCCAACTACGAGGGCCGCTCCGGCGCGAGCGCCCGCGAGATCAAGACCGCGCTCTTCAACGCCGCGCAGAACCCCGACTACAAGTGCCTGCACGCGCTCGCGGTGCTGGAGGAACTGCAGGCGCTCTGCAAGGACAAGAGCGTCTACGAGTTCCTCCTGCAGGAGGTGATGGACGGCTACCACGACCACGAGTCCTTCGTGCGCGTCGTGGAGGGCGAGTACCTGGACCGGGTGGATTCGGAGGTGCGCGACTCCATGGGGCTCGTGTCGGAGGGGCAGTACCGCGAGCTGGTGGAACGCTACATCCAGAGCGTCAGCCACTGGGTGCGCGGGGAGAAGATGCGCAACCGGGTGACGGGCGAGTCGGAGAAGCCGGACGAGGCGCGCATGGCGGAGGTGGAGGCCATCGTGATGCCGCAGGGCGAACCGGCGGCGGACTTCCGCCGGGGGCTCATCGCCTCCATCGGCGCGCACCGGCTGGACAACCCGGAGGGCGTGATGGACTACCCGCGCATCTTCCCGGACATGTTCAAGCGCCTGCGCGACCACTACTTCGAGGAGCGCAAGCGGGTGCTGCGCAAGAACAAGGAGAACGTCCTCAAGTACCTCTCCGAGGACCGCAACCAGCTCTCCCCGCGCGAGCAATCCCAGGTGCAGGGCACGCTGAAGACGATGGCGGAGCGCTACGGCTACTGCGAGTACTGCGCGAAGGACGCCATCCTGTTCCTCATGCGTCAGCGCTACACCTGACGCGCTGGCGGCGGGCAGGCAATCGGAAGCCGATGCCTGCCCGCCTGCTTTTCAATCCGGGCGGGGGCTCGGGATGATGGGAACCGCCACCGAGTCGCGCGTGTGTCGTCCCCTCGTCCCTCGTTCTCCTTGCGCCTGGAGCGTTGATGAACCGGTTGCTGTTGGGCACCCCTGTCCTGTTGGCCCTCGTGTCGTGCGCCAGTGCCCCGTCCCAGGCTCCCGAGGACACCCCGTTCGCGACGCACACGCGGGCCCCGGTGGTGGTGGAGCGCGTGCGCTCGATGCCCGCGCCCGTGCCCCAGCCGACGCGCAAGGCGATGGTGCGGCGCATCCTCCCGCTCAACGTGCGGCTCATCACGACGGAGAACGGCAAGGTGCGCCGCTCGGCGTCGGGCGTCGTCATCGGCACGGAGACCGGTGAAGCGGGACCGGTCAGCTACGTGCTCACCAACGCCCACGCGGTGGAGCAGGGCGACCTTGAGAGCCCCGTGCTCAAGGTCGTGGTGGACCGGCGCGCGGAGTCCCACGAGTACGCCGCGGAGGTCGTGGCCACTGGCGCGGTGCCGGAGCTGGACCTGGCGCTCTTGCGCGTGGCGGGCGTGACGTGGCCCGTGGCGGACCTGGCGGAGGACGACGAGCTGGAGCCGGGTGAGGACGTGGTGGTGGCGGCATCCCCGTATGGCCGCGCGCTGTCCATCTCCGGCGGCATGGTGTCCCAGGTGGAGTGGGACAAGGAGACGAAGCACCCGCGCATGCTGAAGACGGACGCGCCCATCGGCTACGGGGCCTCCGGCGGCGGCATCTTCAGCCTGGAGACGGGCAAGCTGCTGGCCATCGTCGAGGGCTACCGCACCGCGAAGGTGGACTTCGAGGTGGCGGCCCAGAACTTCAGCTTCGACGTGCCCATGCCCGGGGAGACGTTCGCCGCGCCCAGCGCCAAGGTGCGCGGCTTCCTCCAGGCCAGGGGCTTCGGCCGCCTGCTGGAGCGGGACGCGGACGGTGCGGGTCCGCAGAAGACCGCCAGTCGCTGATCCTTTCAAAGGCCCCGAGCCGGGGCTGCAGCGAACTGGACAGGGCGTGCCCCGGCGTTAGAGCTGCGGGCACATCATCCGGAGGTTCGCGCATGTCCGCTCGGGGCAATTGGGATCAGTACTTCATGGACATCGCCCAGCAGGTGGCGACGCGTGCCACCTGTGATCGCAAGCACGTGGGCGCGGTGCTGGTGCGCGACAAGACCATCCTGTCCACCGGCTACAACGGCGCCATCCGCGGCCTGCCGCACTGTGACGACGTGGGCCACATGATGGAGAACGGCCACTGCGTGGCCACCGTCCACGCGGAGGCCAACGCCATCATCCAGGCCGCCAAGAACGGCGTCTCCATTGACGGGGCGACCATCTACACGACGGCCAGCCCCTGCTGGCCGTGCTTCAAGCTGATCGCGAACAGCGGCTGCACCCGCATCGTCTTCGGCGAGTTCTACCGGGACCCGCGCATCTTCGAGTACGCCGCCCGCCTGGGCCTGCAGCTCATCGGCGTGGGCCCCGCGGCCCAGCCTCCGGCGCCCGGCACCTGAGTGCCGCGCGATGTCCTGGGGTGGACAGACCCTGGACACGCAGGCCTCCGGGCCCCGTCCCGCGTTGGTTGAAGGACACTTGGATGCAATTGTAAGTGGCCGTCCTGACACGGGAATTTCAGAACTCCGGCAAGAATTACCGACCCAGGGTTGCCAATCCCGAGGGTGCTCCCTAAATCCTGGGTCCGGTGGGGTGGCGGCGGGGGTGGGGTCGACGGAAATTCCGAGGAGTTCCAGGTGGTTAGCTCATCAGCTTTTGTCAGCAGTGTGCCTTCTGTCCAGGATGTGTCGGACCCCGTGGTGGGCGCTGCCCGCTACGACGCCGTGCCGGCGCTGATGGACAGCCTCCTGCACGACGTGCGCAACCCCCTCAACGCGCTGGCCATCCACCTGGAGGTCCTCTCCGAGAAGCTCAAGGGCGAGTCCGGCCAGGTGCCGGCGACGCAGGAGAAGAACCTCAAGGCCATGCGCGAGCAGATCCTGCGCGTGGACGGCCTGCTCAAGCTCTTCTCGGACTTCATCGTGTTCCGCGGCACGGGCCCTTCCGGGGACGCGCCGCTGTCGGACGCCACCGGCAAGGCCCTGGACGTGCTGGGCCACGAGAGCCGCCGGCGCCGTCTTCAAGTCCAGCGCGCCATTGAACCGGACGTGCAGGCGCGGCTCGAGGACACCACGGAGCTGGGCTTCTTCCTGGTCCAGGTGCTGATGCGCGCCTTCAACCGCGCGGAGCCGGGCGGCACCGTGGTGGTCGCGGTCCGCGCCGAGGGTGCTCGCGCGGTGCTGGAGGTGCAGGACGGCTCCCCGGGGCCCGAACTGGCGACCGACACGGTGGCCGCGCTGACGCTCCGGGCCGCCCAGCTGGGCATCGAATTCGATATCCGGGCGGGCTCCTGCCGCCTCGTCTTCCCGCGCGCCTGATCCCCCCTTCGGGTCGCTGACGGGCTTCTTCGGTTACACCACGCTTCATCGCAGTGGAGGTTTTCACCTTGGGCAGCGCACGAATCCTGGCCGTGGATGACGAACGTGAGACCTGCGAGGCCCTGGCGGAGATGCTGTCCGCCTGGGGTCACAAGGTCGAGACCGCGTTCGACGGGCATGACGCCCTCCGCAAGGCGGGTGAGTTCCGGCCGGACGTCGTCCTGTCGGATCTGGCCATGCCGGAGACGGACGGGCTGTGGCTGTTGCGCAACCTGCGCGAGGAGCTGCCGGACTGCCCGGTGGTGTTCCTCACGGGGCGCGGCACCATCGACACCGCGGTGGAGGCCATCCGCGAGGGCGCCTACGACTTCATCGTGAAGCCGCTGGACACCGCGCGGCTCAAGGTCTGCATCGACCGCGCGCTGGAGAAGAAGGAGACCATGCGCGAGGTGCAGACGCTGCGGCGTCGCCTCAAGCAGCTGGGCTCCACGGACCTCATCGCCAGCTCCACCGGCATGCGCAAGGTCATCGAGATGATGGAGAAGGTGGCCCCGTCCAAGGCCAGCGTCTCCATCAGCGGTGAGTCCGGCACGGGCAAGGAAGTGGTCGCCCGCACGGTGCACAACCTGTCCCTGCGCCGCGACAAGCCCTTCATCGCCATCAACTGCGCCTCCATCCCCGCGACGCTCATCGAGTCCGAGCTCTTCGGCCACGAGCGCGGCGCCTTCACCGGCGCGGATCAGCGCCGCCCGGGCGTCTTCGAGATGGCCCACGGCGGCACGCTCTTCCTGGACGAGTTGGGGGAGATCCCCATCGACCTGCAGGCCAAGCTGCTGCGCGTCCTGGAAGAGGGGCGTCTGCGCCGGCTGGGCGGCAAGGTGGAGATCGAAGTGGACGTGCGCGTGCTGTCCGCCACGAACCGCGACCTGAAGCAGGAGATCAAGAACCAGCGCTTCCGCGAGGACCTCTACTTCCGCCTCAACGTGTTCCAGCTGCACCTGCCGCCCCTGCGCGAGCGCCGCGAGGACGTGCCCATCCTGGTGCAGCACTTCGTGGACAAGTTCCGCGGGGACTCCGCCAAGCGCGTGTCCGGCGTGCACCCGGAGGCCATGGAGGTACTGAAGAACTACGACTGGCCGGGTAACATCCGCGAGCTGCGCAACGCCGTGGAGCGCGCCGTCATCCTCTGCGACGGGGAGCTGATCACCCGCGAGCACCTGCCGCCCGACATGGCCGGCAAGGGGCCGGAGCGCCACACGTTCAAGCTGCCGTTCGGCCTGAGCCTGGACGCGGTGGAGCGCGAGTACATCCTCGGCAGCCTCCAGCGGAACGGAAACAACAAGGCCCGCACCGCGGAGGTGCTGGGGGTGAGCGAGAAGACGCTCTACAACAAGCTCAACCGCTACGCGGCGGAGAACCGGGCCCAGGGCACCCCGGGCGGTGGCCCCCTGGGCAGCCAGGGCAACGACGGGCCCCTGGGCGCCAGCAGCAGCTTCCTCGTCCGCTGACCCCACGGGTAGGCCATCCCCACGCGATTTCGCGGTCCGACAGGCGCCTCGCGGACCGCGCGCGCGAGGGCTGCCAGGAAGGCTGGAAGGGCAGGGGGAGGTCTCGAAAACCCCTGTCAATTCTTGACTTTTCCCCCCTGAACGGGGGATCCTGCGCCCCTCTCCCACCTGTTGGTGAGGGCCGGCCGGGACGGATCATACCGGGCCACTTCCGCCCCCCTGGGCGCGGTTGTCCGACGTGAGTCATCTGGGGTGCTGCCGGGGGGCACAAGGAAGGCCACAACTCAATGAGCGACGCGCGAGTTCTTCACTTCTTCGGCGGCAAGGGCGGGGTGGGCAAGACCACGCTCGCGGCAGCGTACGCGGTGAGGCTCTCCGAAGACGCTCCCAAGCACAAGGTGCTGGTGGTCTCGTTGGATCCGGTCCAGTCGCTGTCGGACCTCCTGAAGAAGAAGCTGCCCACGAAGGCCACCAAGCTGCAGGCCGGCAAGGGCGAAGGCGGGCTGTGGGCCGTGGAGCTGAACCCGGCCGCGCTGCTCAAGCCGTTCCTGGCGGACTACCTCCCGGCGCTGGCGAAGGCGGCGGTGAAGGGCACGCACCTGTCCGACGAGGAGATGGGCAAGCTCTACCAGCAGGCCGTTCCGGGGCTGGAGGAGCTGGTGGCCCTCTTCCACGTGGTGGACCTGCTGGAGTCGGGTGAGTTCGACCGGATCATCGTCGACACGGCGCCCACCAGCCACACGCTGCGCCTGTTCGACATGCCGGCCCAGCTGCGCAAGTTCCTGGGCTTCGTGCGGGCGGGACAGGACCGCGTGCCGTCCTCGGGCGGCAAGGGCAAGAAGTCGGACGCGGCGCTGCCGTCCGCGGGCGGGTTCCTGGATCAGGTCGGCCAGAAGGCGGAGAAGCTGCTGGCGCTGCTGAAGGATCCGGCGCGCACGGCCTTCCACCTGGTGACGCTGGCGGAGCCGGTGCCGGAAGCGCAGACGCGCATGTACTTCACCCAGCTGCGCGAGCGCGGCCTGCCGGTGACGGAGGTCATCGTCAACCAGGTGGAGGACCACGAGGGCTGCTCGTCGTGTCAGGGCCGCCGCGGTCTGCAGGCGCCCCACGTGCGCAAGTACCAGGCGCTGGACAAGGTCGTGCCCGTGAACCTGCTGGGCCGCCGCGAGGTGGCGCCCCGGGGGCTGGACGGGCTGAAGGAGTTCGCCGCGGTGTGGGCGGCCGGCAAGGAGACCAAGGCGCTGGAGTTCAGCGCGGCGGAAGGTCCTCCGGCGCTGGTGCGCGCCCCCTCCATGCCGCCCATCGCGGCGCCCCCGCTGCCGCCCACGCGGCTCATCTTCTTCGTGGGCCAGGGCGGGGTGGGCAAGTCCTCCTGCGCGGCCGCCGCGGCGGTGACGCTGACGGAGAAGGAGGGGCCGGTGCTCCTCATCTCCACGGATCCGGCGCACTCGCTGTCGGACGTGCTGCAGAGCCGCCTGACGGACACCGAGACCCAGGTGAAGGGCACCAAGGGCCTGTACGCGCGCGAGCTGGACATGGCGGGCTGGTTCAACGCCCTGCGCAAGCGGCTGAAGGAGAAGGCGGAGAAGGCCTTCGAGGGCGCGCCCAAGGCGGGCAACGACGTACCGGCGGACCTGCTCTACCTGCGCAACCTGCTGGAGTGCGCGCCCCCGGGCATCGACGAGCTGGCGGCGATGTCCGTGCTCACGGACGCCCTGGTGCAGGAGCGCTTCAAGCGCATCGTGGTGGACTCGTCGCCGGTGGTGACGTCCGTGCGCGTGGTGGAACTGGCGGACACGGCGAAGACGTGGCTGGGCGCGCTGCACGCGGTGCTCAACAAGCACCGCGCCAAGGGCCTGGGCGACCTGGCGGATGACATCGCGGGCATGCTCAAGCACGTGAAGCGCTTCGAGGACGCGCTGGCGTCCCCCAGCGAGTCGCGCTTCGTGGTCGTCACGCGCGGCGAGGAGCTGGCGGCGTCCCGCACGGAGCGGCTGGTGGAGTACCTGAAGGAGCGCAAGCTCCAGGTGGAGCGGGTGCTCGTCAACCGCGTGGGCCCCAAGTCCACCTGCGAGAAGTGCGAGAACCGCCGCAAGCTGGAGCTGAACGCGGCCAAGGCCATCGAGAAGAAGATCGGCCTGCCGGTGACGATGGCGCCCGCGCTGGGCCGTCACCCGGCCGGACTGCGCGAGCTCAAGGCCTTCCGCACCGCGTGGTACGCGCTGTCCGCGCCGCCGGCGAAGATCAAGGCGGCCTGATTCAAGGCCGGGCGCCGTCAGGCTGCACGCCTACCGGGGGCCCGGCAGCAGGAGCTGGGACAGCGGCAGTCGGTGCGGAAACGCGCGCCGGGCCTGTCCCAGCAGCTCCACCGCGCTCCCCCTGAGCGAGCGCAGGGAGTGGGGCGCGGGAAGCGATTCACGTCCCAGGTGCATCGCCCAGGTGGGGCCGGCGAGCAGCAGCGCCACCGCCGGCACGATGCACAGGCCCACCACCATTCCGGCGCCGCCCAGCGTGCCCACGAGGCGCAGGGTGGGAGAGGCCTGGATGCGCGGGCGCTGCAGGGCCGCGAGGATGCGCGCGAAGAGGGCGCCGCCGGTGATCCCCAGCAGCGTGGCCAACAGCCAGCTCAGGCCTCCCACCGGCGTGCCGAGCACGGGCTCCAGCAGCGCCGGGGCCGCCGCGCCCAGCAAGAAGGCGAGGACGAACGGTCCCGCCGCGACGATGGCCACCAGCCCCCACTGTCTCGCATTGAGTTTGTGCACCGGCTCCCCCCTCGTGAGCAAGCTGGGCACCGGCAGGCAGGCGCGCCAGGGCCGTGCGCCCTCGCGCGGGTGTAGGCGTGCACGGGACGTCACTTCACGTCAGGCGTCGCACTCCGCGGGGCTGTCGGTGAAGGCGCCCAGGCCCTCCGGGAAGGTGAGGACGCCCGTCTCGCTCAGCGTGCCGGTGAGGGGCTTCTTGCCGGGGAGCGTCACCTCCACGGCGCGGCCCCGGACGGTGTAGGTGCCCGGCGTGCGCGTCTCCGAAGGCTTGCCGTTGTCGTCCACCTGCTTCTCCCAGAGCTCCACGCGGCCCCTGTTCGCGAAGCGCAGGCCCCGCGTGGTGCCGTAGACGCCGACGCCGGGGCCGTACCAGGACACGGCGCGCAGCAGGGCCGGAACGTCGGCTTCCTTCTCCGGGGTGAGGCCCAGGAGCTTCTGCCAGCCGAGCGTGTCCCGGATGACGTCCAGGTCCCGGTCCGTCCGGGCCCGCTTCAGCCGGCGCGCGTCCAGGCGCACGGCGGTGGTCAGCTTCTCGACGATGGCGTCGCGGTGGGCGCTGTACTCGCACACCTTGCCCTGCTTGCGCAGCACGCCCAGGGTGGCGGCGACGTTGTAGTGCGCCAGGGCGTAGTCCGGGGTGGCCTGGGCGGCGGCCTGGAACTTCGCCAGGGCCTCCGGGTAGTTCCCGGACTGGTAGAGGCGGAACCCCTGGGTGTTGAGCGCCTGCCCGGACGGGGGCGTGGGGGGGGCGGCGGACAGCGTCAGGGCCAGCAGGGACAGGGCGAGGACCATGT
>NZ_RAWA01000272.1 GCF_003611675.1 Corallococcus sp. CA053C
CTCCTCACCCTCCTGCTCGCCGGCTGTGGCGCCCCCGAGGACGTGGTCCCCGAGACAGCCCCCATCACCCAGCAGTCGGAGCTGCTTGCCGCCTGCGTGGACACCGAGGCGCTGGCGGAGGCCGCCGAGCACTCCTGCACCCACGCCGAAGCCGGTCCCTTCGAGTCCGTCACCGCCGCGCCCCTGGGCGGTCCGTCCTTCGTGGACGTGAGCGTCGAACACACCGCGTACAACGTCACGCTCCCGGCCATCACCTACCGTCAGTGGACGTTCGGCTACGCGGGCTCCGTCATCTTCACGCCCGAGGAGTCCACCGAGTACGCCTTCCTCACCTCCGGCTACCGCGCGGTCCGCATCGTCAACGCGGCCACGAATGAAGAGGTCGGCCTGGAGTGCCACTACAGCGTCCCGCAGGAGGTCTGCGGCAGCCTGCGCTCCGCCGTCACCGCGGACCTGGAGGGAGGCATCGACTACCGCGTGGACTTCGCGGCCGTCGTTCCCCAGCCCGCCACGTTCCTCCTCGTCATCGAGGAGACGGGGCACGACCACGCCGAGGAGTAGCCCCTCCCAACATCCAGAAACCCATGTACTTCGATTGCATCTACAACACCGCGCCGACCCGGAGGTCCGCCCATGCGTCGCCCCTTCCGTGCCCTCCTCCTGGCCGGCTGCATCGCGGCCCTGACCGCCTGTGGCGGCAACGACTCGACGCCCCCCGACGGAGGCATGCCGCAAGAGCAGGCCGACCCCTGCGCGCCCAACGGCCACATCCACCGTGAGCCCGAGGGTGACTGGTGTCACTGCGACCGGGCCTACCTGGCCAGCGAGCAGGGCCTGTCGTGCGTGCCCGACCCCGACTACGTGCCGCGCGACGGCTTCGACTTCGGGGACGACGGCGCGCACGCCTGCTGGCATGTCACGAATGGCCCCTTCGCCACCGTCACCGCGTCCCCGGACCGGCAACCCCGCGTGGACGACTTCCACACCCACTACACCGTCAAGCTGCGCCAGGAGGGCGGCGCGTCCGTGGGCACGTTCAACTTCAAGGCGTGGGCCACTGGCGACTTCGTCCTCTACCTGAGCACGCCCGACGTCGCCGTCACCGTGAAGGAGGGCGAGCGCGTCGTGGAGCCCGTCGGCACGCGGCCCACCGGCCCCTTCTGCGACGGCCTGAAGCAGATGGTCGGCTACGAGCTGACCGACAAGGTCCCGTACACCGTCTCCTTCGGTCCCACGGAGGCCACGGAGTTCGGACTCGTCATCGAACACCTCCAGTGATGTCACCATCCTTCTATTGCAACTCAGTTTCATTAAAGGCATGACAGGGCCACCGGGCGCACCGGCGGTACGCACCGCATGGCACCCCGCGCCCGGCATCCCGAAAGGAACAACCCCATGATGAAGATGAAGCGCATCGCGCTGAGCGCACTGCTGTCGCTCGGCCTGGTGGCCTGCGGCCCGATGGAGGAGCCGGAGTCCACGACGGAGGCGCAGGGCGCACAGGCGCTGGAGGCCGGCTGCACGTCGCTGGGCTCGGGCATCACGTCGCACGCGTGCGTGCATGCCGGAAACCCCGCGGACCACCTGGCCCGCACGGCGAGCGCCACGCGCACCACGAGCGCGCCGTCCATCAGCACGAAGCACAAGGCCTACGACCTCACCCTGCCCTCCAGCGCCGAGGGCTCGGTGACGTACGTGCCGGCCACCACCGGCTCCTATGCGTTCTACCGGACGCAGAACGTGCCGTTCACCGTCATCAACGGGAGCACCAACGCCACGGTGGCCGCCGCGCTGTCGCAGACGGTGTCCTCCACCGGCTGTTCGCTCGTCTACGTGTCCGTCCACGACCTGACGGCCGGCACGACGTACATCGTCGCGACGGGCCCGGCAGCCGGCAACGCCATCACCCTGGTGCCGGAGTTCCTCGACGACTCGCGCACGCGCTACTACCGGGACGCGGACGGTGACGGGTACGGCAGCACCACGTCCGTCTACACCGCGTGCACGCCGCCCTCCGGCTACACGACGCAGCGCTTCGACTGCAACGACACGCCGGTCTCCGGCGCCAGCATCAACCCGGGCGCCACGGAAGTCTGTGGCAACGGCATCGACGACAACTGCGACGGGTCGCAGTGCTAGCGCGCTGAGCTCCCGACGACCGCTGACGCGGGCCTGAACGAAGGTCCGCACCCACGCTGGAGCACCTCCCTCGGACGGGTGCTCCGGCGTGGGCCTCTTCCCCGCGCGTCCACGTGCCCTCCGCCGCGCGTTCCTCCCCTGAAGGACCCCTCCCGATGCGTCTCTCCTCCGCCGCCTTCCTGTTCGTCGCCTGCGCCACCCTCGCGTTGACCGGCTGTGATGACGAGCCCCCCACCGTCACGCCCGACGCCGGAGTACAGACGGACGCGGGCACCGATGCCGGCACCGACCCGCGCTCCACCGCCACCGTCACCACGTCCCAACCCGCCGAGGGCGCCACGGACGTCTACCCGCTGGAGCTGTACTCGGACACGTCCGGAGAGAAGCCGCTCATCGCCTTCCGCAAGGTGCTCGCGCTCACCTTCAGCGAGCCCATGGACTCCTCCGCCGCGCAGGTGACGCTGCGCGACCGCACGGACCCCACCGTCCCGGCCCGCGTCCTCACCGGCGCCTGGTCCGAGGACGCACGCACGCTCACCCTCACCGTGCCGCGCACCGAGGAGAGCACCCGGCCCCTGGAGGCCTCCACGCACTACACCGTGGAGCTGGCCGCGCTGAGGGACTCGGCCGGACACGCCCTGGACCCCGCCACGGTGGGCCTGGGTGACGGCGCGCTCGACTTCACCACCGGCGAGCGTGATCCGGTGTTGGAGCACGCGTGCACGCACACGCTCGCGAACACGCCGGAGGCCGTCACCGCGGGTCGCACGCCCTTCGACTTCCCGCCGGACACGAACACGGGCCACACCCGCTACGCCGTCACCCTGCGCGCGGGTGCGACGGGCTTCGGGGGCTACACGGGCTTCATCTCCGACCCGGCGAACGCCGAGCACGTCACGCTCTTCCTCAACCAGGCCGTGGCGACAAAGGTCACCCACGACACGGAGGGCGGGACGGACGTGGCGTCGGTGCTCGCACCCGCGCGGTTCATCTGCGTCGGCATCACGCACACGGTGACATTCACCGCCGAGCCGGGTGATCAGATCTACCTGCTCCAGTTCGGTCCCACCCCGGCGGAGATGTTCCAGTTCGTTCTGGAGCGCGAGTCGCGCTGACACGTCCGGAGGGGAGGCCTCTGCGTCCACCAGCACATGCTTTGCCCTCCCCGGCGGTCAGCTGCCGCGACAAGGGGGCCCTCGCTACGGTGGCGTCTCACCCGGAGGCCCCGCCGCATGCGCCACCCCGCCGCCCGCAAGCCCCTCCCGCCACACGAGGAGGTGCAGACGCTGCCCCACTACCTCGTGGGTGAAGCGCTGGATGGGATCCTCTACATCTCCGCTCCGCCTACCGCGCGCAGCATGGGCCTGACGCCGCTGCTCGGTCGCGCGCCGGAGGGTTGGTGGTGGACCGCCACCCCCCGGCTGCTGATGGGCCAGGACGTGCTGGTGCCGGATCTCGCGGGCTGGAGGAGCGGACGCCCGGAGCCCCTGCCCCCTGGCACCTTCATCGAACGCAGGCCGGACTGGATCTGCGAGGTGCTGTCCCCCGCCAGCGCGAAGCTGGACCTGGGCTCCAAGCTGCCGCGCTACGCACGCGCGGGCATCCAGCACGCCTGGGTCATCAATCCCGTGAACCGCGTGCTGGAGGTGTTCCGCCTGGACCACGAGCGCTGGGTGCTGAGGCGCGCCTTCGTCGGCGAGGAGTGCGTGCGCGCCGAACCCTTCGAAGGCCTGGAGCTCGCGCTGGCGCCGTTCTGGCTGCCGGGCTGATCCGCCCCCACGTCACCCCTCCTGGGGCTCCCACGCGCCCGTGAAGGCGTCGAAGCGCCGCACGTTGACGCTCAGCGCGCGGTGCACCTGGGTCTCCGGCCCCACCTCCAGCGGCGAGCCCTCCGCCGGCACCGGGAGCCGGTCGAACCGCGTGCCCGTGAACCAGCGGTGCGGCTGCACCTCCAGGACGAAGAACCCCTCCTCGTCCAGGTCCGCCAGGATGGGCACGAAGTCCACGCGCTGCAGCTCCACGGGCGGCGGAAAGTCCAGCGCGAGCCGGAAGGGCACGCGCACCGCCTCACGCGTCGCCGTCCCGGCCAGCAGCAGGGAGTGCCCCTCCATCACGTCCCCCTCCACCCCCAGCGCACGGGAGGGCGGCCGCAGCAGCAGCGACAGCGAACGCGCCACGCCCGCGATGCCCGGGGAGCGCCCCAACACGCGCGCCTGTCCTCCGTCCGCGAGCAGGTCGAACACCACTTCCCGGTCCCACTCCCCCAGCACGCGACCGCCGGAGAAGAAGTCCCCTTCATGCGCGTGCGCGGTGGGCAGCAGCACGTCTCCCAGGCGGCGCAGCAGGGCCTGGGGCTGGAGCGGCGAGGCCTTCTCGAACAAGTAGAGCGGCCCCAGCACCAGGCGCGCGGTGGTGAGCTCCACGCGCCAGCCGGTGTCGGTGGTGAAGACGCCGACGGTGTCCTCGCCGGGCGCGAGCGCCGTGCGCAGACCCACGCGGAAGGTGATGCTCCGGCCTCCGGTGCCGGACAGCCCACAGGCGTTGACGCCCGCCGCGAGCGCACCGCCCAGCAGCAACGTGAAGGCACGACGGGTGTGACGCAGGGGAGAGGTCATGGTGTGTCCTCCTGGAGGTCCAGGTACACGGTGAGGGTGCCGCGCACGGTGCGAGGGGCACCGGCGGAGAAGTGGCGCGTGGCGAGCAGGGACGCGGGCGCTTCGGGGCCGCGGAAGTTGGACACGTAGTTGAACTCGGACTCGCGCCAGCGCGCGTCCAGCAGGTTCTCCACCGACAGGCCCAGCTCCACCGCGCTCCAGCGCGCCCGGGCCGCCACGTCGAAGAGGAAGACGGGCTCGCTGTAGCGATCCAACGGCAGGGGCCGCGGCCCGATGGCGCTGTGTCCCAGCGCCACGCTCCACCCGACCTGCTGCTGGACGACGGTGGCGGTGCCGCGCCACGCCGCGTCCACCCGGCCCAGCACCTGCGGGATGTACGGCAGCACCGTGCCGTCCCACAGCCGCCACGAGGACGCACCGGGCACGGGCAGCGTGGCGCGGGCCCACGCGAGGCTCGCCTGCACGTCCAGGCGTTGCTTCCACTGCAAGCGCACGTTGCCGAAGGCGCCCAGCCGCTGCGACGGGCCGATGGGCTGGTTGCGCCCCGTCGTCTCGCTGAACACCAGGTCCTGCGACACGCGCGTGGCGAACACCGCGCCCCGCGCTTCCACCGTGGCGTCGTGTCCCTCATCGCCCCAGCACCAGCCCAGCCCCGTCTCGCCGGAGGTCACCCGCGCATACGGCGCGAACTCCGCGTCGGACAGGCCCGCCGCGTCGCTGGAGCGAGCGCCCAGGCCCGCGCTGCTGAGCCACGTGAGGCGGGGCGTCAGGCGCACCTCGGCGGTGGCGCGGGGGCTGGCGAAGAAGCCGTAGGCCTCCACCGACTCCTCCGGGATGCGAGCACCCTGCCGGTCCGCGTCCGGGCGGTTCAGGTCCTCCACGGCGAACAGGAAGGTGTCCACGCGCACGCCGCCCCGGAGCGTGAGCCAGGGGAGCGGAGCGGCCCGCAGCGACAGGTAGGCGCCCAGGTTCGTGGTGCGCACCTGGTTGTCGAAGACGGTGGCGTAGGGCGCGCCGCCCTTGTCACGCAGGCGCCGCGCGCGGGTGTGCACGTTGTCGAAGCGGGCCACGTAGCCCAGCTCCACCGGCTGCGGCTGTCCTGCCCAGACGAGCCCCGGCGTGTAGCGTCCACGCAGCCCCACGGTGGTGCCCTGGTAGGACTGTTCGGTGTTGTCCCCGCGCTGCGCCTCGCCGACGGGCGGCGTGTCCTGGAGGAAGCCGGTGAAGTTCTCGCGGCTGCGCATCTGCCGGGACACCGCGTAGGCCTGCTGCACGAAGCGTCCGCCGCGCTCCAGCCGCGACACCCACTCCACGGACGCGATGTGGCGCTGGTTGGCGCCGCCCTGGTGGGGGTCGTAGAGGCAGAAGAACTGCGAGTCCGCGTCCCCGGCGCACGGCAGCCGCGCGTCCACGACGTCCGTCTCGCGCACCACGCCCGCGGAGGAGTAGCGCGCGCCGTAGCTCGCGCCGAAGAGGCGAAGCCGTGTCTCCGGCCCCAGGCGCAGTTCCGTCTGGGCCATGATGCCCGCATTCGCATGCGCGCGGTTGGGACCGAAGCCGTGGCCCTGGCGCAGCAGCACGCCGACGAACGTGGCGTCGGTGGCTTCGGGCGGTCCCCACACCAGCGACAACCGGCGCGACGCGAAACTGCCGTAGCTGGCGGAGGCGGTGATGCCCCGGCGCTCCAACCCCAGTTGGTACTCCACCGTGCCCGCCACGCCGAAGTCGCCCTGGGACGGATCATACGGACCCTCCGTCACGCGCAGCGACTTCACCAGCTCCGGGATGATGAAGTACGTGTCCGCGTAGCCGTGGCCGTGGGCGTGGGAGACCTCGTTGAGGGGCACGCCGTCCAGGCGCATCTCCACGTCCTTGCCCTCGCCCGCGTCGAAGCCACGCAGGTACACCGTCTCCGCGTGGCCCTCTCCCCCGTGGTTGGCGAGCATCACGCCCGGCGCCAGCAACAGCAGGTCCGTCGCGGAGTTGCGCGGCACGTCCGCGAGTTGCCCCACCGTGATGTGGAAGTCCCCCACCGCCACCGGAGGCGGCGCGACCGAACGCCCCCGCACCGTGGTGGAGAACCCCGGCGGCTTCGCGTCCGTGGGCGCTGGGGCCGCCGGCACGGTCGCCACTGAAGCCTCCTCCGAGGCCGCTGGCGCGGTCGCCACCGCAGCCGCCTCCGGGAGCGCGGGCGGCTCGAACATCACCGGCACGTCCACCTGCACCTCCAGCGGAACATCTCCCCGGCGCGCGGGCTCGAAGCGCCAGTGCGTGGCCGCCGCCATCGCGGCCCGGTCGAACGGCTCCCCGCCCGACTCGCGCACCTCCACCCGGGACACCTCGCCCCCGGTGTCGAGCGTCAGCCGCAGCACCACCCGCACGGCCTGCTTCAACGCGGGCACGTCCGCCGGCATCACGGGTGGCGCCGCCTCCACGGGCACGGGGGCAACCACGGGCGCTTCAGGCGACGCGCTCAGCAGCCAGAGCACGAGCGTCGGGATGAACACGGGCAACGACCTCGCTCGACGGAGGCCACCCGACACAGGCGGCCCTCCCGTCAGCGGCCGTGGATACCGCGACCCAGGCTTGACTTGCAACCAAGTTACAAATACCAACCGACTGCATGAACCTTCGATGGAAGTGGCTGCTGGCCGCGTGGGGCCTGGGCGCCTCCGGGTGCGGCGACACCGTGGCCCGGGGCGACGCGCGGGTGACGCTGAGCGGAGGGGACGGCACGCAGCGCGGCTACGCCGACCACCTCTTCCAGGACCAGTGGTCCGTGCAGTTCACCAAATACCTGGTGTCCCTGGGCGACTTCACCCTCACCTCCGCGTCCGGCGACGTGCGCGCGACGGACGAGCACGTGCTCGTGGACGTGCAGAAGGGGGACGCGCCGCTCACCGCGCTGACGGGGCTGGAGGCGGGGCGCTGGAGCGTGGCCTTCCTCGTGAGTCCGCCGGAAGCGCGCACCGTGGCCGGCGCGTCCGTGTCCGCCGAGGACCTGGCGATGATGCGCGAGCGCGGCTTCAGCTACTTCGTGGAGGGCCGCGCGCAGCACCGCGACCCCACCCGGGGCCTCTACACCTTCCGCATGGGCTTCCCCGTCCATGCGCGGATGGTG
The DNA here is from genome assembly GCF_003611675.1 of Corallococcus sp. CA053C. GTDB lineage: Bacteria > Myxococcota > Myxococcia > Myxococcales > Myxococcaceae > Corallococcus. The sequence goes on from NZ_RAWA01000272.1 coordinate 7,876, forward strand.
GACTGCATCAACGGCGTGGATGGCACCCAGGGACTCGTCGTGCCGGAGAACTCCGTGGCGGAGGCGGAGGTCACCCTCCACGCCGAGCACCTGTTCTATGACCGGCTGGGCACCCACCGCGGCGTGCAGCTGCGCTTCGAGGCCATCGCCGCCACGGCGGATGCGAACCACGCCATCACGCCGGAGGGGCTGGCGTCCCAGGACCTGCTGGACCTGCACGGTCTGGACGGAGGCCCCCTCACGGATGATCAGGGCCAGCCCGTCGTCTACCAACCCGGCGCCTACGACCTGCGCACGCTCCAGGCCTTCGTCACCCAGAGCATCGTGGATCAGGCGCACCTGAACGGCGGCGGCGTCTGCACCGTCGCCGCGCCGTAGGGCCTCCCGTGCAGGCAGGCCCCCGGCCGGACGTCAGGCCTTGGGCGCTTCCTTGGAGGCGCGCTGCGCTTCCACCTCGCGCTTCACGTCCTCCATGTTCAGCGCACGGACCTGCCGCAGCAGGTCCTCCAGCGCCGACTTGGGCAGCGCGCCCGGCTGGTCGAACAGGAGGATGCCGTCGCGGAAGACCATCAGCGTGGGCATGGACCGGACCTCGAAGGCGCTGGACAGCTCCGGCTGCGCGTCCACGTCGATCTTCCCGAACACGATGTCCTTGTGCGTCTCCGACGAGCTCTCATACACGGGCGCGAACGCCCGGCACGGGCCGCACCAGGTGGCCCACCAGTCCAGCACGACGATGCCGCCCTTGCTCACCGTCTCCTTGAAGTTGTCCTTCGTGATTTCGAGCGTCGCCATGACGGCCTCTCTTTTCCTGAGTACGGAGTCCTAACGAACGTCCAACAGCTCCACCTCGAACAGCAGCGTGGAGTTCGGGGGAATGACCGGCGGGAAGCCCCCCGCGCCGTAGCCCAGCTCCGGCGGGATGGTGAGCTTGCGCACGCCGCCCACCTTCATCCCCGCGACGCCCTGGTCCCAGCCCTGGATGACCCGGCCCGCGCCCAGCGGGAACGTGAAGCCCTGGCCCCGGTCGCGGCTGCTGTCGAACTTGGCGCCCGTGGTCAGCGTGCCCACGTAGTGCACCGTCACGGTCTTGCCCTTCGTGGCTTCCGCCCCGGTTCCCACCTTCACGTCTTCGGTCTTCAAGCTCATGCGCGCGACTCCTTGGCGGGAATCCGCCTTGGAAAAATCCGCACTTTAACGCCGGACGCAGCGTGCTGCCGCCCTGAATGCCCGCCCGCCCGTCGGAAAAAAGAGAGTGGCGGCGGGGGCCCGGTCGAAACCGGACACCCCGCCGCCAACCCCTGCCATGGATTTCGTCATTCAGGCTTCAGGTCAGAACGTGCCACCCACGTTGAGGGTGGTCGCGTAGCTGCCACCGCCCGACGGATCGCCGCCACCCGCTTCGATGTTCGGAGCGAACTGCTTGTCGAACAGGAAGTTGTAGTAGCCGCGCAGGTCCGCCGTGAAGTGGCCGAAGTGGCCGCGCACGCCCACGCCCGCGGGCAGGTTGCCCACCGTGTCGTCGCTGAAGCCCCGCGACTCACCCCAACGGAAGTGGTAGTTGCTGACGCCGATGCCGCCCAGCAGGTACGGCTGCACCGCCGACGGAGACACCGCGAGCGTCAGGGCCGCCTGACCACCGTTGCGGACCAGGTCCGGACCCTCGAAGCCGCTCTCGTCTCCCGGGCCCTTGATGTTGTTCAACGCGCCGGTGTACCCGACCTCGATGCCCAGCACCGACGTGGGCTTGAGCGACGCGGTCACGGCCGCCGAGGGGCCGGGAGCAATCTGGGGAGCCAGGGCGCCGGTGTAGCCTTCCACACCGCCACCGACCAGCAGCGTCAGGCCCTTCTTGTCGTTCTTGTCCTTCTTCTCCGCCTCCAGCGGCTGGAGATCCTCATTGGTAGTGCTGAAGTCCGTCGCCGCCGGCGGCGCGGCGACGCCGCTGCCACCCGTGGCATCCGCCGACTCGGGCGGATGGGCCGGAGGCTCGACCGCCGCGGGCGGAGGAGCCGGAGGCTCGGCCGCCGCGGGCGGAGGAGCCGGAGGCTCGGCCGCCGCGGGCGGAGGCGTCATGGGCTGCTGGCTCGACGGTGGCGCGATCTCACCGCCACTGCCGCCCGTTCCCGACTGGTCCACCGGCTCGCAGCGCAGCGGCGTGTTCAAGTAGATGGCGCCGCTGCCTCCCTTGCCACTGGTGAGGTCGCTGAGGCCCTGCTGGCTGCTCCCCTGGTTCTGGGATTCGTCCGTCGGCGAGGAGCCACTGCCCCCCGTACCCTGGAGCGAATCGTCCGCGGGTGCCTCCTCGATGACGAGATCATCCTCCTCCTGGACCGTCCCTGGAGACGCCTGCGCCGTCATCTCCTGCTGGCCCTTGTCCTTGTAGACAGCGGCCTGCCCCGGGGGGCAATCCTTCTCCGCCGCAACCGCGCCCGTCCCATACATGAGCGCCGCGATAGCGCCCGCCAGAATCTTCGCTTTCATCAAAACCTCCATCGTCGACTGACTGACATGAAGGTTGTCTTGAGCGGGACTTCCGGCAAGGCATTGACAAGAAACCACGGACAGCTGACCTGCCCGCTCGCCCCCCAGAGGGAGAGGCGTGGTTTCAGAGCCACTTCACGGGAGCGGGGGGCTCGTACGCCCCCCTGCCCACCGTCAATCCCAGACATCCATCAGGTGTCGCGCAGCCAGCCAGAGCCCGTGACGACAGGCAATTGCAGCGCGCGTTCCCGGTCCAGGTCCAGGTTGCCGATGTGCAGCGACAGCGGCGCCTGCACCCACTTGTAGATGGACTGCTGGAACAGCTTCACGAAGCGGTCCACGTACCCGCCCAGCCGCGCTTCCTCCAGCTCCGGGAACATCGCGGCGAGCGCGGTGCGCATCTCCGACGGCGTGAGCTTCTCGCCCGCGTGCAGGTAGAAGCACGCGTCCAGGATGGGGAAGGGCATCAACTCCTCCTCGCCCACCTGGTCGTGCGCGAGCTCCGGGCCCGCGGGCTTCGCCAGCACCTTGCGGATGCCCTCGTAGCCGGTGGTCTCCTGCAGGTAGTCCAAGAGGTACATCACCACCGTCTTGGGCACGTTCGCGATGACCGCGAGCGCGCCCATCAGGTCACCGCCAATGGTGGTGTAGCCCACGGACTTCTCGCTCATGTTGCCCGTCTGCAGGAACAGCCCGCCGCAGGAGTTGCTCCAGTTCCACATGCGCTGGGCGCGGATGCGCGCCTGGATGTTCTGCTCGGTGATGGGCGTGAGCTTCGCGCTGCCCAGCATCTGTTGGGCCGCGGCCTTCTCCCGCTCGAAGGCCTCCTCGATGGACACCACCTGGAAGGGCACGCCCAATTCGCGCGCGATGGTCTCCGCCGCGTCGCGCGTCTGCTGACTGGAGTACGGGCTGGGCATGTAGAACGCCTGGATGAGCGAGCCCGGGTTGTCCGGCCGCACGCGCTTCGCGTACCGGTGCGCGATGAGCAGCGTGAGCAGCGAGTCCCGGCCGCCCGACAGCGCGATGCCGAACAGCTTGAAGGCGCGCGTCTTCTCGAAGTAGTCGCCCACGCCCAGCGACAGCGCGTCGAGGATGTCCTCGCACAGGGCCACGCGCGCGGTGCGGCGGGTGTCCGGCGCGGGCAGGAAGAAGCTGCGGTGCGCGGGCACCGGATAGGCCAGCTTCTGCCGCTGCGTCTTCACCGCCGCCGTGCAGTCCACGGTGGGCACCTTCTGCCCCCCGGCCGACACCCAGGACTCGCGGTCCACGCGCCAGGTGGTGTTCTCCGTGCGCAGGCGCAGCGTGCGGTCCAGGTCCACCACCGCGGTGGTGTGGCCCTCCTGGAAGCGCGGCGTCTCCAGCACGTGGCGGCCGTTCTGGTTGATGAAGCCGCCGCCGTCGAAGATGAGCCCGTCGTTGCTGCCCACCGCGTTCGAGTACGCGATGGTGACCTGGTGGTCCGACGCGCGCGTGGCGATGAGCTCCCGGCGCGTGTCCCAGAAGCCCAGCCGGAACGGCGACGCGGACAGGTTCACCACCAGCTCGCCGCCGGAGTACGCGCGCCGGCGCATGGGGCCGTCCGCGCTCCAGATGTCCTCGCACACCTCCGGCGCCACCACGCCGAAGTCGAACTGGAAGAGGTAGTCCCCCAGCGGCACGCCCCGGTGCGTCTCCGCCATGCCGGGCTGGCCGTGGCCGAAGGTGCGGCCCTCGTAGAAGACGTTGTAGGTGGGCAGCTTCTCCTTGGGCACGAGCCCCAGCACCCGGCCCCCCGCCACCACCGCCGCGCAGTTGAGGCGCACGCCCTGCTGGGCGATGCCCACGCCCACGATGGAGACCAGGGGCAGCGCCGCCGTCTGCTTCGCGAAGCGCTCCAGCTCCGGCCACTGGTGGTCGATGAAGCCCTGCCACTGCACCAGGTCCTCGGCGGGATAGCCGGCGATGACCTGTTCGGGGAACACGGCCAGCGTGACGTCCTCGGCCGCCATCTTCCGCGCCAGGTCCAGCACGCGGTCGGTGTTCTGCTGGAAGGCGCCCACGGTGGTGTTGACGCTGGCGATGCCAATCTTCACGAGCCGCATGGTGCGTCGCTCTCCCAGGAAGGGGGGGCGCCCAGCAATGCGCGGGAGGGGTGGCCAGGGCAAGCGCAGCGTGAGGCCCGCGCGCCCGGCCGTTCAGTTCCCCCGGGCGCCCCCAAGGTCCGGCGTCCGGCGTCCGGCGTCCCTAGTTCAGCGGACCGGTGGGGCGCATCGGCTGCAACTGGCTCAGGAGGTCGCCCAGGTCCTCCAGCACCATCTCCAGCCGGCGCCGGACGTCCAGCTCCACCAGCAGCTCCTGGCGCCGCACGGGCTCCGGCACCACCGCGGACGCCACCACGTCCGCCAGCATGCCCCCGCCGGCGCGCGCGGCCACCGGCAGCAGGTTCTCCGCGAAGGACGGGGGCACCCGGCCCGCCAGTTCGAAGACGGCCTGGCGCAGCTGCTCCTCCTCCGGCCCCGTGTAGGACACGTCCGGCAGCACCTGGGCGCGCACCTGGCGGTAGAGCTTGTCCGCCGTCAGCTCCTCCACCAGCCGCACCCGGCTGATGCCCTGCAGGAGGATGTTGTAGCGCCCGTCCTCCACCTGCTCGTCCCAGACGATGACGCCCGCGCACAGCATGGGTTGCAGGGTGGGCCGGCCCTCGTACTTCCCCTCCCACCCGGGCTCCAGCTGGCCCAGGGCCAGGACGCGGTCGGTGGCGAGCGCGTCCCGCACGAGGTCCCGGTAGCGGGGCTCGAAGATGTGCAGGGGGATGACGGTGTGGGGAAACAGGACCGCCGACGGCAGGGGAAACACCTTCAGCGCGCTGGCGGCGCTTTCGACGCGTTCTTGAGCGGTCATGGTTCCGGGCATCCTTCCTGGTGTTCTAAGCCCGCGGGGCACGGGTCGCATTCCAATCAGGCAGGCACCCGACCCCGGACGGCCGGTGGCAAGGGCCGCCGGTTCCGCTAGGGTGCGCCGCCGCATGTCCTCCAT